>CAMLNB010000031.1 GCA_946481205.1 uncultured Kangiella sp. | reverse complement strand
GGAACGCGTAAAAAAAGCGCCTACGAAAAAACGAGGGTGAACAAATAGCGCAGGCTATTCTCGCCGCATACATTCGATCCCGTTGCAGAATCGAATGCTGATGAATATGAACCGTTGCTACCATTGGCAAAGTGCGCTTTGCTACGCAAGCTGCAGTTACGCCTACTTCCGCCGCGCCGCGCCAATGGCAGCTGCTAACTCTTTGGCAAACGGACGCTCGAACATCTCTTCGATGGTGATATTCAGTTTGCGCTGCCAGTTCGGGTTTTCGGTGCTAGTGCCGGGCAAATTCACCTGATGGCGTTCGCCGAACCAGTCTTCCGGCTGGCACATCATGATCGCGGCCTTGCTGCGCGCCAGATACACGTGCGCGCCAACCACGATTCGGTCATCAAATGCCGGCAGCTCAGCGGGTGGTGTTGGATACAGGCCCTGCTGATTCAGCGCTTGCAGCAGTTTCTGCTTGTCGCCGTGGCGCTGCGCGTATTGCTGCTGAGTCTGCTCGGGCGTGTCATACAACCCGATGCGATCACGCAGCTTGATGTCTTCGCTTTCCCAGAAGCCGGGCAGTGTCGGCATGTCGTGCGTGCTGATCGTCGCGAGCGCCAGTGACGGGTATTCGTCCGGCGTTTTCAGGCCATTGGCATGCTGCTCGAACATCAGGATGCGATACGACAGCATATGGGTATCGTGCATGACTTTGCGGATTTCATCCGGCACCGTACCCAAATCCTCACCGATGATCAGGCAGCGTTCGCGCTGGCTTTCCAGCGCCACAATGCCGGCCAGATCCGAGAGCGGATAATGCACATAAGCGCCATCACAACCGGTGCCGCCCGGTGGTATCCACCAGAGCCGGAAAATCGCCATGACGTGATCGATGCGCAGCGCGCCGCAATGGCGCATGTTGGCACGCAGCAGCGCGGCAAAGCGCTGGTAGGCGTCGTTCTTCATTGCGTCCGGATGGAACGGCGGCAGGCCCCAATTCTGTCCTTGCACCGCGACCGCATCAGGTGGTGCGCCAACCGAAATGTCCTGACAGAACTGTTCCGGCGAGCTCCAGATCTCGCTGCCGCCGCGATCGGCGCCAACCGCCAAATCGCGGTAAAGCCCAATCTTCATGCCGAGCTTTTGGCAGATCTGCTGCACGTCTTCCAGTTGACTTTCAGCCAGCCATTGCAGCCAGCTGAAGAACTGCAGACGTTCCGCCCGCTGCCGGGCAAACTGCAGACACGCCTCGCTGTCCGGGGTTTGATAATCGGCAGGCCATTGTTGCCAGCCAGACAAAAGCCCCTTCTCGGTCGCGAAGTATTCTTGCAGCGCATCAAACAGGGCCTGCCGCTGCAGATCTTCACCGGAAGCCGTTAGATAGTCGGCAAAAGCCTGTCGCCGCGCAGCACTGGCAGAGGCAAGAAAGGTTTTGAACATCGCCTCCAACACCGGCCGCTTCAAAGCGGCGACCGCGCCGTAATCGACCGATTCGGTCGCACGTGCCGCGGCTTTGCGCTGTTGGAAATCGCTTGAACGGATCAACCGCTGTGCTTCGGCGCAGCTGGCGAATTCGTCAACCGCTTCGACGTCAATGTAAATCCAGTTGAGAAATTCCCGGTGACTGGGGCTGTACGGGCTGATATGCAGCGGGTTGGCGGGATAAAGCGCGTGCAGCGGATTCAGTCCGATCACATCGACACCATGCGGTGCGGCCCGCTGCGCCAAATTGATCAAATCAGTGAAGTCGCCCACGCCCCAGTTGCGTGCTGACCGCAAGGTGTAAAGCTGCAAGGCAATGCCCCAGCATTTTTGCTGTTGCTCCACCACCGCCGGCACATAGCACTGCTCTGGCACGCCGATCAGCCGCAGTCGCTTCTCGCCATGGGCGCTGGTGAAAATCAGGTCGTGATAACCGAGCGGAAGTGTGAGTTGTAGCGTCGAGTCGGAGCAGTTGCCGCGTTGGGTCTCATGCTGGCCTTCGAGCTGCAGCGACCACTGCTGAGCACCGCTTGGCACCGGAATGTTTGCCGCGCCGCGATTGACGCGGTGCACCAGCACCGTGGCTTCAGCACTGGCAGGAATGGCTTTCAACGCCGCGTTCAACGCGTTGAGCGTGGTGGCCGCCACTGGCCGGCGCTGCCCCCAGGCATCGACAAAATAATCGGCAATACGGCTGTCCAGCGTCAGCGCGTTGGCATTCGACATGGTAACGGCGATTCCTTAACAGCAGCGCACCGGTGCAAGCACTCGACGATGCGCACACCGGCCATCTGTGCCTGCGGCGGAATCGTCGCTGTGCGCTCACTCAGGCTACCGCCTGATCGTGCACCTCTTCTTTGCGGTGCATTTTTCGCATGTTTGACGCCTGAACAACAGCCAACAAATACGGCTTACATACGTATTCAACGCCGAAAACGCTCTGCTGCAGTGCAAGAAAGGAACTCGCCGGCGTCACGTCAACCGGCTGCGGTCGCGCTGTACCACACGTTCCATCAGTACCGCGATGGCCCGGCCACGCAAGGGGTACTGATCGTTCGCGCCGAAATAGATCGGCAAGCCGCTGGCCTGGGTTTCGGCCGTGTCGATTTGCAACTCCCAGAGCGCACCATCGGGTGGTGCAGGCAGCTGAAAATCCAGCGCGTCGTGATGACTGTTGATCAGCAGCAGCAGGTGATCGCCCACCACTTCCCGTCCCTGCGCATCACGCTGACTGCTGTAGCGACCGTTCAACAAGACCCCCAGCGAACGACCGGCCCAGCGCTGCCAATCGGCATCGGTCATTCGGGCGCCATCGGCACGCAACCAACTGATATCGCGCTGCTCATCGGCCTGCGGGATGCCATCAAGAAAGGCTCGCCGGCGAAACACGGGCTGGTTGCGCCGCAGCGCGATCAGTCGGCGAACAAAGGCGTGTAACTCGCGCTCGCGTGGGCCCCAGTTCCAACGCAGCCAGCTGGTCTCGTTGTCCTGGCAGTAAGCGTTGTTATTGCCGCCCTGACTGCGGCCGTACTCATCACCGGCCAGCAGTAGCGGTACACCCTGTGACGACAACAAGGTCGTCAGCAAATTGCGTTTTTGCTGATCGCGCATGGCATTGACGGCCGGGTCATCGGTCTCGCCTTCTTCACCGCAGTTCCAGCTGTGGTTGTGCTCGGCACCATCCTGGTTCTGCTCCAGATTGGCCTCGTTGTGCTTGCTCTGGTAACTGACCAGATCATGCAGTGTGAAACCATCATGAGCGGTAATGAAATTGATCGACGCCGAAGGCTCACGATTCTTGTTGGCGAAAATATCGGCCGAGCCGGCCAGTCGCTCAGCGAACCGGCTCAACTGGCCGCCCTCGCCGCGCCAGAACGCGCGCATTGTGTCGCGATACTTGTCGTTCCATTCCGACCAGCCACCGGGAAAGCCACCGAGCTGATAACCGTTTGGCTCGAAATCCCAGGGCTCGGCCATCAGCTTCAAGTGCGACAACACCGGATCTTGATGAATGATATTGAAGAACGAACCGCTGGCATCGAAATGGCCGTCGCGACGAGCCAGGCTCGACGCCAAATCGAAACGAAAGCCATCGACATGCATCTCGCTGGCCCAGTAGCGCAGGCAATCCATCATCAGCTTCAGCACCTGTGGATGCTCGGCATTGAGTGTGTTGCCGCAACCGGAGAAATTGCGGTACTGGCGGGCGTCGTCCGGATCGAGCTGGTAATAAACCTTGTTGTCGATGCCGCGAAAACTCAAGTGTGGGCCAAGTTCGCTGCCTTCAGCGCTGTGGTTGAACACAATGTCCATGACCACTTCAATGCCGGCGGCATGCAGTTTCTTGACCATGGTCTTGAATTCGACTGTCGCATCTTTGACGGCGTAACGCCGTTCCGGCGCAAAAAACGCCAGCGGGTTGTAGCCCCAATAGTTGCTCAAGCCTCGCTCGAACAACATGTGCTCGGACAGAAAACTCTGACAAGGCAGCAACTCGATCGTGGTGACACCCAGCGACTTCAGATAGTCAATCACGGCCGGCACCGTCAAGCCGAGATACTTGCCGCGCCACTCCGGCGGCACCAGCGGATTGAGCTGGGTAAAACCTTTGACATGCAGCTCGTAGATGATGGTGTCGGACATCGGCACATTGGCGCGCCGATCATTATCCCAGTTGAACGTGGGATCGATGACCACGCATTTCGCCATCGCGGCCTGGCTGTCGTGAACATCGGCACGCCATTCCTGCCGCCCGCCGTGGCGAAAACCAAAGAGGGACTCCTGCCACTCGACGTCGCCGACCAGCGCTTTGGCATACGGATCGAGCAGCAGTTTGTTGGGATTGAAACGATGGCCTTCGCGTGGCGCATACGGGCCATGAACGCGGTAGGCGTAAACGGTGCCAGGCCGCGCACTGGGCAGAAAGCAATGCCAGATTCGGCCGGTGCGATTGCGCACGGGAATGCGCGCCGTTTCCCGATGGCCGAGCGCATCGAACAGACACAACTCGACCGCTTCAGCATGCTCGGAGAACAGCGCGAAATTGACACCAGCGCCTTCCCAGCTGGCACCGAGTGGCCAGGGCCGACCTACTTCCAGCGCGATTTCAGACATCGGTAATTACGCTCCCGTATTCAAGCCGCAGCAAAATCCATCTCACACACGGCCCGGCCATGCATGGCCAAGACGCGCAAAATAATGCTCGACTTGCTGCCGCGCCGCTTCAGGCAATGGCCCTTTTTTCAGCAGCTCCAGATTGCGCTGCAAGCTGCTGACGCGAGTGGTGCCGATAATGGCGCTGCTGACATGCGGGGCAAATGCGGCGAAACGAAACGCCAGCTCATCCGGCGCAAATTCGGCCAACACCGGCATATCGCGAATGGCTTGCCAACGCGGCCAGTATTCGGCCAGGTCGTCGCGCACCGGCAGGGTCGGATAAGTCCAGATCGCATTGGCCAGGCAACGTTTGGCGATTACGCCCATGCCCTGCGCTTCTGCTGCAGCCAACAAATTGTGCAGCGCATACTGATCAATCAGGTTGACCGAGCACTGCACACTGTCAAAACGGCCGCAATGTATCGCATACGCCAGTGCGTCATTCTCACCGGAGTAAGCAATCGCGCGCACCTTGCCCTGCTGCTTGGCCTGCTCCAGCGCGTCAATCACTTCACCGCGCTCAAGAAAAATCTTGCCGCACGAATGCAAATGAACGATGTCCAAGTAATCGGTCTGCAGCTTACTGAGGGCTGCGTCAATACCAAGGCTGACCGCGGCCGGTGTCCAGTCATCAACCCCCGGAATGTCGTAGCCGACTTTGGTTGAAAGAATCAGCTGCTGCCGCACGGGCTTCAGTAATTGGCCCAACCGACGCTCGGATTCAAAATAGAGTCGCGCGGTATCGAACAACGTAATGCCAGCATCCAGCGCAGCGGCGATAACATTGGCCACCTCACGCTCAGCAAGGCTCGGCTCACCAACCCACTGCGCACCAAAGCCCAGCACAGATACCTCGAAGCCGGCATTGCCAAACGCACGCTTCGGCATGGGAAACGCTACTTCACTCATGTCACCAACACTCCCGGCGAGTTCACGCGGTAAATCGCTTGCTGTTTTTTAACCGGAGGCTCAAGGCTGCGCCACAACCGGCTGTTGCCCTTCTTCCAACAAATCACAAAACGCTCGAACCACGGCATTGGCCACGGCATGCGGTGGCATCAAGGAAAATGCCAACCAAGCATCCTGTCTGACGGCGTTGTAACGTTCGCGATCAGCAGGGTGCTGGGTAAGCCACTCATCCTTGACGGCATAGCTCAGCAGCGCATCCAACACGATGCGTTCATCCAAATGCAGTTTCGGGTTGGCACGAAAGAATGCCAGCAGTGCCGACAAGGCTTCGACCGTCAGCTGGCGGTAGATCGGATCCGGCAAGGCATTGAGCAAGCGCTCCAGTTGCAGGGCGAATGCCGGCTCCCCCGGCGTGGTTGCATCATGCACAGCCTTGGCATCCAGCAAATTGTGCTTGTCATACCGATCGCCCAGCACAATGCCGGGGCACTGCTGCAGCAAGTGCCAGATGTCGGTAGGGAACGCTTCCGGATGCCGGCCAATCGTCCCGGCGCGCAACCGCCATTGCCGCCAATCGGCATCGGTGGATTGCCGAACCGGATTGTTTTCCGCGGCAAACTCAACGGACACCACGCCCTCACTCGAGGTCTGATAATGCAGGCGCTCACTGCGCAGCAAGGTGTCCAGCGAGTCCTGATAGTGCTCCAACACTTGCCGCAAACGTTCGAGTAACTGGTGCGGCGGCAAACTGCACAACTGCTCGAAAGCATCGTCTTGCGTGATCGCCTGCGCTACCGCCAGTTGGCTGATCATCAACAGCAGCAGATAGCTGGTGCGTATCGACAACATGCCTTGCAGCAGATCCGGATTGGCTCGCACGAGCATGGCCAGATAAATCAGGATCTCCTGATTCAGCAGGCATTCGCGTGGATCATGGCCGCTGTACTGGCGCAACAAGGCGTGGATCTGGTCGTTGGCAAGCGGCGTTGTCACCGAGACATAACTGGTGATGGCGCGGCCAAACACAAGCTGCCGCTGCCGTGCAATCAGCTCGGCCACCGCATCGTCCAGTCCGGCATGCATGCTGTTCAGCAGACCCGCCGCCAAACGCAGTGCAGCCCAATGTCTGGCAGTCGCTGCTTTGGCATAGCACTGTTGCAATGCGGTGCGAACGGTAATGACTTGGCCTTCACCCAAACCATTGTCGCGCCCCAAACCACTGTCTTGCTCCAAACCGCTGTTTTGCTCCGAATCGTGGTGATGTGCCATAGCCTGCAATAGTCGCAGCTGCTCGGGCAATGACGAACTGCTACGCAAGCGCTGTTGCCACTGTTCGAGCGGCTCGGGCTCCAGTATCGGCGCCGGCCATTCCGCATCGATTGCACGCGACTCCGATACAAGGTCGTTCTCGGGAGTGACGATATGGCTCAGCACAATCGGTGCGTCGATGGCCAACTCAACGGGCGTTATGGTGTTCAGCAACGCCGTCACCGTACTGAGCCGGGTTGGGACAACAGTCCCCTGTCCTGATGCAAACTGGCCTGATGCAAACTGACCGGATTGCAGCATCTGCAACAACGCGATCACCGCACTGGCATTGCTATCCCTTAACGCGCTGGCCGGGATTTTCAGCAACAAAATCGGATCGCCGGTTTGGTCCCAATGCCGCGCCACATACGCCAGCTCTGCCGCCAACTGCGCTCGCAACAGGCCGGCGTCCAGCGTCAGATAGAAATTGTGAGGATGCTGGAATTGCCCAAAGAACAGATGCACACGACCATCAATCTGATAGGCCTGCGCCGTCGCCAACGAACGCAGTCGTCGATAGGGCCGCCCCGACAGCTGCAGCTTTTCGTTCCGACCCAGTTGCTGCAGCACACGCGACAGATCGTCCGCCTCGCCAAACCGGACGGCCGGCACATCGGTCATCTGTTGCGCCGGAATGCCAGCGGCTGCCAGTTGCGCTTTGGCCTCAGTGGACTCGGCAATGATCGCGATCTGCACCACCGGCATTGGACGCGTACGCTTTCGGTGGCGCAGCAACGGGTCGATATCCGCGCAATCCAGCAAGCCGTCCAACAGCAATTGCCCAAGCAGAAACAAGCTCTGCGCCCAGACCAGCGGCAGATTGTGGTTGGCCACACGCGGCTGCGTGCCCGGCGCTGCCCGTTCGGCAGCCAATGCCGACTCCGGCACGTAATAAAGTTCAGGCAGCAGCGCGAAGCCGTCCTTGACGATGGCCAGTGACTTCAGTTTGTCACAGTACTGCATGGCCCTCGCGCTATCGGCGCGGAACAGCGCATCGAGCAACAGATAGCAGTAAAACAACGGCCATTCCGATTCAATATTGGCAAAGCTTTTCAGCTCATCGTCTTCGTAATGCAACCGGCTGTGATCTTCGATAACGGTTTGATGGCCATCGAGCAGAAAGCGCTTCAAGCCATAAGGCCCTGCCAGTTTCGCAATGACCTGCTCACGCGTACGCAGAGCAAGCGCCTCATCCTCGACCGCAAACGCCGGATAACCAATGATCGACAACAACGCCGCATCGACCTCCTTGGACAAGGATTCGCGCGGCAATAACGCCTGCAAGGTCGCCAGCGATCGGGCAACTTCATCAGCGACGACGTGAATGGTCGATCGGGCATCGCCGTCGGCACCGAAAACATTCAGGCCAGACATCGCCTCGAGCGCCGCTTTCGCCATGCCAACCGAGCTGGCGTTGATCTCTGGTCGCCCATTGTTGATCTTGTTGCCTCGTTCCCAGATGCCGTAATCCGGCGTGCGGTAGGCGCGGCTGATGTAATGAACCAGATTCTGGACAAAGGCGACTTCATCAAAATTGAAGATGATGCGCAAACCCGAACGGGTCATTTGCGCCAGCATCAGCAAGTAAATGGAGGTAGCATCCAGTTGCAGATGACCCCACTTGTCATCAGCCACCACCACTTCACCGCTGTGGGTGCTGTACTTGGCATGCAGGGCGTCGAGTGGATCTTGCGTCTGCTTGAATCGTTCGACTTTACCGGCCTGACGCATCATCGCCAGCAGCAGGCCACGCATCAGCTTGGCCACACTCTGTTCGAGCAGATAAGCGCGCGTGTTGTCGACACCTGCCTTGCGATATGCCAGCGCCAAGCCCCAGACCGCCTGGATGCTGTAGACATTGTCGCGGACCCAGGCATCGGTGTAATCACCGTGCACGGTCACTGCGGTGCTGGCCGGAAACAATCCGGATAATGGATTCTGCCGCTGCAACAGCAAGCGGTCCACCTGAGTGAAATAATGATCAAGCCGAGCAGTGAGCTCGGCTTGTGAGAAAGAAGCAGTCATCGTCGGCATCGCATCAAGAGAAAAGCACGGCGAAAATCGCGCGGCGCTGTCAAACCGACCAGCTACGCACCGCACCGACAAAAGCCGGATAGGCGGAATGGATCACATAGACCGGAATGGGATCGAGGTAATGATCGAAGCGGCCTTTGTCTTCAAACGCGGCGCGAAAGCCCGACTCATGAAAGAAGGCGCCGAGTTTCGGCACAATGCCACCACCGATGTAGACGCCGCCGCGTGCACCGACCGTCAACGCCAGATTGCCGGCGACATTGCCCAGCGCAGCGCAAAACAGCTCCAGCACTTCGCGACAACGCGCATCGGTGTTCGCGAGCGCCAGCTTGGTGATATCGGCGGGTGTAAGGGCATCGACCGCGACACCATCGATCTGCGCCAGCGCCTGATGCATCAGAGCCAAACCCGGTCCGGAGATCAAACGCTCAGCCGAGACATGACCATCGAATTTTGGTGCCAGCACTTCCACCATCGCCCATTCCCGCGCGCTGCGCGCGGCATAGCTGACATGACCGCCTTCCGCCGGTAACGCCAGCCAATGACCGTGATGGTTCGCCAGGCTGGCGACGCCCAAACCGGTACCCGGACCAATCACCGCCTTCACCGCACCAGCAATCGGCTTATTGCCTCCCAATTGCTTCAGATCCGCAGCAGGCAAAAATGGCAGGCTCAGCGCCAGCGCTTCAAAATCGTTGATTACGTTGAACACGGTCAGGCCAAGTTCGCCACGGGTTTCCGAGATCGAGAACGACCAATGGTGATTGGTCATCTGAATGCGATCACCCAGCACCGGGTTGGCAATGGCAATCGCCGCCCGGGCCGGTTGCACATTCTGGCTGTCGCAATAATGCCGATAGGCATCGGCGAAACGGGCGAAATCCTTGCAGGGCAAGACCTGCTCGCGCACAAACTCGCCGAGATGATGAATGGCGAACCGGGCGTTGGTACCACCAATGTCAGCAACCAGATCACATCCGGTCAACAAGGCAAATGCCATAATCAATTCTCACTCAGCTGCGGTATGCATGGACCGGCACTTTGGACTGATGCAGCACGGCCCGCACCGGTAAAGCCAGCAACGGTTCGGCTTCGGTCTTGGCTTGTTGAAACACCGGCCGTTTGTTGTCACCTGGAATCAGTAATTGGATCAAACGGCTGTTCAGGACGGCAGCGCGCGTCAAGGTCAAGCGTGGGTGCGGAGCGCGCTGTGGATGAGCAACGGCCACCAAACGATTATTCTGGCTGTCGAGCAACGCCGGCAGCTCCGGCGCATCCGGAAACCACGAGGCGGTGTGGCCATCATCGCCCATCCCCAGCAGCACGACATCAAACGGCAGCGACCATTGCCGCAACTGTTGCTCGGCAAGATCGGCAGCTTTCTCGATGCTGACGTCGGCGTGATACAGAGGCACAAATTGCGCATCGGCAGCGCGGCCCTTCAACAAGCAACGGCGCACCAAGCTCTCGTTGCTGTCTGGATGAGTGGGCGGCACAAAGCGTTCGTCGACCAGCGTGATGTGAACGCGGCGCCATGGCAGCAAAAATCCCGCCAGCCGCTCGAACAGCGCTTCCGGCGATTTGCCACCGGACACCGCAATGAAGGCTTCACCGCGCTGGGCAATGGCGCGCTCGATCTGTTCGGCGATTTGCTCCGCTGCGGCATCAACCAACGCCGCATTGACGCCACTGGTGAACTCATGCAGCAGCGGGTTCATGATTCGCTGTCGTTCGGATGCCATTCACGGCCATCGCGCGCCATCAGCATCATCGCGCCGGTCGGGCCCCAGGAGCCCGCCAGATACGGCTCGACTTTGCCGGCATCACCGGCCCAGCAATCCAGAATCGGCATCACCCACTGCCAGGCCGCATCCAATTCATCACGGCGCATGAACAGCGTTTGCCGACCCACAATCGAATCCACCAACAAGCGTTCATAGGCATCCGGTACCGAGCCTTGGCTGGCTGTCGCCAAGCTCAGGCTGACATCGCGGACATGCACGCCCGAACCCGGTTCTTTGCCGCACAGCGTCAAGGTGATGTCTTCTTCCGGCTGGATACGGATGATCAATTTGTTCGGCAACAGACCGCGGCCCTGGGTATCAAAAATCGAATGCGGCACGGCTTTGAATTGCACCACGATTTCCGACACGCGCGTCGCCAACCGTTTGCCGGTTCGCAGATAGAACGGCACCTTGCCCCAGCGCCAGTTCTCGATTTCGGCTTTCAGCGCGACGAAGGTTTCGGTCTGGCTGTTACTCGCCACGCCGCTCTCGTGCCGGTACCCCGGCACCGCAACGCCGTTGATCGCGCCGGCGCTGTACTGGCCGCGAATGACATTGTCACGCACATCCTGCGGCACCAGCGGCTTCAGTGAGCGCAGCACTTTCAGTTTTTCATCACGGACCGAGTCGGCATCCAAATCGGCTGGCGGCTCCATCGCGACAAAGCAGAGCAATTGCAGCAGGTGGTTCTGCACCATGTCGCGCAGCGCGCCGGCCTTGTCATAGAAACCGGCACGGCTTTCCACACCGATCGATTCGGCAACCGAGATCTGGATATGGTCGATGTATTTCTGGTTCCACAGCGATTCAAAAATGGTGTTGCCAAAACGCAGCACCAACAGGTTCTGCACCGTCTCTTTGCCGAGGTAATGATCGATGCGAAAAATCTGCCGCTCGTCGAAGTAGCGGCCGACTTGCTCGTTGATCGCGCGCGACGAAAGCAGATCATGGCCGAGCGGCTTTTCCAGCACGACCCGGCTGTGGCTATTGACCAGCTTGCTCTGGTTCAGGTGATCGCAAATCGGGCCAAACAGCGTCGGCGCGGTCGCCAGATAAAACACCCGAACCCGCTCAGCCTGGTTGCCGAGGCTTTCTGCCAGCCGGGCAAAACCGCCGGCTTCGCTGGCGTCGACGGCGACATAATCCAGTCGTTTCAAAAACGCCGACCACTCCGGGCCACTGCGTTCGCCCGCAGGGATAAACGCATCAATTTGGCGTTCAACCAAGGCCAGGTACTCGTCGCGCGAATAGCTGTTGCGAGCGGTAGCGATGATGCGGCCACTTTCGGGCAAGACCCCGGCGCAATGGCGGTGGTACAAAGCAGGCAGCAGCTTGCGCATGGCAAGGTCGCCGGTCCCGCCGAAAATCACCATATCGAACTCGGGTACATGTGTTTGCATAGGCACCACGCACTCTAACAGTGCAAAGCTGTGAATTTGTTGGTGCCGCAACTTTGCCGGAATGTCCTGTCACTGGCAAGCTGAGCCACCAAGATATTCCAACGCACGGGTAGCAATTCGGCAGAAGCGCAGGCAGAATCCGGAAAAATAGCGGTCTTGGTGCAACGTCACCCGTTGATACCGTCACGCACCATCATGATGCATGACGACAGTAGCGGCGCGATCACCGTCTGCCCCAATTTGGAGAGATGCATGGCTAATTTGAACGAACGTCTAACTCAGGTCACCGACCGTATCCGCGCCCGCTCTGCCAGCAGCCGGGCGGACTACCTGAGCCACGTCCGCGACAGCTACGCCCGCCAACCGATCCGCAGCCGCCACGCGTGCGCCAACCTCGCCCACGGCTTCGCCGCCTCGGTACCAGCGGAGAAGCTGCTGTTGCGCGCCGGCGCCACCACGCCGGATATCGCCATCGTCTCGGCCTACAACGACATGCTGTCGGCGCATCAGCCGTTCGAGAGCTATCCCGCCATCCTGAAAAGCGCGGTGCGCAGTGCCGGTGGCATTGCCCAGTTCGCTGGTGGCGTGCCGGCGATGTGCGATGGCGTCACCCAAGGCACACCGGGCATGGAGCTGTCGCTGTTTTCACGCGATGTCATTGCCATGAGCACGGCCGTCGCGATGAGCCACGCGATGTTCGATGGCATGTTGCTGCTCGGCGTCTGCGACAAGATCGTGCCGGGCCTGGTGATGGGCGCGCTGCAATTCGGCCACCTGCCCTGCATTCTGGTGCCAGCCGGACCGATGACCACCGGCATTTCCAACAAAGAAAAAGCCAAGGTGCGTCAGCTCTATGCTGAAGGCAAAGTCGGTCGCGAAGAATTGCTGGAGTCGGAAGCACGCGCCTACCACAGCGCCGGCACTTGCACCTTCTACGGCACCGCCAACAGCAACCAGATGCTGATGGAAATCATGGGCCTGCATCTGCCCGGCAGTGCGTTCATCAATCCCGGCACCGCCTTGCGCGATGCATTGACTGCTGCAGCAGGCGAACGCATTTGTCAGATCACCTCGCTTGGCGCGACACCAATTGGCGTCGGCGCCATGCTCGATGAACGCAGCTTCGTCAACGCCATTGTCGGTTTGCTGGCAACCGGTGGCTCAACCAATCACACCTTGCATTTGGTGGCGATGGCGCGCGCCGCTGGCATTGTGATCAACTGGGATGATTTCAGCGATCTTTCGGCGGTCGTGCCGCTGCTGGCGCGGGTTTATCCCAACGGCGAAGCCGACGTCAATCACTTCCACGCTGCCGGTGGTCTTGCCTTTGTCATTCGCGAACTGCTCGACGCAGGCTTGCTGCATGGTGACGTGCAAACGGTGATGGGCGAAGGCTTACGTCACTACACCCGCGAGCCCTTCCTGCAAGACGGCAAACTGGTCTGGAAAGACGCAACAGCGGAAACGCTCGATCGCAATATCGTCCGCCCGTATCGCGAGCCGTTCTCCAGCAACGGCGGCCTGCAATTGCTGCAAGGCAATCTCGGCCGGGCGGTGATCAAAACGTCGGCGGTGCCGGCCGATCGGCATGTCATCGAAGCACCGGCCGCGGTGTTCGATAGCCAGGAAGCGGTGGACGCTGCGTTCAAATCTGGCGCGCTGAATCGCGACGTCGTCGTTGTCGTTCGCTTCCAAGGACCGCAGGCCAATGGCATGCCGGAGCTGCACAAACTGACGCCGCCGCTGGGCGTGCTGCAAGACAAAGGCTATCGCGTTGCGCTGGTGACTGACGGCCGCATGTCCGGTGCTTCCGGGAAAATTCCGGCAGCGATTCATGTCAGTCCGGAATGCCTCGCCGGCGGCCCGCTGGCAAAAATCCGCGATGGCGATCTGATTCGGCTGGACGCCAACACGCACACGCTGGAGGCCTTGGTCAGCAGCACGGAATGGCAGCAACGCACAGCCAGTGTTCGCACGCCGGAAACGGTGCGCGGTTATGGCCGGGAATTGTTTGGCCTGTTCCGCCAGCACAGCAGCGAAGCTGAGCGTGGTGCGTCGCCGCTATTCTGAAAACGGCTGCTGAGCCGCTTATCTTTTGTACTGACAGGAAAACGCATGAACGTCACTGAAATTCTGGCCAAAGCCTGGCCGGTGATGCCGGTAATCGTAATCGACGATGCCAAATACGCAGTGCAGATGGCCGAAGCCTTGCGCGATGGCGGTGTTACCGTTCTGGAAATTACCTTGCGTACCGATGCCGCGTTGACCGCAATGCGGGAAATCAGCAAGGCGCTGCCTGACGTCATTGTCGGTGCGGGTACCGTCTTGAATGCGGACCAACTCAAACAAGCCGCCGATGCCGGTGCACAGTTTGCGATCAGCCCCGGTTTGACCAAATCGCTGCTGAAAGCTGGCGCCAGCAGCAACATCAGCTTGCTGCCTGGCGCGGCCACCGCCAGCGAAGTTCAGCTTGCACTGGAATACGGTTTGCACACGCTGAAATTCTTCCCGGCCGAAGCGGCCGGTGGTACCGCAATGCTGAAGTCGTTCTACGGTCCGTTCAGCCAGATCCGGTTCTGTCCAACGGGTGGCATCAGCACCAGCAATGCTGGCCAGTATTTGAGTCTGCCGAATGTGGCCTGTGTTGGTGGTTCCTGGTTGACACCGGCAGCCGAAATGAAAGCCGGTAACTGGCGCGCGTTGACCGAGCTGGCACGGGCGAGCCGACAGCTCGGTACCGCAGGCCAACGCTGAGTTTAGGCCGCTTGCTGCTGCCAGCCTGCGATAGAATTGCCGAAACCCCAGCAAGCAAAAACCATAGCGATGACATGCCGTGTCGCTGGTATCTCGGGGCAGCACGGTTTGCCACGCCATTTTTGAGGTCAGAACACCCATCATGATCAACCAAAGCACTGCCTGGAAAGCGTTGCAGAGCCATGCCGATACCCTGCAGAACCAGCATCTGCGTCAATTGCTCGCGGACAGCCATCGCAGCCTGCAGATGATCACGGAACACGATGGCATTGTGCTGGATTACAGCCGTCAGAACGCCACGCTCGAAACCATCAATTTATTACTCGATCTCGCTCACAGCGCCAAGTTGCCGGAAAAACTGCAGGCCATGGCCAACGGCGAGCTGATCAATCACAGCGAGGGCCGCGCCGTGCTGCACATGGCGTTGCGCGCCGATAGCAGTGATCGTTACTTGTTTGAAGGCGACAACGTGGTGCCGCAAGTGCACGCGGTGCAACAGCAAATCCGCAGCTTTGTTGACAAGGTGCGCAGCGGCGATTGGCGCGGTGTCACCGGTAAGCCATTGCGACAAGTGGTCGCGGTCGGTATCGGCGGCAGCTACCTTGGCGCCAGCTTTGTTGCGGAAGCGCTGCGCACCGAGCCGCACTGTGCCGAAGCGGCAGCCGGACGCAAGCTGCGTTTCCTGGCCAACATCGATCCAGTGGATTTTCGCCGCGCCGTGCACGGCTTGGACCCCGAGCAGACGCTGGTGATCGTCATTTCGAAAACCTTCACGACCGCCGAAACCATGCTGAACGCGCGCGCGATGCGCAGCTGGTTGACCGATGCCCTCGGCGAATCGGCGGTGCGTCAGCATATGGTGGCGGTATCAACCAATCTTGCTGCAGTCGAGACGTTTGGCATCGACCCGAGCAATGCGTTTGGTTTCTGGGATTGGGTCGGCGGCCGTTACAGCGTCAGCTCGGCCGTCGGCATCTTGCCGCTGGCACTGCATTTCGGTTGGTCGGCAGTGCAGGATTTTCTGCGCGGCGCCCGCAGCATTGATCGGCATTTGTTGCAGGCACCGCTGACACAAAACCTGCCGGTGCTGATGGCTCTGTTTGGCATCTGGAATGCGAGCTTTCTCGGCCGACCGGTGCGCGCCATTTTGCCGTACAGCCAAGCGCTGCATCGCTTTGCGGCACATATTCAGCAAGTCGACATGGAGTCGAATGGCAAACGGGTCACGGCACTCGGCGCATCGTTGGAGATGGAAGCCGGAGAAATCTGTTTTGGTGAACCCGGCACCAATGGCCAACACTCGTTCTATCAATTGATCCATCAGGGCCGCACGATCCCGGCTGACTTCATCGGCTTCCGTCGCTCGCAGCAACCGAATCGAGTCAGTGGCGAGCAGATTGATCAGCATGATGAGCTGATGGCGAACTTCTTCGCCCAGCCGGACGCGCTGGCGCTCGGCAAAACAGCGGAAGAATTGCGCAGCGAAAAGGTGCCGGACGCGCTGATTCCACACAAGGTCTTCCCTGGTAACCGACCGTCAAACGTGCTGCTGCTGGATCAGCTGAATGCCTACACCACCGGCCAGTTGCTGGCGTTGTACGAGCACCGCACGGCAGTGCAAGGCTTTGTCTGGGGCATCAACAGTTTTGATCAGTGGGGCGTGGAACTCGGCAAAGTCCTGGCCACTCGTTTGCGCAACCACTTTGCGGGTCGCCGGCAAGGCCAAGCGGGTACGGTGGATGTGCCAGCGTCAACGGAGCGAATGCTGAAGCACTACTTTGGTCATTGAAAAAATTCGGTCATTGAAAAAAGCCACAATTGGCTAGCGTCAGAATGGCCTGATCGACATTCGTTGTCGTTCAGGCCGCTTCATCATCTTCATCGGTTTCAATCGCCAGCTCACGCAGCTTGCGGGTCAATGTATTGCGGCCCCAACCAAGCAGCAAAGCGGCTTCCTGCTTCAAGCCACCGGTGTGCTTCAACGCCGCTTGCAACAGGATTCGCTCCAATACCGGTTGTGCGACATCCAGCAGATCGCGATGGCCAGACGCCAGCGCCTGCTCAGCCCAGGATTTCAGGCCCTCCTCCCAGCTGCGTGCCTCATTGGCAATCAGCAACTCCGGTCGCATTTCCAGCGGCAAATGATTCGGCTCGATCACCGGTTCCGGCAGCATCACCGCCAGGCGGCGACAGAGGTTTTCCAACTGCCGCACATTGCCCGGCCATTCGAATTGCTGCAGGATCGGTAAAACCTCAGGCGACAGCTGTTTGACCTCGCTACCGGTTTCAGCGGCAGCTTGGGCGAGAAAATGCTGGGCCAAGAGCGGAATATCGTCGCGGCGGTCCTGCAAGCGCGGCAGCTGCACTTGCACAACCGTCAGGCGGTGATAGAGATCCGGTTCGAACTGGCCATTGCGAACCAGCGTTTCCAGCGAATGTCGGGTGGAGGCGATAATCCGCACCGAGCTTTGACAAGCGGCGTAACCGCCGACGCGATGAAACTGACCATCACTGAGCAACTGTGCCAGCCGCAGCTGCACATCGAGTGGCAAGTCGGCCACCTCATCCAGAAACAAGGTGCCGCCGTTGGCCTCTTCGACGCGGCCGATGCGCAGCACTTCGCTGCGTCCCGCTTGCATACGCTCCAGACCAAACAATTCGGTATCGAGCGAGAAGCGCGCCAGAGCACCTACATTGACGACGATAAACGGGCCGCTAGCGTTTTGCTCGTGGAGCAAGCGGGCAAACAATTGTTTACCGGTACCCGACTCACCGCGCACGAGCACCGGCACCCGAACTTTGCCCAACTGCTGCAAGGCGCGCTGCAGTTCGCGCATGGCGTACGACTCACCAATGAATGGCCCAGCCGCATCCGGTGATAACACGACCGGAGGTTCCGGTGTCTGCGCTCGTTGCAATGCCCGCGTCACGGTCGCAACAATCTGCTCGACATCTGCCTGCACTGGCAGATATTCAAATGCGCCAAGCTGGAACAGGTGCAAGGCGCGATCCATCTGCTCATGGTGGGCAAGCAGAATCAACGCCGGCATACGGTGCTCAGTCAGCCGTTGCCGGAGCGCTTGTTCCAACGCGGCATCATTCGGCAAGAGGCCGAGGATCACCGCCGGTTTCACCTCGTCAATCGCGGCGAGACACTCAGCCCAACTGCGAAAACAGAGCAGTGTTTCGGCAAGTGGCTTGCACGCCGTCGCCAGCCGCGTTTCCAGTTCCGCGCCTATCAGCGCCAGTCGTTGTTCGGTCACGGTCGTCTCTCTTGCAAATGCCGTTCTTGCGAATACCGTTTTCTGACTGCCATCTTGATCAGGTTGGCGTGGCTTTGTCCAGCGCGAATCCCACAGTTGGTACCATCATGCGAAGCTCGACAATGGGTCAGCGCTGCAAACGCGCCAGCGTCGCATCGTAATCGGCAAAACCAATGATTTGCTGCAGGCGAGTGAAAGCCAGTAGCTGCTGCGGATGCTGTTCGGTGTGCAGGCTTTGCAGTGCCTGTTGCATCGCCAGCACCGATGCCGACAGCAAGGTCAACGGATAGGCTGCGATCTTGAACCCCATCGCCTGAAGCGTCGTCGGTGACAGCAGTGGCGTATCGCCCTGCTCGACCAGATTGGCCATCTTATGGCCCGGTACCCGCTGTGCCACCTGTTGCAATTCCGTTTCGCTGCACGGCGCCTCGACAAAGAGAATGTCGGCGCCCATCGCGGCAAATGCTTGCGCCCGGGCAATCGCTTCATCAAGGCCACGGGTTGCCCGCGCATCGGTGCGAGCAATGATGATCAGATCCTGCCCGGCGGCACGCAGCTGTGCTCGGGCGTCAATGGCCGCAGCCAAGCGTGCCAATGCGGCATCGCGTTCGATGACGTCTTTGCCGCGAGTATGACCGCAACGTTTCGGCGCCAACTGATCTTCAATCATGATGCCGGCGAAGCCAGCGGCGGCGTAACCGAACACCGTGCGCTGCACATTCATCGCATTGCCGTAACCGGTGTCGCCATCGCCGATCACCGGTATCGATGCCGCCTGACAAATCTGCCGGCCATGCTCGACCATTTCGCCATAGGAAATCAGACCGGTATCCGGCAAACCGAGTCGGGTCGCCGAGACCGCAAAGCCACTCATGAAGGTCAGCGGAAACCCGGCTTGCTGAATGAGCTTGGCCGACAGGGCGTCGAAGCAACAGGGCATCCGAAGCAGACCGGGTTCGGCCAGCAGCGTTCGCAGGCGTGCGGCAGGATGGATCAGGCTGGGCTGCATAAAGATTCTTCCTGAAACAAGAAACGAGCATGGCGCCATCATCGCCGTAGACGCTCGTGCTATCAAACTCTCCCGACAGCCCGGGGCCGCCGGGCGCCCTACACTGCCGTCATGGATAACGCGGCACCCTGTCGCATCCTGCCCACCCACTGCACGCAGCGAGGACTGCAAGATGAGCTCAGTACAGCATTGGCACAGCCTGATCGAGAAGCATCCGCCGGAGTACGTCGCGGTCGAGATCCAGACCCCACATGGCGTCCGCCGCGGTCGTTTTGACCCGCTGGAATGGCACTATGGCTGGATGTTGCAGGATTGCCCGAACGGCATGCCGGCGCGCTGCAGCTGGGCCGACGGCCGGCAATGGCGGCCACTGAACTGAGCACCCGACGAATTTTGGGCAAACAAAAAGGCCGCTTTTCAGCGACCTTTTTGTTTAATTGGTAGGCGCAATTGGACTCGAACCAACGACCCCCACCATGTCAAGGTGGTGCTCTAACCAGCTGAGCTATGCGCCTGTCGTTGAGGGCGCGTATATTGCCATCGGCTCCCTGCCCCGGCAAGAGGCCGATGCGAGATTTCTGCAAATCTGCCGCGGCCCTGTTTACGCTTTAACCAACTTGCCGACTTACGCCGCCTGTTCCGGGTACCAAATCATCGCTGTTTCGTCACAGGCATGCAGCTTGGGACAGAACTGGCAATCCTTCAGCACTTTGTCCGGCAGGTTATCGCGTTGGTCGATGACAAAACCGAGCTTGGCGAAGAATTTCGGCACTCGAGTCAGCGACAACACTTTGCGCAAACCGAGTTGCCGTGCCCGTTCGCACAGGTAATCGACCATCGCCTTGCCTTGGCCCAGGCCCTGGAATTGCGGCCAGACACCAAGGCTGCGGATCTCGGCGATCTCTTCGTTGTAAATGTACAGCGCCGCGCAACCGACCACGATGCCGTCTTTCTTGGCGACAATGAAATCCTGCACATGCGAGACGATATCGGCTCGCGAGCGCGGCAGGTTCTCGCCTTCCTTCGCCCAGTGATTAATCAGC
Organism: uncultured Kangiella sp.; assembly: GCA_946481205.1. Next base: position 1,354 of record CAMLNB010000031.1, on the reverse strand, counting down.
GCAACAATGGCCGGCACATCGTGCACGGTGGCATCGCTGACGATCAGCTCATCACTGTCCGGCTGGCCATTGACGCGTTTCTTGGCCGTGGCAATCGCCTCAAGCACCTGCGCTTTCGCTACTGCGCCAAAGACATTGCGTTGCTCCAGACAGCTTTCCAGCGACAGAAACGCGTACACATCACCGGCAATCAGCGGATGAAACACCTGCAGCTCATCGAGCGTCAGCGCTTCCAGCGGTTTGCTCTGGGCGCTGGCGTGCAGCACCGCGCGGCCGGCGATATGGTGCGCTTCCCGGAACGGCACGTTCTTGCGGACCAGATAATCGGCGAGCTCGGTTGCATTGGAGTAACCACGCTGCGCCGCGAGCCTGGCCGCTTCGGCGTTCACCTTCAGACCGAGCAATACTTTCTCGGTCACTTTCAGGCAAACGCTGACGGTATCGACCGCATTGAACAGCGCTTCTTTGTCTTCCTGCATGTCCTTGTTGTAGGCGAGCGGCAGCGCCTTCATCGTGGTCAGCATGCCGATCAGCGCGCCGTAGACACGGCCACACTTGCCGCGAATCAGTTCAAGCGCATCCGGGTTCTTTTTCTGCGGCATCAGCGACGAGCCAGTGCTGACATCGTCACCGAGCGCGACAAAACCGGCTTCGCCGCTGCTGTAGAAAATCAGATCTTCGGCAAAGCGCGACAGATGGGTCATCACTAGCGCCAGCGACGACAGCAGTTCAACCACGTAATCGCGATCCGAAACGGCATCGAGCGAATTGCGGGTCGGACCGGCGAAGCCAAGGCTACGTGCCAGCTGATGCCGGTTGATCGGATAGGCCGTGCCAGCCAGTGCGCCGGAACCGAGCGGGCATTGGTCCATATGTTCAATGACATCTTCGAGCCGTTCGACATCGCGATCGAACATTTCGACATAGGCCATGCACCAATGGGCAAACCGCACCGGTTGCGCCCGTTGCAAATGGGTGTAGCCGGGGAAAATGGTATCGACATGCTGTTCTGCCAGCGCGATCAAGCCGCGCTGGGCAATGCGCAGCTCGGACAGCAGCAAGACGACCGCATTCTCGACCCACAGCCGCAGATCGGTCGCGACCTGATCATTACGCGAGCGACCGGTGTGCAGCTTCTTGCCCAGATCACCGATGCGCTTGACCAGTTCGGATTCGACCCAGGAATGAATGTCTTCGGCACCCGATCCGAGCATCTCGGCCGGATTATCATGAACGACACGCAGCAGTTGGCGCAGCGCGCCGTGCAGGCGCGACAGCTCTTCCTGCGTCAGCACACCAGCATTTTTCAGCGCAGTCGCCCAGGCCATCGAGGCCTGAATGTCCTGCTCGGCCA
>CAMLNB010000030.1 GCA_946481205.1 uncultured Kangiella sp. | reverse complement strand
GATCATGCCTTGCTTTACGTTGACCGAGCAGCGCTCGGGAACGGCGAGTTCTGGCGGCTGCTGAGCGGGCATGTTGTCCATGCTGACACCGAGCACCTTCGTTGGAATCTGGCCGCATTTCTGGTGCTCGGAGTCTTGCTTGAGCGGGTCGACCGCAAGCTATTCGTCATGGCACTTGTCATCGGCGTGATCGCTGTTGACGTGTGGCTACTCGGCCCGTTTGCCGGTATCGAACGTTACTGTGGCTTTTCCGGCGTTTTGAACAGCTTGCTGATCGTTGTGCTCTGGCAACGGTGGCAGCAAACCCGACAGCGACTGTTGCCAGCGCTAGCACTACTGGCGTTGGCAAAGATCTTGGTGGAATGGCAGGGCCAGCAAGCCCTGTTCACCGACATCAGCTGGCCACCGTATCCGCCAGCGCATCTGGTTGGTCACATCGCGGGTTTGCTGTTTTGCGCTGCCGCAAGCTATCGCGGAAGCAAACTGTCAGTTGCCCGGCAAGTGCACAACAATACACGCACCGCCGAGCAGCGATGAACGCTCCAGCGCCAGATTGCCGCCATGCCAGAGCGCAATTTTCTTGACGATGGCAAGGCCAAGACCATATCCCGCACGCTCCGCACCGGTAACAAAGGCGGCGCTGACGTCGTGCTCGACCGGTGCCGCGATGCCGGGGCCATCATCTTCGACACTGAGCTGAGTGCCGGAGGCCTTCAGTTGACAGCGCACGACAATCTGGCTGTCAGCATAACGAAAGGCATTGTCGAGCAGGTTCTGTAGCAACCGTTGCAAGCAGTGACGATCAAACAGCAGCGTCGCATCATCCGGGATGTTGACCGTGATCCGGATGTTCTGGTGATGCTGATACCGCTGCACCAACGCTTCGACAAACTCGCGCAGCGCGATGGGCTGCTTCTGCAGCACCGGCACCCGGTGTTCGAACTCGGCGTAGCGCAGCAGCTCGTTTACCAGCTGATCGATTTCGCTGAGATCGGCCTGAATGCTGTTGATCAGTTGATGGTCGGCATCGGCCGGCAGCATCGCCAGCGCAAACCGGATGCGTGCCAGCGGCGTGCGGATATCGTGGGACACGGCATCGGCGATATCGCGTTGCAGAGCCATCAGTTCGACTGTGTGCTGGCGCAGATCACGCAGGGCGTGCGCGACCGGTGTCAAGGCACTGCGCTGCTGTACGGGAATCGTCAACTCGGTAGTTGGTAAATCCAGCGCCTGTACGGCATGACGCAGCTTGTCGATGTCGCGCACCAGCGGCCGCAACCAGAAGAAAATCACCAGCGCCAGCGTCGCATAATAGGCAAATAGCCAATACCAATGCCGATCATCACTGGCCGATTCCGGCATGGCCAGCACGTACACCTGTGTGCCATCACTACTGAGTCCGTAGAAATAGCTGTTGCCATCCGCGTCTTGCCATTGCAGGCTGCGCTGTTGCAGCAGTTGTTGCTGAAGCGTAGCCGGCCAGTGCAGCGCCTCGATCGGCAACCAGTGACCGGCTGCCGCAGACGCGTTGTTTGCAACCGCTGCAGGTGTCGCGGCGGAAAGCGTTGCGGCGTTGTCGGGATGTTGGGCTTGCCAGAGCCATTGCGTAGCATCGATGACAGGCTCGCGCTGGCGTGATTGCGCGTACAGAAAATCGAGCCCGATGGCGCTGAGCACCAGCGACAGAAACAGGATCAGGTACAGCCGCAAGAACAGCGCTTTCATTGCCGCATTTCACTCTGGCAGCAACGCGCGATCACTGCCAGGCATCCGGAACAAACATATAACCAGCGCCCCAGATCGTCAGAATCTTGGTCGGATCATCGGGGTTGTCGCCCAGTTTACGTCGCAGCTGGCTGACCCGGCCATCGATGGCACGGTCAACACCGCCGTAAGGACGATTCAGCAATTCATCATAGAGTCGCTCACGGGTCACCAGCTCACCGGCGTGATTGACCAGCAACATCAGCAATTCGTACTCGCCATTGGTCAAGTGCACAGTGCGCTGTTGCACACTGACCTGTCGGGTCGCCGTGTTGATGCTGAGTTGTCCGAATATCCGCTGCTTGCTACTGGGTGCTGGTGCGAGCCGGTTCTGCAAACGCTGTTGGCGATTCAGGTGCGCCCGTATGCGCGCTAGCAATAACAAGGGTTCGATCGGTTTGCACAGATAATCGTCAGCGCCCAGCTCCAAACCTTGGACATGATCCAGTTCGCCACGGCGCGCCGTCAGCATCAGGATCGGACCGAGAAACTCCTGACGAATGGTTCGGCACAATTCAAAGCCATTTTTGCCCGGCAGATTGATGTCGAGCAGGATCAGAGCGATCTCCTGCTGGCGCAAACGGCTCAGCAGATCGGCGCCACTGCTGATCCAGATCGGATCGTAATCGTGTTGCAGCAAATAAGAAGTGACCAGCTGCGCCAGCTTGGCATCGTCTTCAATCAACAAGATGCGAGTGGCCGCTGCAGTCAAAATACACTCCACGGATGTTGATAACGCCGGCGCTTGTTTGTTGCCGGCTCAGTCAGCACCAGCAGTTCGGCCTGCGCCAGCGGCGCCCTGGTCGCTTCACTGGCCAGCTCGAACAACAACGACTGCCGCACCGACATCTGCAACTCGCGCTCACCGTGCTGCTGCTCGACACAGAACAAGGGCGTGCTACCACCATGCAGCCAGAGGCAGATCGGTATTGCGATATTCAGCCGCCAGCGCACCAACAGGCGCTCGACGCAGGGAATATCAGCGCTGCGCGGGATGCAGCTGCGTGGTGACAACTCCAGTGTCGCCCGCACCGGATCTGCCTCGTTCGCAGACAGCGGCTGTAGCACACAGCCAATCGATAGCAGACAGGCTGGTAGCCAGCGCCGCTTGCGGTGAATCGCACGCTCAGAAAGCATAGGCGACTCCGACAAAGCTGGCGACGAACAGGCGTCGATCCAACAGCGGGCTATCCGCGATTTCTTTGCTGACGCGTTGCGCAGCGAGCAACAACACCAGCGAGGTGTGCTCGCCCAGTTGATGCTCGGCCGCCAGGCTGAAGCTTGGACTCCAAGAGGCGTCTGGCTGATACAGCTGCTCGAACCAGGTGGTTTCCTCAATGCTAATGCCGTAGTAGTAGCGGCTGAGTCTGGCATCGCGATACAGCCAGCCAAAGCGGGTTTGCAGAGTGCTGTCGCCGTGCTGCCAATGGTGATTGACCTGCAAGCTGGCCTCAGTGCCGTCGTGACCGACACTGATGTCGTGGCCGACACTCGCTTGCAGCTGCCACGCCCCCTGAAACCAACTGTATTCCAGACCGGCCAGATAGGTCAGCTTGCGTTCGCTGAGCTCGCCCGGCGAGCTATAGAAAAAAGGATGCGTCAGGACTTGCGAAAAACTGCCGCTGTCGGCAAAGAAAAAATAATCCAGATTCGGTCGGGCCAGCAGATTCAAACGCTGCTGCGTCGATTCACTGAGGGTGTAGCCGAAGGTGCCGTTATCGAAGAACGCGCGCTCACCGTAATAGCTGAGCCGCGGCAGCAGCGGCAACCAGACATCCGCACCGTCGACCAGCGGATTGGCGGCGTAACCGACGCCGAACGCAACGGCGATCTGCCATTCACCGGTTTCAACGCATTGATCAACGCGATTGCCGGCATCTGTATCGACGTCATCGGCGAGGTCATCGACACCACAGCCATCCGCCAGCACCGGCGTCACCAGCAGAGTACCGATACCGAGCATCGCCAGGCAGACCCAACTCTTCACTGCGGATTCCCCGTGTGGCAGCGCTGACACCGGTTCCGTGCGCCATGGCACCGGCCACGGGTCCATCCGCCAGCCAGCCGTGCCGGCGCACACCGGCTCAAAAATCATAGGTCAATCCGACAAAACCAATGTGCCACCAACGCGTTTCAATCAGCGGGCTGTTGGCAATCGGGGCCGCGGCTTTTTGCCCGGCAAACGTCACGAGAATGCCAATCTGTTCACTCACGCGATGATGCAGTTGGGCGCCGAAGCCGGGGCTGATACTGCCAGATGGGCGATAACGATAAAACGGATCCAGCGCTTCACCGTTGGCCACGCCATAGTAGTAATCACTGAGCTTGCTGCTGCGGTACTGCAAACCGAAATCGGCTTGCACACGCGTATCACGCCAGTGCCAGTGCCGACTCAGTTGCAGCTCACTTTGCCAGCCATCATGGCCGGCGCTGACATCGCTGCCGAGTCGCCACTGCAATTGGTAATCACCGGTGAAATGACTGGCTTCGATGCCGGTCAAATAGGTCAGCCGACGTTTCTCCAGTGTGCCGATGATCGGCTCCGGCGGATCACCGCCGATGTAACCGGTGGTCGGTACCGGTATCGCCAGCGGCGGGATCAGGCCGGCACCGGCCGCGCCGCCATCGCGAAACCAGCCGTAATCGCGATTCGGCCAGGCCAGCAGATTCAGCCGCCAGGTCGGCTCGTCGATCAGGGTGTAGCCGAGGCTGCGGGTTTCCAGAAAAAAGCGTTCGCCGTAATAGCTGAGCCGCGGCAGCAGCACCAGCTCGACATTGTCGTGATCGACCACCGGATTGGCCGCTTCGCCATAACCCACGGCAACACCAAACTGCCATTCCCCGACCGTTGCACAGTCCGGCTCGCAATCGGTTTCGGCCCGGCTTGGCGCCGCACTGAGCACGGACAGTGCCACGGCTATCGAAACCACCAGCACACCGCTACGTGCGGTCGCCGTTATCCACGTCATGGTCTTCGTCGTCTTCGCTCTTCTTCGCGACGGCAACCCTAGCACGGGCCCAGCGCGACGCCGCCACGACCCTTACAAATCCGTACAGATTCCGGACAACCCCGGACAGCACCGCGGCTGTGCAATTTCTAGGCTGGGCGGCCGGCACAAGTCGGCCTGCACCGTGCGCGCCCGGGTCCGTTCTCCTGGCTGGGCCCGGGCACGTCGGTACAGAAAAAATAAACACTAAGGGGACATCACAATGAAACTACGGCAAATCGTCTTTGCCATCGCCGCGGCCGGCTATGTCGCCAGTGCCAGCGCCGGTGTGCTGGACTGGCTGGTTGGGTCGGACACGCCGACGGCACCGAGCCGCTTCAGCGCACCGCGGCTCGACAAAGCACCGAGCAGCGAACAACAACAGAAGCGTCAGCAGAAGCTGCTCGAACAATTGCAGCGCCGTTACGGCAGCGACGCCGTGCTGAACCGCGCCAACGTCCGTACCGAGCGCAGCAGCAAAGTGCCATTCACCCGCGACAGCAAACTCGGTGGCGGTGAGCACAGCTGGATCATTCAGCTCAGCGATGCACCGGTGGCGAGTTACAAGGGCGGCATCAGTGGATACGCTGCGGTCGTCAGCAGCAAGAACGGCAGTCAACCGGGCAAGCTCAATCTGAAATCCGGCGCCGCCAAACAGTACGCCAGTTACCTCGGCAGCCAACAAGCAAAAACCATCAACACGATACGCAGCCAGGTCAAAGCCGGCGCGACACCGTTTCATTATTACCGGCACGGTTTCAACGGCATGGCGATGCGTTTGACGCAAGATCAGGCCGAAGCGATTGCGCAATTGCCGGGCGTACGCAGCGTGACTCGCTCGACGCTGCTGAAACTCCATACCGATGTCGGCCCGCAGCATATCGGTGCCGGTTCGATCTGGGATGGCAGCGCGATCGGCGCCACCGGTGCCAACCGCGGCGAAGGCATCATTGCCGGTATTCTCGACACCGGCATCAACAGCGATCACCCGTCGTTTGCCGCAGTCGATGCTGACGGCTACCAGCACATCAATCCGTACGGCAGCGGCGTTTACAAAGGTGATTGCGCCAAGCCGGAATTTGCCGCGCTGTGCAATGACAAGCTGATCGGCATTCGCTCTTATCCGGAAATCACCAACGCCTATTCCGATTGGGAACTGCGCGACGAGTTTGGTCAGATCAAACGCCCGGCCACCGGCGAGGATTACCATGGCCACGGTTCGCACACCGCCAGCACCGTTGCCGGCAACGTGCTGTACAACGTGCCGCTGACCACGCCGACGCTTGGCGAAACCGGCGACGGTTTCTCGGTTGCACACACGTTTGCACGCATCTCCGGCGTGGCGCCGCGCGCCAACATCATTTCCTATCAGGTTTGCTATTACGGCAACGCAGGCGACAAATATGCCGGCTGTCCGGAAACGGCAACGCTGAAAGCGGTCGATGATGCGATTGCCGATGGCGTCGATGTCATCAACTTCTCGGTCGGCGGCAGTGAGCAACAACCGTGGACCAGTCCAACTGAGCTGGCGTTTCTGGCGGCCCGCGAAGCCGGCATCAGCGTCGCGGCATCGGCCGGCAACTCCGGCACGTTCGGTCGCGATCATGCCTCGCCCTGGCTCGCTGCGGTTGCCGCGACCACGCATGGCCGCAGCGTTGAACTCGGTCAGAAGCAAATGCGTGATTTCAGCGGCGGCGACAACCCGCCGGCTTGGGGCATTTACGGCTACAGCCTCAGCGGCGGTATCACCGCGCCGGTGGTGTCGGCAGCCAACTACGACAACCCGAATTCGGCCGAAGCCGATGATTTGTGCGAGCAGCCGTATCCGGCTGGCACCTTCAATGGCGAGATCGTCGTCTGCCGTCGCGGCATCAACGCACGCATTCTGAAAGGCGCGAACGTGCTCGCCGGCGGTGCCGGGGGTTTGGTGCTGTATGACGATCCGAATGCATCGCTCGACACGCCGAGCGTGTACGAGATCGGCCACGATCCGCATGTGTTGCCGGCGATTCATGTCGATTCGTCGACCGGTCAAACGCTGGTCGATTGGCTGGCGGCCGGCAGCGGCCATGAGGCCACGATCGACGACATCAATCTGAACGTTGCTTACGATGTCAGCAAAGCCGATCAAGTCGCCGAGTTCTCGTCACGCGGTCCGTCGCAAACGGTTGCCAATCTGTTGTTCCCAAGCATTGGCGCACCCGGTGTCGATATCTACGCCGCGCACGCCGACGAGCAGCCGTTCTCGGTGACGCCAATGACCGGTGATTACACCGTCATGAGCGGCACCTCGATGGCCTCGCCGCATGTCGCCGGTGCGCTGGCGCTGATACGCAACAGTCAACCGAACTGGACGCCGGCCGAAGTGCAATCGGCGATGATGATGACCGCTGGGCCGGCCTATAACATCAGTTACTGGGGCGCGCCGCCACCGGCCAGTTATTTTGATGCCGGTGCCGGTGTTGTCCGCGTCGATCAGGCGATCAACGCCAGCCTCGTGCTCGATGAATCGGCCGCGAATTTCCGCAACGCCAATCCGGATGAAGGCGGCAACGCCAGCAACCTGAACCTGGCGTTCCTGGTCAATCGCGAATGCCGTGATCGCTGCACCTGGATGCGCACGTTCAAAGCCACTCGTGATGGCAGCTGGACCGTCAATGCCGAAGATGTCACGGCCGAAGGCGCGCCGATGGTGCGGCTGGAAGCGACCCCGTCAAGCTTCAGCCTGCGCGCTGGCGAAACCCAGACCGTGCTGATCCGTGCGGTGACCGATGATGTCAGCGTCACCGGTGGTACCGGTCCGTTTGATTCCTCCAGTGAAGATCGGTTTGGCAAGCTGGTGCTGACGCCGAACGACAGTTCACCGACGCTGAAATTGCCGGTCGTCGTGCGCTGGGCATCTGGCGGTCTGCCGAATGAAATCAGCGCCGATGCTCATCGCAAGATCGGTCGCAATGTCGGCCAGCCGGTGATGCTGCCGGAGTTCAGCGATTTGACTACGCGCGCTTACGGTTTGGTCAAAGCCAATCAGCAAACCGTGCACCTGAGCATGCCGCAGCATTACGCCGAAGAAGGGGGCGAAGCGCTGGCCAATGATCCGGGCCGGCATGTCCGGATGATCGATGTGCCGGTCGGCACCAAGCGTCTGGTTGTCGATGTCTACCCGAATACCGCCGTGCAAGGCGCGATTGCTGCACTCGATATGGGCCGTGATGTGAATGACAACGGTCTGGTTGAATGGAGCGAAGAAGCGCTGTGCTACTCGGTCTGGATGCTGCGCAACTTCTGCGCGATCAACAATCCGGAACCGGGCCGCTACTGGATCGTGGTCAGCAATGAAAAATGGGTCGATACCTGGAATGGTCAAATCGACACCGCCGATCCGATTTCGTTTGCCTGGGCTGTGGTCGGTGACAACGACGCCGGCAACTTCAGCGTGGTCGCACCGCGCAGCAGCGATGGCCTCGCGCCGGTGGAGCTGGCGGTGCAATGGGAGCTGCCAGAACTGGTCGAAGGCGAGGTGTACTACGGCGCGTTTGATGTCGGTATCGATGCCAACAACGCCGGCAACCTCGGCACAGTCGGCGTGCGCGTCGAACATGTCGGCCCGGATGTCACGTTGGCGGCAAGCAAGCAAAACGCCAAGGTCGGCGATGTGGTCGATTACACCGTGCAGCTGGATCCGAACTTGTTTGGTCAGGATCGCGATTTCGCGCTGAACGTTGCCTTGCCGACTGGTTTGAAACTGGTGCCGGGTAGCGCCCGCATGGTTGGCAACAACCAAGGCAGCGCCGCACTGAGCAGCAGTGAACAAGCGGTATCGGTGACCGGCATTCAGGAAGCCACCCGCAATACCGGCCGTCGCTATGAATTCACCACCAGCGACAACGATCCGAGCTGCCGCGTTCCGGGCTCGCCGGATGGTCGGTATCTGAATCTGCGCAACTTCGGTTACAGCCCGATCAGTCAGATCAGCGGTTCGTCGAACCAGGTCTATTTCTCGACCAGCGAACTGTTCTGGGGTGAAGACGTGCATGTGCCGCTGTATGGCGTCAAGCGTGAACACACCCCGGGCACGATTGGCATTTCGCCGGGTGGGTTTGTTCAGTACGACAACATGGTGCATTTCTTCCCGGTGCACTTCCCGGTGGAGGAGCAATTCTTCCCGGACATGCTGGTCGCGCCGTACTGGCGTGGTGACACCGGCTCGGACGGCAGCTGGTTCTCGGGCGTGATGATTGCGCGCGACAGCGAAGCCGGTTTGCAGTATTTCCAATGGGAAGGCGTGAAGGAAATTCCGACTCTGTGGAATGGCTACGAGTTTGATGCTGACGCCAGTTACAACTACGAAACCGTGGTCCGCGAAGCGCTCGATTTCGAGCCCGGTGCGTTCGAGGTGTATTTCGCTTACAGCGACATGGATGGCGATTACAACGAAGGCAGCATCGGTACCCACGGCTACTACGGTCCACGTGGCAGCTTTGGCCCGGATCTGGGCTGGATCGGCGACAGCTATGGCTACGACAACCTCAGCGACAAGATCCGCAAAGGTCTGGTCGTCTGCGGTGACTACCATGGTCCGGAGCGCAGCGCGATCATGCTGAAGTTCTCGGCCAAGGTTGGCGCTGCTGCCGTCGGCAACAGCCTGCACGTTCAACTGAGCAGCGAGTACGGCGACGCCGAAACCGTGACGCTCAGCAAGCCGCTGGTCGTCGTGGGCAACATCGTGGTCAGTGGCATGAACGATGTGAGCACGGTGCAGAACGAGGCCATCGAAGATCTGATGGTGATGTACGTCGATCAGCTGCCGACCGCGAACGTGATCGAAGTCAGTGGTGAGCACGTCACGGCCGAGGTACACGGCAACAGCGCCGGTTCGACCTTCGATCTGATCCCGGAAACCGACTGGCATGGCGAAACGGAAGTCACCGTCACCGTTTACGATGCCTCGCAACCGAACGATCGACACAGCAGTCGGTTCACGCTGACGGTGACCCCGATCGCGACCGCGAAAGTGGCCAGCAGCACGGTCAACATCACCGCCGGCAGCAATGTCGCGCTCGATGCCCGGCCAAGCTGGGCCGCCAGCGGCCGCATGCTGAGCTATAGCTGGAGCCAAACCAGTGGCAGCGCGCTGACCAGCACCGGCGCCGATACCGCGCAACTGAGCCTGAGCAATGTGCCGACGGGTGACTATCGCTTTACTGTCACCGTCAGCGACGGCCTCAGTGACGACAGCGCCGAGGTGACACTGAAAGCCACAGCAGCGACCAGCCCTGGCAATACCGGTGGTAGCAGCGGTGGTGGTGGCGGTAGCTCACCGCTGTTGCTGTTGGCCGGTCTCGTCGCGCTGTTGGCGATGCGCCGCAAGCGCCACTAAGACCACAGCGACGGCTGACACTTATCAGCTGTCACTGGGTATCAACGCAGAACGGCGGCCCTCGGGCCGCCGTTTTCTTTGGCTAGAACACCAGCACTATCAGTTGAACAGCGAAGCAAACCAGCAGACCGATGGCAATCAACCGATCCTCCTTCTGCAAACGCTGCTCGGTGGAATCTTGAAAAAAAACGGCCGCATGCCGTGTTGGGACAGTAAGCGGCCGAACGTGACTGAAGCGTTTCAAAGCAAAGTGACTCATGGCAAAACCTGGGGAACGTGTTCATCAGGTGCAGCCATGATGCCAGCTGCTCGGGCGCAGACCGCGCGCCCAAAACGCTGCCATCAGTCCGGGCTCAGGTTTTCAGCGAGAACGGGGTGAAATTGGTGTCGCGGTCGAACACGTCTTCGTGTTCGCGTTTCTTCAGAAAGCCGACGATGACGTAGGTTAGCGGGGTCATCAACGCCTCCCACAGCACCTTGATGGCGTAATTGCTGATCATGACCAGCAGTAACTGTTCGGTGCTCCAGATACCCCAGAACGCCAGCGTGTAGAACAGCATGGAATCGATCGCCTGACCGGCGACGGTGGAGCTGATCGTGCGCACGTACAGATGCCGGCCCTGCATCCACAGTTTGATCTTGGCCAGCACGTAAGAGTTGACGAACTCACCGGCCCAGAACGCGACCAATGAAGCCAGTGCGATGCGCCAAGTTGCGCCAAGCGCGGTTTCGTAGGCAGCCTGATGCGGCCAGCCCGGCGCCGGCGGAAACGCCAGCACAATCTGGGTCATCATCGAGGCGAAAATCAGCGCGGCGAAACCGGCCCAGACCACCCGACGCGCGCGCTTGTAGCCATACACCTCGGTCAGGCAGTCGCCGAAGATATACGAGAATGGAAAGAACAAGACACCGGCACCGAAGGTGAAACCGGCAACTTCGGCGATCTTGGCCGGGCCGATCAGATTCGAGCACAACAAGACGGTGACAAAGCCAACCATCACCAAATCGTAGTAACGGTACTCACGTTGATTCTGCATGGTTGCACTGGGGCTCCATTGCCATTGGCCGGTCGTGATTCGGCGGGTCAGCCGCGGCGGGTGTGCCGGGCCTGATCCGACTTACAGCGCTCAGAATTTCAGATCCAGATCGGGCGTTGAACCTTCATCGGCATTTTTTTCGTCGTCCTCGTCAGTGTCGCTTCCAAGCAATGTCGCCGCATCTGCCGCCGGCAAGGCTTCAACGGTCTTGAGCTTGCGGGTGATCGCCCGCGTGCGCGTTTCGGCGCTGTCGATGGTATTGACCGTTTCCTGCAGTTTCTTCTTGGTTTTAGCCAGCACTTCACCGAATTTGCCGAATTCGGTTTTGACCGCACCCAACACTTGCCAGACTTCCGACGAGCGCTTTTCAATCGCCAGCGTTTTGAAACCCATCTGCAGCGAATTGAGCATGGCCGCCAGCGTGGTTGGCCCGGCCAAGGTGATACGGTGCTCGCGTTGCAACAGTTCAGCCAGACCACTGCGACGCAGCGCTTCGGCGTACAGACCTTCCGTCGGCAGATACAGAATGGCGAAATCGGTGGTGTGCGGCGGGGCAACGTACTTGTCGCGAATCGTGCGCGCTTCGGTTTTCAGCCGACTCTCCAGCAGTTTGCCGGCCTCTTCCACCGCGACCACGTCAGCACGTTCCTGGGCATCAAGCAGGCGCTGGTAATCTTCGATCGGAAACTTGGCATCGATCGGCAGCCAGACTTGGCCTTCGTCCTGTTTGCCCGGCAGCTTGATGGCGTACTCCACCCGCTCGTTGGCGCGCGGCCGGGTCGCCACGTTGGCTTCGTATTGTTCCGGTGCGAGGATCTGTTCGAGCAACGCCCCGAGCTGTACTTCGCCCCAGGTGCCGCGGGTTTTGACATTGGTCAGCACCCGTTTCAGATCGCCAACACCGCTGGCCAGGGTCTGCATTTCGCCCAAGCCTTTGTGCACTTGCTCCAATCGCTCGCTGACCAGCTTGAACGAATCGCCGAGCCGTTTTTCCAGCGTCGCCTGCAGTTTTTCATCAACCGTGGCGCGCATCTCGTCGAGTTTCTTGCTGTTGTCGGCCTGCAGTGTGCTCAGCTGTTGCTGAACGGTGCTGCGCACCGCTTCCAGTTTTTGTTCGTTGCCTTGGCTCAGGGCTTTCAGCTGCTCGGTCAGTTCCACACGGAAGCGGTTCAATGCCTGCTGCATTTCTTCACGACCGCTGCGGGCATCGTCCTGCGCTTTGCCGAGTTTTTCATCAATGGTCAGCCGCAGCGCATCGAAGCGCTGGTTCAGATCGCTTTGCAAGGTGGCCAGCCGCTGATCAAAGCTCTGCAGTTGCGCATGCAGCTGCTGGCCGAATTGGGCGTGCTGCTCGCGCTGGCCACGCGCCAACACATCGAGCTGGGCCGCCAGCTCCTGGCGTTGGGTCGCCGCTTGCAGACCGAGTTCGCTGCGCAGCTGGCTGTCGGCGCTTTCGAGCCGGTTGAGCTGCTGCTGCAGATCGCGCAGCGCCGGTTGCTGACTCAAATCCATCACCGGCGGCTTTAGCCGCAGACTGAGCACAATCAGCAACACCACCAGCATCGCCAGCAACAGCGACAACAACAAAACCAGTTCCATGACACCTCCGGCAGAATTCGGCGCAGTATGCCGGGAATTCTGCGCCCGGCACAGGCGCAGGCCCTGCGCTCGCCGTGCGGCTGCGTCGCGGCGTGCGTAACGGCTGGCTACAATGCGCCCGGCGGAGGACCCGATGCGCCAGCGCAAACACAATCCCTGGTTTCAGTTCAAACAATTCCGGATCGAGCAGGACCACTCGGGCATGAAGGTGACGACGCATGCCTGCGTGTTCGGCGCGCTGGTGCCGGTCGCCGGTGCGCAGCGGGTGCTTGATATCGGCGCCGGCACCGGGCTGCTCAGCCTGATGCTGGCCCAGCGTTGCGATGCCCTGATCGATGCCGTTGAACTCGATGCCGGTGCCTGCCTCGACGCCGCGCGCAATTTCGCCGCCAGCCCGTGGTCGGAGCGGCTGACGCTGCATGCACTGCCGGTGCAGCAGTACCGACCGCCCGCTGGACAACCCTATGACTGCATCGTCAGCAATCCGCCGTTCTTTGCCGACAGCTGGCGCGCCGACGATGGTGCCCGCAATCTGGCCCGGCATGACGATGCCCTGACCTTGGCCGAGCTGCTGCGCTTGGCGGCCGGCTGGCTGCAGCCGACCGGCATGCTGTGGCTGCTGCTGCCGGTGGAGGCCGATAACCGCCTGCAGGCAGCGCTGACCGACACCGGCTTGCTGCCGCAGCAGCGAATCGACCTGCGGGCCAAACCGGACAAGCCGGTCAGCCGTCGTATCTGGGCGCTGGCTCCGGCCGCCTCAGCACCGGGGGCCGCTGTCACGGGTTTGGTCGCGCCGCACTCGCGTGAACTCTGCATTCATGACCCGTACCCGGCTTACAGCACGGAGTGCCTGGCGTTGCTGACGCCCTATTACGCCAGTCTGTGAGATCTGCGCTGACCCTTGGCAGTACAGCGAGGGCATCGACCGGCAGTTTGATCAGCTGACTTTCGCCAGTCACGGCTGGCCGCTATCCTCTGCAGGCGGTCGTCACCGGCCGCGCCGCGCGATGATGACGCCCCCCACAACGACGACCGCAACAAGGAGACAGGCATGCTGTGGCTGAAACGGATTCTGATTGTGCTGGCGGTGTTGGCGGTGCTGATCATCGGTGGCGGCTTTCTGTTGCCGTCGAGCGCGCACGTCGAACGCAGCAGCGTGATCAACGTGCCGCAGATGCAGGTGTTCGAGATGATCAACAGTTTCGAGCGCTTCAATGAATGGTCGCCTTGGGCCGAGCTCGACCCGAATACCAAATACAGCTTCACCGGCCCGGTCAGCGGCGTTGGCGCCAGCTTCGCCTGGGACAGCGCCGATGCCGCCGTCGGCAGTGGCAGCCAGCAGATCATTGAATCGACCCCGCCGACACTGGTGCGCGTGCAGTTGAAATTTGTCGGTCAAGGCGATGCGGTAGCGTTCTACCGGCTGGAACCGATGGAATCCGGCACCAAAGTGACCTGGGGTTTTGATACCGAATTTGGCAATGATGTGATCGGTCGCTGGTTTGGTTATTTGCTGTTCGACCGCATGCTCGGCGCCGACTATGAAAAAGGCCTGCAAAAACTCAAGACCGTGCTGGAGCGCGCCGAGCCGGCGGCACAGGATGCTCCGGCACCAGCGCCTGTCCCTGTCGAACCCGGTCCGGAACCGGTCGCCGATACAGCAACGGCCACCAGCTGATACCATGCCACCCGGCAGTATTGCTGCCGTCCTGGCGCGCTTGTTTTGCCGCTCTTGTTTTCGCGTTCTGGTTTTGTTTTTGCGTTCTGCTTGAGGGCGCGCTCTTGTTGAGGACATCGTTGCTGTGAAGCGTTGGCGTACCCTGCTGGGAGCAGTGATCAGTATTGGTCTGCTCATTTTTGCTTTCAGTTTTCTGGTGCGGATTGCCCAGCGCTACAAGTACGAAGAGATCGTTGCGCATTTGCATGATCTGCCGTGGTGGCAGATCGGCCTCGCACTCGGCTTTACTGTGGTCAGCTATTTGCTGCTGACTTGTTACGACGGCCTCGCCATTCTGTATCTGCGCCGCAAACTCGCTTACCGCCGCATCGCCCTCGCTTCATTTGTCGGTTACACCTTCAGTCACAATCTCGGTTTTGCCCTGCTGACCGGCTCCAGCGTCCGCTACCGGCTTTATTCGATGTGGGGACTGACGCCAGCGGAAATCGCCCAGCTGGTGATGTTCTGTTCGATCACCTTCTTCCTCGGTTTGTTTGCCATGGGCGGCATCGCGCTGCTGTATGCACCGCCCACCTTGCCGGCTGAATTGCTAGCCGAAAAAGCCTGGATGGCCGAGCTTGGTGATGCCTTGTTTGTCGTGTTGGCCTGGGCAGGTATTGCCTGCGCTGTCGCCTATTTGGCTATCCCGCTGTTCTGGCGGCGGCCACTGCTGATTCGCGGCGTCGAAATTCGCTTTCCCGGTTTCGGCATGTCGCTTGGCCAGTTGCTGATTGCCGGCGTCGATTGGGTGCTCGCTTGCGGTGTGTTGTACGCCTTGCTGCCGCCCGAAACGCGGCCGGATTTTCTGCCGGTGCTGACCATTTTTATGGCCGGTAATATTCTCGGCGTCATGCTGCATGTGCCGGGTGGCATCGGCGTGTTTGAAGCGGTGGTCACTGCGCTGCTGAGTCCGGTGGTGCCAACCCCGCAATTGCTCGGCGCGCTGGTTGCTTATCGCGTCACCTATTACGTGCTGCCGTTTGTCACCGCGCTGTTGCTGTTCGGTGGTCACGAAATTTACCGCGTGCTCAAGCGCGCCGGCGAAGGTTTGCAACCGGCCTCGCGCAGTTTGATGGCGTCGATTCTCGCCATCTCGGTTTTTGCCGGCGGCGCGATTCTGCTGTTCTCCTGCGTGACGCCTACCGGTGCCACACGACTGCTGACGCTGACCAGCAACGCGCCGCTGTGGTTGGTTGAAATCAGCCATTTCCTGGCGGCAGTATCGGCCGTGCTGCTGCTACTGGTGGCACGTAGCCTGTTGCGACACAGCCGCAATGCCTACGAGCTGAGTCTGAAAGTATTGCCGCTGGCAGCGGTGTTTGCTGTCGGCAAAGGCCTGCAGTATGAAGTCGCGGTGTTTCTGCTGCTGATCTGGTTTGCGCTGCTGCCATCGCGCGGCCATTTCACCCGCCGCCGCTCGGTAGCGCGGGCACCGTTTGGTAATGCCTGGTTGATCGCCATCGCCAGCATCGTCCTGATCAGCGCCTGGTTGGTGTATTTCTCGTATCGCCAAATTCCGACCGAGCTGGAGCCGTGGTGGCAAATCGCGCTGCAGAACGAACAAGCACGCAGCTTGCGCGCCTTGTTGGCGATTCCGCTTGGCATCGTGCTGTTGGTTCTGGTCCGGCTGCTGCGACCGGCGCGCCGCGTGCCTCTGCCGCCGGCCAATGCCGAGATCATTCGTCACATCGTTCAACAAAGCCCGACGGCCTTGGCGCAACTGGCGCTGCTCGGCGACAAACACTTTGTCACCAGCGCCCAGCACAATGCCGCGCTGATGTATGTCGCGCAGGATCGCAGCCTGGTTGCACTGGGCGATCCCATTGGCCCCGAAAGCGAGCACGAAGAACTGCTCTGGCAATTCCGTGAACTCTGCGATCAGCGCCGAGCCCGGCCAGTGGTGTTCATGGCCCGGCCGGAAGCGCTGCCGCGCTATTTTGATCTGGGCCTGATCCCGCACAAGCTCGGCGAAGAAGCAGTGCTGCAAGTGGACGATCCGCAACACCTGACTGAAGTCGTGCTGGCACAGCACCAAGCCGTTGCCAGTACCGGTTTGCAAATGAAGGTATTGCCGGCACGCGATGTCGCCGCTTGGTTGCCGCAAATGAAAGAACTGTCAGATGAATGGCTGACCCATCGCGCCACCGGCGAGCGCGGTTTTGCCATCGGTCATTTCGATGCCAACTATTTGATGCAGCTGCCGCACGCGATGGTGTTCCAACGTAACAATGGCGGCCAGCCCGATAAGCTGGTCGCGTTTGCGTCACTGCTGTGCAGCGGCCAGCGCAACGAGTTCGCCATCGATCTGCTGCGTCACCACCATGAACTGCCGGCGGACTGGGTCACCTGGCTGCATGTTGAATTGCTGCGCTGGAGCAAGCGCGAAGGGTACCGCCGTTTCTGCCTCGGCTTGCTGCCGGTGCAAGATTGGACCGACCATCCGCTCGCTTCGCTATGGAGCCGCATCGGCCGCACACTGTTGCTGCACAGCCGCAGTGCCGAACAGCCCGAAGAAGTGCGGCAGTTCAAACAACAGTTCGCGCCGCATTGGGAAGACCGCTACCTGATGGCCGCCAGCAGCGCGCCGCTGTCGCAAGTGCTGGCAGATGTGAGCGAGTTGATGTTGCGGGAAGCCCAACGCGTGGAATAATGGCGGTCGGTATTGCCGGCCAGCGTGCCGAGTGCTTACCGTTTCCCTCTTAAACAAGGATGCTAACAATGATGAAATTGTCCACGTTGCTTGCCGCCGCCATGGCGATGGTCAGCACCGGACTGCTGGCGGACGACAAGGTCTATTACACCCAGCACAATATCTGGTTGTTCAAAGGCAAAAGCCAAACCACCAATTACGCCGTGGACATGCTGGTGCCGGTCAACAGCAAAGTTCGACTCGATGATCAGGACAGCGATGAGCTGGAACTGACCCTGCTCGATGGCAATGTCGAGTTTGTCGTCGTCAACGTCGAGAAGCATTCCAAGCAGCCGATCGAAACCATCAAGAGCCGGCTGCTCGGCGACAAGCCGGTAGATCTGAGCCAGTACAGTAAGCTCGGCCAGGAAGCAATCAAGCTGGGGGAAATCAAACCGGGCCTGACCAAAGCCGAAGTGTTGGTTGCCCGTGGTTATCCGCCGGGTGTCGGCACGCTGAACACCGACAGTGACAGCTGGAAATTCTGGCAGAACAAATGGAACACCGTGCTGGTGCAGTTCCAGGATGGCAAAGTGGTTTCCGTGAAAGATTGAAACGCGTTCAGCCGCAAAAGAAAAACCGTGCCAAGGCGCGGTTTTTCTTTTCGTCGGATATTCCCGCTCAGCTGAACTCGAACGGCAACCTGACCTCGTTGCAGTAGGATTTTTCCTGTTCCAGATCGGCGCGCATCAGTGTGTGGGTGTCGAGCCAGTCGCGTGGAAACTGCAGTCGCAACAGTTCGCGCTCTACTTCAACTTTCAGTCGCGGCAAGGGCTCATCGGAACGGCGGTGATGCAGCAGTGCGGCCAGCCGCATCAAGCGCATCAAGCGCTTGGCTTTGACACGCCAGTATTTCGGTACCGAGGCGAATTCTTCTTCCGGGTATTTGCGCCGGTGACCACGAACCAGCAGGGCCAGCAACTGCTTTTCCTGCTGCGAGAAACCGTCGATATCGCTGTGGGTCAGCACATAGGCGCCGTGCTTGTGCATCTGGCCGTAACTGATGATCAGACCAATCTCGTGCACCATCGCGGCCCAGCCAAGAATCGCTTGCAGCTCCGGCTCATCGAGTTGCCAGTCGTGCGCGACTTGCTTGTACAGCATCAGTGCGGTGTCGCGAACCCGCTCGGCTTGTTCACGATCAACCTGATGGCGATGGACCAGCCCGTAAATGCTGCGCTCGCGCACATCGAGGTGGGTGAAACGACCGACCAATTCGTACAGCAGACCTTCGCGCAGCGCCGCTTCGGTGGCTAGCATCCGATCGATGCCGAGAATTTCAAAGCAGGACAGCAGTATCGCCAGACCTGGGGCGAAAATCGCCCGGCGATCATCATTCAATCCCGGCAATTTCAGCTTGTCGGCATGACCGATGGCGATGATTTCGTCACGCAGCGCGGTCAGCCGCGACAGCGTGATCGCTTCGTCGTCATGACGGGCGCGAATAATATCGGCAATGCTGATGATGGTGCCGGAGCTGCCAATGGCCAGCTGCCAGCCGAGCTTGCGGTAACGCTGCTCTATGGTTTGCAGTTCCAGATAGCACTGCATCTGCGCGACCTTGAACCGCGCCTTGCTGATTTCCCCACCGGGGAAAAACTTGCGCTCGAATGACACGCAGCCCATCTGCAGCGAATCGAGCAGCTGCTCGTTGAAACCGGTGCCGATGATGATTTCCGTCGAGCCGCCGCCGATATCAACGACGAGCCGGCGCTCTTTGTCGGCGCGGGTATGGGCGACGCCGCCATAGATCAAGCGCGCTTCTTCTTTGCCGGCGATGACTTCAATCGGAAAGCCGAGCACTTCTTCGGCGCGCTGCAGAAACTCCGGCGCGTTTTTCGCCAGCCGCAGCGTGTTGGTGCCGACCACCCGCACGGCATCCGGATGCATACCCTTGAGCCGTTGGCCGAACACTTTCAGACAGGCGACACCGCGCTGGATCGCTTCTTCCGACAAATGCTTGCCGTCGTACAAACCGGCGGCCAGTTGCACCCGCTCCTTGATCCGGCCGATGGTCTGCAGACCGCCATCGACGACGCGGGCCACGCTCATGTGAAAACTGTTCGAACCCAGATCGACCGCGGCGACGATCTCGTGCCGCGGTGGATTGTCTTTCAGGCTGGAGCGCGGCATCGTGCGGCTACGCTCAGCGACGGCCGTGGCGATTGCCGCCCGGACGACCACCGCGTGGACCGCCGCGACGATTCGGTTTGTGCTCGCGCACCGCCGGCGACAACCGGATCATATGCGCTGGCGACACCGGCTCACGCAGCATGTCCGGGTCGATATTCTGGGTCGGGATCTTGAAGCCGATGTAGTTCTCGATACCCGGCAGATTGACCGCGGTTTCTTCGCTGGCAAAACTGATCGCATCGCCTTCGGCGCCGGCGCGGGCAGTACGACCGATGCGGTGCACATAATCTTCCGGATCATCCGGCAGATCGAAGTTGAACACGTGGCTGATGCCGACAATGTGCAGACCGCGCGCCGCGACATCGGTGCAGACCAGCACACCGAGCGTGCCGTTCTTCAGTTCTTCCAGCAGCGCCAGCCGTTTTTTCTGCGGCACATCGCCGGTCAGCAAACCGGCATTCATGCCGTAAGCGGCCAGATAGGCCCAGACTTCTTCGCTGGAACGACGGGTGTTGGTGAAGACAATCGCCCGTTCGGGTTTGAGCTGTTCGAACAGACCGAGCAGCAGCGGAATGCGATCATCATTGGACGGGTAGTAGAGCACCTGGCGAACGCGATCGGCGGTGACCTGATCGGCCTCGACCTGGACGTGTTCGGCGTCGTTCATGTGCTCGTAACCGAGCTCCAGCACGCGCTGCGACAGCGTCGCGGAGAACAGCATGTTCAGTCGGTCATGCGGCGGCGGCATTTTGCGCAGCAGGTAGCGGATGTCGGCGATGAAACCCAGATCGAACATCCGGTCGGCTTCGTCGAGCACGACCACGTCGATGGCTTCGAGGCCGTAAACGCCCTGCTTGTAATAATCGATGAGCCGGCCGGTGGTGCCGATCAGCACATCGACGCCGCCCTCGATGCTCTTGCGCTGCTCTTCGTAGCCAGCGCCGCCATAGACCACGGTCAGCCGCAGATCGGTTTCGGCGGCCAATTTGAGACCATCGTTATAGATCTGGACGGCCAGCTCGCGGGTCGGCGCCATGATCAGCGCCCGCGGCTCGTTGGGGCGGCGGCCCTGGATGGCCGGCAGGGTCAGCAGATCATTGAAGGTCGCCAGCAGGAAAGCGGCGGTTTTGCCGGTGCCGGTCTGGGCCTGGCCGGCGATGTCCTGGCCAGCCAGCAGTTTCGGCAGGGTTTCGGCCTGAATGGGGGTGCAGCGGTCATAGCCCATTTTATCGAGGGCTTTTAACAGGGCTGGGTGCAGGCCAAGCGAGGAAAAACGAATATCGGTAAGATGTGTGCTCATGCTATCCATATGACAGTCGGTTCGGCGTCACAGCCGCCGCCGTCAGTATTGTCGAAGTTGCAATAAAATACGGTTTCGACGGATGATCCGCCGCCCCTGCCGGTCGCATTGGTCCGGTGATTCAGGAGAGTTTTTTCCATGAGCCAAAACATTGTCTATTTGAGCGACGCCAGTTTTGAGGCCGAAGTGCTCAAGTCGGAGACGCCGGTACTGGTCGACTATTGGGCCGAATGGTGTGGCCCCTGCCGCATGATCGCGCCGATTCTGGACGAGATCTCGACCGATTACGCCGGCCGGCTCAAGGTCGCCAAGCTTAACATCGACGAGAATGCCGCGACACCGCCGAAGTATGGCATCCGCGGCATCCCGACCCTGATGCTGTTCAAGAACGGTCAGGTTCACGCCACCAAAGTCGGCGCGCTGTCCAAGTCGCAGCTGACTGCCTTCCTCGACAGCAATCTGGCCTGAGTGCGGGTCTGAGACCCAGCCGGAGAACGGGATAACTGCCACAGCGCTCCCGTTTTCCGCGCTGGACGTGCCCGGCGTTCGATGCTATTTTGAGCACCGGTGGCCCATTCCGCCGCCGTCTTTAACGATAAACATCCCCCAAAACTGAAACCTTCTCGGCCTCGCTGCCGGTAGCCGATCTGTTCTTGCATCAGCGCTTCCGTGGTCAGCCCGTCGCCCCTGATCTGTGACAACAGCCCCGCCCATGAATCTGACTGAACTGAAGAAAAAATCCGCCCAGGAACTCGCCGACATCGCCATGACCTTCAATCTCGAAGGCACGGCCCGCCAACGTAAACAGGACATTATTTTCGCCATCCTGAAAAACCACGCCAAAAATGGCGAGGCGATTTACGGTGATGGCGTCCTGGAAATCCTGCCCGATGGCTTTGGTTTCCTGCGCTCGAGCGATGG
>CAMLNB010000029.1 GCA_946481205.1 uncultured Kangiella sp. | reverse complement strand
CAGTTTGCCGATGGCACCATCTGGAACCGTGCGGCGATCAATCAGCGCATCGTCGAAACCAGCACTGGCGATGACAATCTAGGTGGCAGCGCGGGTTCCGACACCATGCTTGCCAGTGAAGGCAACGATAGTTTGTGGGGCCATGAGGGGGATGATCGCCTAGAAGGTGGTGCGCACTCCGATACACTTTATGGTGGTGCTGGAAATGACACGCTAATTGGTGGCACTGGCGATGACTACTTGCGTGGAGAAGCAGGCAGCGACACCTATGTTTTTGATATCGGTTGGGGTAGTGACACGATCATCTCCTTTGATACGACGGCAGGTCGCAAGGAGGTGATTCAGTTCACCGATGGCATTCTGCCAACGGACATCAAACTATGGCGGAACAGCAATAACAACTTACTTATCACTCGACTTGGCTCACAAGACCGCATCCTTGTTGACGATTACTTCAGCAGTCACATGACTGCAGCACATCAGATTAATGAAATTCGCTTTGCCAACGGCGTGATCTGGACCCCGGAATTCATTGCGGCAAATTTACAAAATGCCAACATTCCATGGACGCGAGACATCGCTGGCAGCACTATTATCGGGTCGGGTACCGTTACAGGCACCGATCGGCATGACGACATTACAAGCAATTCGCTAGACGATATCGTTGACGGTGGCGCCGGCGACGACACCATACGTAGCGGCGCTGGCAATGATCAACTGCATGGTGGAGTCGGCAGTGACAAGCTCTATGGAGAAACCGGAGGTGACTCCCTTTATGGTGGTGTCGGTGATGACACCCTGTATGGCTGGAGCGGTGACGATGTATTGGAAGGTGGTAGCGGCGACGACACGTTATATGGTGACGCCGGCAATGACATCTACGTGTTCAACCGAGGTTTCGGCCATGACGAAATCCGGAACAACGACGATCAAGGCGGTATAACGGGCGGCACTCCAGTAGCCAGCCGTAATGACATCATTCGATTTGGCGAAGGAATCGTCGCAGAAGAGCTGTTGGTACGCCGAAACGGCGGCAACTTGATTCTGACGATGGCGGATGGCAGTGGTTCAATTACTGTCATCAGTCACTTCAATAATGAACTCGACAATCGGCAAACCATCAATGCGGTACATTTTGCCGATGGCACCATCTGGACGCTTGATGACCTGCGATTACTTTCCCTCGCCGGAACGGACCGCAACGACACCATTAATGGTTATGTTGGTAATGACGTCATCAACGCTGGAGTGGGAGATGATACGGTAAACAGTGCTGACGGCGACGACCAGTTAAATGGCGGAGTTGGAAGTGACAAGCTCTATGGTCAAGCCGGAAGCGACACCCTTTATGGTGGTGTGGGCGATGACACGCTGTCTGGCTGGAGTGGCGATGACACACTAGAAGGTGGTGGCGGCGATGACCTGCTGTACGGTGACGCCGGCAATGACACCTACGTATTCAACCGTGGCTTTGGCAACGATACCATCTGGAACAACGATGACCAGGCTGGTGTCTCGGGCGGCACCCCCTTGGCCAATCGAAATGACAAGATTGTCTTTGGCGAAGGCATTTCTGCTGGTGATGTGATTGCTCGACGCAGCGGCAACGATCTGATTCTGAGCATGCACGATGGTAGCGGCTCCATCACGGTCAAGAACCACTTCTACAACGAGGTCGATAATCGCTACACCCTCAACGCGGTGCACTTCGCCGATGGCACGGTCTGGGATGGCGAGGCGATCAAAGCCAGAACACAGGATTCATCCGAACGTAATGACAGCATTCAAGCTTATGTTCACCCCGATATTATCGATGGTGGTAACGGCTGGGACACCATCGAAGCTGGCAGCGGTGACGATGATGTCACCGGCGGGGAAGGCAACGATAAGCTGTACGGTGAGGCAGGTCATGACGTTCTCCGCGGTGGTGTGGGCGATGACACGCTGTCTGGCTGGAGTGGCGATGACACACTAGAAGGTGGTGGCGGCGATGACCTGCTGTACGGTGACGCCGGCAATGACACCTACGTATTCAACCGTGGCTTTGGCAACGATACCATCTGGAACAACGATGACCAGGCTGGTGTCTCGGGCGGCACCCCCTTGGCCAATCGAAATGACAAGATTGTCTTTGGCGAAGGCATTTCTGCTGGTGATGTGATTGCTCGACGCAGCGGCAACGATCTGATTCTGAGCATGCACGATGGTAGCGGCTCCATCACGGTCAAGAACCACTTCTACAACGAGGTCGATAATCGCTACACCCTCAACGCGGTGCATTTCGTCGATGGCACCGTGTGGAGTCATATCCATGTCGCCAGTATGGTCGTTGTCAACCGTGGCGAAGAGCTACCTCGTTCAGCAGGTGGAGCGCTGACTGATGGCACAGAGAGTGCAGACGAGCTCAATGGTGGTCGTGAGCGAGAGACCCTGCGCGGCGCGCAAGGCAACGATACATTGCTTGGCGGTGATGCGGCTGACCTGCTGCTCGGCGGCGAGGGCGCCGATTTGCTTGAGGGTGGTGCAGGTTACGACCAACTGATCGGCGACGCCGGCAACGATACCTATCGCTTCGCGCCAGGCATTGGCGAAGATCTGATCATTGCCTATGACACCGGTGCCAATCGCAAGGAGACCATTGAGTTTCTGGCGGGTATCAAACCAGACGACATGCTGCTGTGGCGGAGTGCCAATGATCTGATTCTGGAGCGATTCGGCACAGGTGACCGCATCACTGTGCGTGATCACTTCACCAACGCCTATCATCCGATCAACGAGATCCGTTTTGCGGATGGCACCATTTGGGGTGCCGATCAAATCAAAAATCGGATCAATGCGCCGCGCTTTGGTGATTACCAGCGCACCACGCTGAGTTGGCGCGATGCCATCCGCACTGCCGAGGTGGAGGCGTATCTACCTACCTCTGCTGAAGCAGTGGGCTTGTATGCGGAACACAAACTGCAAGCCATTAACGGCCAGTGGGCAACAATCAACGGTGCCTTGCAAGGGCAAGGTCCGGGTTTGATGCACGTGGGTGATAGCCGGTGGCAGAATTATGTGGCCGAGGTCGATCTGTCGTTTGCCACCGCAACTGCCGAAGCGTCGTTGGTGTTCCGCTACGTTGATGCCAACAACTATTACCAGCTGAGCCTCAAGAACGGCCAGATCCGTTTGCTGCAAACGGTCAACGGTGTGGTAACCGAGCTGGCAGCAGGCTCGGTATTTGTCGATGTCAACCGACCGGCAACGCTGAAAGTAGCGGTCAATGGCGACCGAGTCGACGCGTATCTAAACAACCAACACTATCTGAAAGCCGACAACTTGGTGCTGCTGGCAGGTTCCGTTGGCATGCAAATTCACGGTAACGGCACGGTCACGTTTGATAATTTGCAGGTGATGGATGGTGCAGATGAGCCTGGTGCGCATACCGCCAAAACCTTGCTACGCGATGCTCTGCACGCCAGCTCCACCAGTGTCTACCCGGACGTGTACGTCAGCATTGATGATCGGGCCGCGGTGTTGGTCAAAGCCGATGCCAATGGCCAATACAAACTCGATCTGTATCAACTCGAAGCCGGCACTCACCGCTATGTAATGGAGTATCGAAACAGCGCTGGTGTCACTATCCGCCGTGGTGAGGGGACTTTCCAGGTCACAGAAAACGGCAGTGACCGCAGTGTGGCCATGCTCAGCACCACCACGCCCGCGCAAGCGGCGCGCACCAGTCGGATGTTCTACGCCGACAATGGCCAGATCATCGGCAAGCTGGATGGTGAGGGCTACCTGACCGAGTTCCGTTATGACGCCGTTGGCAATCTGCTGGAAACCATCGCTTATGCCAAGCGCGTTGAGGCTGAGTTGCTGGCCACCGGTGACCTTGAGGCACTGCGCCCCGCAGCAGACGTCGCCGACCAGCACCGCTTCCAACTGTATGACAATCAAGGTCGTCAGATCGCATCGGTAGATGCAGAAGGCTATCTGACCGAACAGCAGTTCGATATTGCTGGCCAGCTGATCGCACGGGTGCGTTACGCTACCCGCATCAATTACACGCTTGGTCAATCGTTGGATAACATCCGGCCGGCAGCGCACGCCGATGATCAAACGACAAGCTACACCTTCAATGAACTGGGCCAGGTCGCCACCGAAACCCTGCCAGACGGTAGCATCAAGCGCTACAGCTACGATGCAGCAGGAAATGTCACCAGCGTCGTTCATCAAGAGAGCGTCAATGGCGGCGAGCAGCGTAACCGGAGCAACCAATACAGCGACAAAGGCGAGCTGATCATTGAGGTCGATGCGCTCGGTCGCGAAGTTCGTCATCAGTATGATGCTGCCGGTCGCCGGCTGCACACTACCGATGCCTCAGGCAACAAAACCTTCTACTTCTACGATGAAGCGCGCCGGCTGCGGTTCAGCATCAATGCGCTTGGTGAAGTGCGCGAATTGCGCTACTCCAGTTTTGGTGAGTTGACCGACACTCTTGCCTACACCGCGCGTATTGATACGACGGGTCTGCAAGGTGGTGATGTCACAGCGACGCTGCTGGCAACGCTGGTCAATGTGACCGACGCAAGCCGTGATGCACACGTAAAATCGGATTATGACGTCCGTGGACAGCTGCAGACCGATACAGATGCCAATGGCGTTCAGACCAAGCGCATTCGCAATGCCTTTGGCGAGGTTATCGAGCAGCGCGGCACACGCACGATGCAGTTCCACTACGATCAACGCGGCGTGATGACCAGCACCACCGACGCAGTGGGTGTGGAAGGTGTTGAACAAACCACCAGCCAAACCGTGGACGCGTTTGGTCGGATCACCGAGCGCCGAGACGGTGCCGGGAACGCCAACCGCTACCACTATGATCGACTCGGTCGGCAGGTGCTGGTCGAAGACGCCATCGGTGCCAGCACCCGTAGCGTCTACGATGCCTTCAATCGTGTGGTCGAGCGCTACGACGCGCTTGGCAATAAAACTGTTTACCGCTACGACGACGAAACTCGAGCACTGGAAGTCACCACACCGGAAGGCATTCGCAGCCAGACCTTCCGCAACGCCTTTGGCGAAGTGGTTCGCCTTGTCGACGGCAACGGCATCGAAACCCGTTACGAATACGATGCCAACGGTAACCTCGACAAGATCTATCGCGCCAACGTTCTGCAAGCCGACCATGATTACGATGAGCGCAACAACCGCATTCGCAGCACCGACGCTCTCGGCCGCGTGACCGAGTTCCACTACGACGCCGTCAACCGTCTGGCGACGCGGGTAGTCGATCCAGCGGGTTTGGCGCTGACCACGCGCTATGTTTACGACGGTCAAGGTCGTAGCATTGAGGTGCAAGAAGGCGATCGCATCACCGTCACCACTTACGATCCAAAAGGTCAGGTGCTTCGCGTTGAAATCCGCAACAGCCAACGCCAGCTGATCACGGCCAGCGAATACCGTTACGACGCCGCAGGCAACAAAACCCGTATCGTCGTTGGTGCCGGCTTGCAGGGTGAGCAAACTACCGATTACGTCTACGACGCGCGCAACCGACTGACCAAAACCGTCGTCGACCCGACAGGCCTCAAGCTGACAACAAGCTACGAGTACGATACCGCTGACAACCTCATTAAGGTGGTCGATGGTAATGGCAATGCCACTCAGTACTTCTATAACGAACGTAATGAAAAGGTCTACAGCATCGACGCGGAGGGCAGCATAACTGCATTTGAGTACGACCGGAATGGACGGCTGACTCGAACAGTTCGTGTTGCAACTCGAATCGATGAGCTGCTCATCGATCAGCCGCCGGAGCTCATCACTGAACTGTCAGCTGATGTTATTCGTAATCTGATATCCATCAATGATGCAAACAATCTGCATGAGTGGTATGTGTTTGACAAGGATGGTCGTCAGCGATACGAGATCCGCTCAATTAATGATGCTGACGCAATCATTACTGAGACCAAGTACGACCGGAACGGCAACGCGATACTCATCCGTCGACAAAACCAAACCATTTGGTTGTCGGGATTGTTTGAGTACCGTCCTCACGGTTTTACTGAAGAGGAAATGGCACTTTACGTTCAGGAGCGCGGCGATGATCAAGTCGAACTTCGTGTCTTTGATTCGAACAATCGTGTCAGCTACGTGGTACGCAGCAACGCAGTGACCCTGACCAATGGCACGTTGAGCCATGTCATCGGTGACGTCGAACGCTTCGAGTATGACAATGCAGGACAGATCCGTCAGCAGCATCGCTACAAAACCGCCCGTACCGTTGCCGTTACCGAACTAACACAAGGAACGTTCGAGGCCGCACACCTCAACTCACTGAACAGTGATAGCAAACGCAGCACCAAGTTGGCCTATGATGCGGCCGGTCGTTTGGTCTACAGCGTTGATGCGCTCGGTTATGTCACCGAGAATCGCTATACCGCCGCCGGCCAACTGGCCAGTACACGGCAGTATCGCGATGCGATTGCAGCGAACACTGAAGTCACCGTGGCTACCATTGAAGCAGCATTGGTTGGCAACATCGACAATCGTTACACCAACTATCAGTACGACGCCGCCGGTCGCATGGCTTCGGCCAGCTACGCCGATGGTTATCACGAAACCTTCTTCTATGATGGTGCAGGTAATCGCATCCGCCGCACCGACAAGAACGCTAATGATTGGTTCTATCGCTATGACGCCGCCGGCCGTTTAGTCGAGGAAGAAGCGCCGGAAACTGATGTCCGTTTGCGTAGCACCAATGCAGTAGGTACTGCGAGTGCGCGCAAACTCATCATCCGCTACAGCTACGATGGCACCGGTCGTGTACTGAGTCGCACCACCGCTTACGGTACGACTGACGCACAGATCACCGTCTACACGCTGGACAAGCTTGGCCGCCAAACGCAGATCAGCGGAACGCAGGATCAGCGCTACGTGTACGACGCCTTTGGCCGGGTCAAAACCAGCATCGATGGCCTGGGCCATGAAACCCATTACGACTACGACGCGCTCGGTCGCCAACTGGTCACCCGTGATGAAGCCGGCATTCGCGAACGCCGCGTATACGACACTTTCGGCCGTCTGCTTGAGCAGTACAACGGACTGAACCAGAAAACTCGCTATCAGTACGATGAGGTCAATCGCCAGCTGATTACCATCACGCCGGAAGGCATCACCACTCGAGTGACGCGCAATGCCTACGGTGAAACCGTCAGCCAGATTGACGGAAATGGTATCGAAACCCGTTACCAATACGATAACAAAGGCCAACTCGACAAGGTCTACCGCAACAACATCCTGCAAAGCGATACTGATTACGACAATGCTGGTAATCGTATCAAGACGGTCGATGCCAACGGCGTGGTCACTGACTACGTTTACGATGCGGTTAATCGACTGATCAAGCGCACGTTCGATGTCCGCAGCAGTGGCAACCCGAACGGCCTGAATCTTGAAACGATCTACCGTTATGACCCGGCCGGTCGCCAGATCGAAACCGAGGAAGGCAACCGCCTCAACATCAACGTATTCAACGATGCCGGTCAGCTTATGCGCACCGAAGTGCGGTCACTGGCGCGTGAGCTGATTACCGCCACCGAGTATCAGTACGACGGTCAAGGCAATCGTGTGCGGGTTATCGTTGGTGCCGGTATGGTCGGCGCACAAACCACGGATTACGTCTACGACGCGCGCAATCGCTTGAGTCAGACCACGGTCGATCCGACGGGCCTTAAGCTGACCACGCGTTACGAGTACGATGCTGCTGACAACCTCTTCAAAGTCACAGATGGCAATGGCCACAGCACTCGCCATGTCTACAATTCTCGCCACGAAAAGCTGTTTACCATCGATGCAGAGGGGGGTGTCACCGCTGCTATCTATGACAGTACTGGTCGCGAAATCGGTAGTCGGCGTTTCAGCAGTCGGTTGGATGTGGCTGCTCTGCTGGCGCAGCTGCCAGTGGCGCGCGGTGGTATTCCGCTGCCAGAGGATATCGGCGCCCGCTTGCAGATGGATGACCAGCGCGACGCCCGGAGCTATCGTGTGCTCGACACCGATGGCCGCATGCGCTACCAGCTCGATTTCATCGCAGCGGGTCAAGCACGGGTGCTGGAGTTCCGTTACGACGGCAACGGCAATCTGATCCAGCAAATCAACCACGAGCAGACGGTTGATCTCGTGGCCATCGAGTCGCAACTGGCAGCCGGTGGGCAGCCTGCACTAGATGCGATTACGCCGCTACTCAGTTCGGAGAGTTTCAAAAACCAGCGCATCTACAGTTTCTATGATGCCAACAACCGGCTGCGCTATTCGCTGACGGCTATCGGGATTGATCGCAGCAATGGCCGTGAAGACGTCACTGGTTTGGTCAAGGAATTGCGCTACGACGCCATGGGTCGCGTCACGCAGACCATTGCCTATCGTGACAGCGTGCAGCTGAACGTCGCGGGGGTGGTTACCGCCGAACAGTTCGAGGCCAGTGCCAATCTGAATTCGCTGGACGACTTGAACCGTGACGTCCGGACCGTGTATGACGCGGCCGGCCGCGCGCGTTTCGTGGTCAATGCACTTGGCTATATCACCGAGTCACGCTACGACAGCGCCGGGCAAGTGGTTTCCACCCATGTTTACGGTACCGTGCGTCAATTGGCTGGCATGCCCACGCTCGAACAATTGGTGGACCTGCTCGCCGCGGACACCAATGTTCGTAGCACCCATTACCGCTACGATGCGGCGGGTCGTGTTACCGCCGTCACTGACGCGCT
Organism: uncultured Kangiella sp.; assembly: GCA_946481205.1. The sequence goes on along the minus strand of CAMLNB010000029.1, from coordinate 13,066 downwards.
GGGCCATACCGAGTATCACGTATTTGATGCAGTGGGTAATCGGATCAGTTACACCAACAAGCTCGGTGCGGTGCGCGACTACCGCTACGATGGTGCCGGTCGTCTCATTGAAGAGCTGAGTCCGCAGGTTGCGGTCGTCACGCGCAACGGTAGTAACTACGGCGGCATTCAGTTGCAACGCGTATCGACCCAGTACCGTTACGATGGCGTTGGCAACTTGCTGGTCAAGATTGACGGTGCCGGGTTGATGTCAACCGAGCAGCGGATCACCGGCTACCGGTATGACGCCTTGGGCCGTCAAACGCATAGCGTCCGTGTTAGCGCACAAACATTCAATAGCAACGGCAGCAGCATTCCGGCCAGCCTGTTCGATCAGGCTTACGGTAACTCGCGCGTGATCTATGACGCGCTCGGCAACGCCGTGGTATTCCGTAACGAAAATGGCCACGCCAGTTACAAAGTGTATGACGCGCTGGGCCAGGTTTCGCACGAGGTCGATGCCGAAGGCTATGTCAGCCACTACGGCTATGACAGTTTCGGCAACACGACCAGCATTACTCGCTACGCCAATGCGCTGAATTTGTCGCAGTGGCCAGCGTTGCAGGCCATGGATGCGAATACCGCCGGTCAACCGCTGCAAACGTTAGTAGCCGATGAGCAGCACGACCGCACCCTGACGATGAACTACGACATCCTGGGCCGCAAAACCCGAGTCATCCAGGCGCAGGTTGACAACAACCACAATAGTTTTTACGGCAATCAATACCGTGCAGCGCCGATCACCACGCTACATTACAACGCCTTTGGCGAGCTGATCAGCGAGCGGCAGGCCGTATCGAAAGTGCCGGAGATGGCACCGAGAGAAGGCGACGACGGCCGCGACGGTGCCTACACGTGGGCCGAGACCCGTTACTACTACGACAAACTGGGCCAACGTATTGGCACCGTCGATGCGATGGGTTACTTCACTCGCTATCAGTACGATGTCGCCGGCAATGTCACCGAAGAGGTGCAGTACGCGCGCGCGCTCACGGGTACCGTGCCAGCAGAGCAGTTGCCGAATGCCCCAGCAACAGGCGACACCAACAGCACCGGCCGTGATCGCATCGTCACGCACGTTTACGATGCCATGGGTCGCCGTACCAGCACCACGCAGCATCAGGTCACGGTTGCCTCGTTGTCGAATGTAACGCTCGGATACTATTCCGAAGTGGCTGATGGCAACATCACGACATCCGTGCAATACGATGCCGAAGGTCGCAGCATCGCCTCCACCGATGGTCGTGGTTACACCACGCGCATGGAGTACGATGCGCTGGGTCGGTTGGCAAAAACCATTGCGCCGGAGCGCACCGCCAGCACCACGCATCTGCCGGGCGATGGCATCAGAACGGTTAGCCCGACGACGGTCTACGAATACGATGTCGTCGGCAACGTGGCCCATGTGCATCGCTACAGTGATGCGCCCACCGCGGCCAATGTCGAGCGGCGCACCATCAGCACCTACTACGACTACCGCAATAATGCCGAGCGGATTATTGACGCCCGCGGTCATGCAACGTTGCGGCAATACGACCACATGAACAATCTGACCGCGGAGAGTCAGGTAGTTAAATATCAGCTGGGCACCTGGGCAACGCAGGACTACACGATCCAAACCCGCTACGGCTATGACAAGCTGGGTCGTCACGTCAGCACTACACAAGTGCGAGAAGATGGCCGCACCAACAGCAATCATGTGGCCTACAACGGCTTTGGCGAAATTCGTCAGCGTGGCCTGCAGGCAGGTGACGGCGCCATTCAATGGCACGAGTACTACCGCTACGATCAAGCCGGCCGTGTTGTCGAAAGCAACGAGCGCGACGGTGTGGTCAAGCGGTACTTCTACGATCTCGCTGGCCGCGTGACCAAAGATGTGCGTGCAGGCGATCTGGCCACTGCGAGTGATGATCGCATCACGTTCACCACCTACGATCTGCTCGGTCGTGCCGAGTACCAGGAATTGCCGGGCTTCAGCGTGCGTCAGGCCGATGGCAGTCTGCAGTATCAAACGCCAACGCAGCGGCAAAGCTATGACCGCTGGGGCAATATGCTGTCGCAGACCGATGCCCTCGGCCGCACCACCCACTATCGTTACAACCACAACAATCAGGTGACCTACCTCGAGCAGCCGGAAGCCCTGATGTGGAAAGAAGGTACGGGTGCGTACCTCGCCAAGCCGGTCATGAGTTTCGGTTACGACGCCAATGGCAATCGCATCCGTGAAACTGACGCCCGTGGCTTCCATCACTACAGCGTTCTGGATGAAATTGGCGCGCTGGTCAAAAAGCTGGGCGCGGCTGAGACCGATCTGCGGATCATCGTCAGCAAAAACGGTCCGTTGATTCACGAAAAGCCGCCAGCTACCGAATACTGGTACAACGGCTTTGGCGAGCGCGTGTTAACCCGCGATGCGCTCGGCACCTACACTACCGAGCATTACGATGCCAACGGCAACCTGACCGAAACCGGCATTGTTCGTAGCACCGTCAATGGCCTCTATGTGCGCAAGCTGTGGCAGTACGGCTATGACCAGGCCAACCGCCGCGTCTACGTCGGTAAAATCAATGTCAGTGACGGCCTGCAAGACGTGGCCTACACCCAGTACGATGCCCGTGGCCAAGTCATTGGCACGCGCACGGCGGTGGGTTACGTCACCCGTTTCGAGTACGACGCGCAAGGCAACAAGCACATTGAGATCGACGGTCTCGGTAACAAGCAGCGCTGGAATTACGACGCCTACGGCAAGCTCACCTCACGGCTTGAATTGGGTGGTCGTGAGCATGTTTACCAGTACGATGATCATGCCCAGCTGAAGCGCGAAGAACTGCGTGCTACCACGGGTGGTTTGCTCGGCCACAAGAATTACCACTATTGGGAAAACGGCCTGCAAGCCCGCGTCGGTGAGGATGAACGTAACACCGACACCTCAGAGCACTTCGATACTTCTGAGGGGATGATGGGGCGCCGGCGCACCGTTGATATCTATCAATCGTATGTGGACTACCACTACAACCTAGTGGGTCAGCAAACCTGGTCGCGTGACTATCACCACAGCGAGCAAGGGACGATCACCCGCGGCTGGACTTGGTACAACGACAATGGTGAGTACCTGGCCGAGCCACGCGAGTATGAGGTGGGGCATATCGCCACCCAGCACAACGAGCGGATCACCACGACGGAATACGATGCGCTTGGCCGCGTCAGCAAAATCACCGCTCCGTCGCAGCAGCAGATCTTGTCGTTGGATGGCAACGCACCGGTCAACTGGAACAAAACCAGCAACGGCTTGGTCGGTCTGACGTATCAGTACGATCTGGCCAACAACCGCGTCAACATCCGTGCCGAATACAGCAAATCCGGTGGCGCCGGCAATGATGTGCAGGACAACTGGTATACCTACGATAACGAAAACCGCATCGTTATCGCCCAGGGCCAGCTCAGTGGCGGCAACACCATTGAGCTCGCGCAAGGTCGCGGCGCCAAATTCACCTACAACGAACTGGGCCAGCGCAGTTTTGCGCTGAGCTGGCTCAATAGTGAAGATGGGCTATTCAACCGGGGCGGCTATGGTCAACTCAACTACCGCTTGCACCGTTACACCTACTCCGACATGGGGCAGCTGCTGTTGACCGAAGAGCGGTTCTCCAACAACCCGAACATCTGGTATGGCGGCGATGCCAACATGGATCCGGATGCGCGTGCCGATACCTCCGAGCGTTCCGAGTACGGCGAAGGCTACAAGCAGGATATGTACGGCCTGCGTTACTGGAAAAAACAAGAACGCTTCCTGGATGACTGGGGCAACGTCACCGAACTCACCGAGTACATGAGCAAAGACACCGGCAGCTCTGACAACAACGCTGCCCGTGGCCACTTGCAAGGCAATACCCTCAACACCTACAACGCTGATGGTCAGTTGCTGTCGTCGACGCGTACCGATCGGAAAAACCGTATCAGCACGGTGGCGCGCTACGAAGACCATGTCATCGACGGCCAATTCCGACAGGCCTACGACGCCACAGGCAAACTGGTGAACTACCACGTCGAGATCTGGGAGAAAGACGGCGGCACCTATGACAGCGACTACGACTACGGCCGTTACTACAGCAGCACGTATCAGCTACAGGATGGCTACCTCGAAACTGTCACCGACGTCCGGATCTGGGACAAACACGACGGCGATGAAGGCAGTGACGGCGGCCCCGGCAAAACCACCAATAGCTACGACGTCTGGGGCAAACTGATCCGGACCAAAGCCACCGGTGGTCAGGAATTTGATCGGCGCTTCTTCTATGACCATGACGGTCGTGTCAGCACCCGCTTTGACATCAGCAGCGGCAAGATCAGCACGCAAGATTCGTTCTACCTGAACGGTCAGCACCTCGGCGTTGCCGGCACCATCAGCTCGGACACGGACCAGAGCTATTACGCCGAATTCGATCTGCAATTCGAAGCCATCTCGCCGCAATACCCGGCCACCAATAGCAGCGAATACGTAGTCGAGAGCAGCGGCGAAACCCTGCAAAGCATCGCCCAAGCCGTATGGGGTGACGCCAAGCTGTGGTATCTCATTGCCGACGCCAACGGTCTGAGCTTGGACAGCGCCCTCACGGCCGGCACTCGGCTGAAACTGCCGAACGTAGTCAGCAACGTCCACAACGACAAAGACACCTTCAAGCCCTACAAACCGGATAGCGTGATTGGCGACCGCACCCCGATGCCGTTGCCGGCGCCCGGTGAGGAAAAATGCAGCGCGCTGTCCAAGGTCATTGGCATCGCGGTAGCCATTGTCGTCACGGCCTATAGCGGTAATGCCGCTGCTGGTGCCGCCGCTGGCAACGCTGCTCAGCAATACAGCTCATTGATGCTCAATGGCCAGTACGATTGGAAAGAACTGGGCAACGGCTTCCTGCGCTCAGTCAATCTGTATGGCCTCTCGGCTAGGGATGCACTCGATCCCACCAGCGAATTCAGCCGGGAGATGCAAAACCCGTTTAGCGACCACAACCGCAACATGTTCCAAACCGGCAATCAGGTGATGAGCGGCTACAACGGCACTCGTTACTGGAGCTCGGAGCCGGGTGAAGGCAGTGACCTTGACATCACATTCAACAACGTGCTCGAACACGGCGCCCGTGGCCGATACGACCGGCAAAGCACCGCTATTGCGGCCGCAGCGGGTTATGTCGGTGGGGCCGTGGCTGGTAATTTGCCAGTCGGCTGGAGCGCTGGTGCCACGGGAGCCATCGGTGCTGCTGCCGGCTATACCACCTCCTACGCACTCAGCAAAGCCATGGGTCGAGACGCTCACTTCAGCTTGCGCGAAATGGGAGCCGGAATGGCGGCGGCCTACCTCAGCGCCGATCTGTTCGGCGGTGAACGCACCATCAACCCGGATGGCACCATGACCACGGCGGCCGCAGCCCAGGTCCGGCCGTTCGATTGGGGCAATCTGGTTCAGGATGCGATGCAGAACATCGTGCACAGTGCAATTGACTACGCGGCTCGCAAGGCCTTTGAGGTCAAAGGCACGACGTGGGATGGCAAAGATGTGCTTGCCGGCGCAGTGGGCCGTTCAGCCGCGAACAACTATGTTGGTGACATGAAGTACGACGAGTTGCCGAATGAAGTGAAAGCGGCGATGGCCAGCAACCCACACGCCGGCGATGAGTACTACAACATGCTAAAGCAGTTGCATGATCAAGGGCTGACCGCAAAAGATGCCGAAGCACAAGCGCTGGCGTTTGCGAGCAGGGACGTGACTCGACGCACTGCAGGTCGCGACATTCCGGGGGCAATCAGCGATACCATTGAGCTCGGTAACGGCGATGGCACGCAGTTTACCGAAGCGCAACGAGACCAGCTGTCAAACGAAAAAGCGAATGCTAGTGATCCACGGGTGGGCGGGCTTCTAACGCTGCCAGATGATGATGAAGGCGAGCTGACCGTAGAAAACGGGAAAACTTACTACTCCTACCGATCTGTTGATGGAAGCATCCAGAAAGTCGCTGTGGACGATCCGGTTGCTACTTCAGAAACTTCAACCAATCAGAAGATTTCAGATAGCAGGTTGTCAGCATTCATTGTGTTGGATGAAGTAAATCCCGACACAGCCCCTGGTATCACACAAGAGACCATTGATACGGCATGGACGTATTTGGCTTCAGGCGACCGTGTCAGTGCCTATCTGGCATTGTACGCGGCAACCGGAGAAGAGCAGCTCCTGATCCAAACGCAAATCACCTCCTATACCGGTGCATGGGGTGGTGGTGCGTTGATGGGCAACTTCTTTGCCAAATACGACAACACCGAAAACTACAATCTCAGCTTGGACCAGTTCTCGTGGGAAATCACCGCGGCGACCATAGAGCTTTATCGCAACACTCTCAAATTGAGCGGCGGCGTATGGTTGGATCCGAAGTTCATCACAGCCGATGATCTTCAAACCAGCGACCAAGCCGTTTGGGGAGCGCACAATATGCGTGACTACTTCCCCGGGAACAGCCAAACGGGCGACATCTGGAACCATGATTGGTCGCTGGATATTTTCAGTCCCGGGAGCCGCAATGCCATTGACGCCTATTTGGTCGGCGCGCAATACGGCAAGCGACCAGCAGAATATGCCAATAACCCCAATTATTCTGTGCTCGATAATGGTGGCCGGTTCATCCAGGTAATTGATAAGGAAACCGGCAGAACTGAAGCGTTCTGGGACAAGAAAGCGTCCTTCATGGGCATGGGGCTGCAGATTGACAATGCGCCTCTGGCGCAAAACAGCCTGCTCTATCAAGACCGGTTGGCGGTATACGAATTCATGCAGGCCAATCAGCCGGTGAAAACAGGCGAGCTGTTCCCCGCGTTCAATCCTGTCTTGCGCCTGGCGAACGGCGAGCCGGTCGGTTCTCCTAATGTGAAGGGGTGGAGTTATTTCGATTCCAGCAGCCAACTGTGGAAACCCGGAGAAACGACATACCGAGGAAGTTTCTGGTTCTTCAATAACTTTGGTGTGGGTGCCGGCCCCTTATGGCAGACAACGAGTCAGTCTGAGCTCACAAACTGGCGCAACAATGTTATCGATTATCGGCGTTTTGTGAGTCTGCCGGCAGAACCGGTCGATCCGATAAAGCGTTAAGGGGATAAACAATGAAGACAAAATTACTGAGACAATCGGTCAGCATCATCGTGCTGATGCTGACCTCTCTTGCTGCGGGCTGCAGTGAGTCGGTTACTCTGGAGCGCTACGGCAAAAAGGTGATAATCAACGACTCCGGCATCCAGTCACGGGTGTCAAAGGACCGCGACGGAGTAATTCGAACTGTCTTTTTACGTTTCGATATCAATGGTGTATATGCTCGGGCGAACTTGATTCGGAAGGAAGATTTTCTTGAGCACCTGCAGATATCATTAAAGCCATACAGCGACCCCACTTATGTCCCGCGCACGCGGCCGGAAAGTGCCAATCCACCGCCGTTTGTCTATAAGGAAGAAGAAGTGGTCGATGGATTCAGGGTGATTTCTGAATGGCCGGCGCCCAAGAGTGCGGCGACAGCCTACTTTCTGATCCCTTTAAATCCAAACTTCGATAAATACCGTCTCACTTGTGCGTCAAATTTTGTGCATTACCAAGAAGGGCGGGGCGGAAACTGTACTGTTGATACAGTGCTGCATGATTTTCTGTGGGTGAGCTACCTCATTCCTTTTGCGCATTTAAAGGACTTTGAGCGTTACGTGACAACGGTGGATGCTATGTTAAAAGAGCATGTCAAGAAGTTGCCTGGCTAGCGCGGTAGCCCGGATCATTCCCGTAGCCTGGGTCGTTGCGGAGCAATGACCCGGGTTTTCTTTTTCAGGGTCTGGTAGCGAAGCGGAAGGCCAAAAAAGACCCGGAGCCCGGTCTCGCTCGTTTTTGGCTATCAGCGCTGACTTACCAGTACGATCTGGCCAACAACCGCGTCAACATTCGTGCCGAATACAGCAAATCCGGTGGCGCCGGCAATGATGTGCAGGACAACTGGTATACCTACGATAACGAAAACCGCATCGTTATCGCCCAGGGCCAGCTCAGTGGCGGCAACACCATTGAGCTCGCGCAAGGTCGCGGCGCCAAATTCACCTACAACGAACTGGGCCAGCGCAGTTTTGCGCTGAGCTGGCTCAATAGTGAAGATGGGCTATTCAACCGGGGCGGCTATGGTCAACTCAACTACCGCTTGCACCGTTACACCTACTCCGACATGGGGCAGCTGCTGTTGACCGAAGAGCGGTTCTCCAACAACCCGAACATCTGGTATGGCGGCGATGCCAACATGGATCCGGATGCGCGTGCCGATACCTCCGAGCGTTCCGAGTACGGCGAAGGCTACAAGCAGGATATGTACGGCCTGCGTTACTGGAAAAAACAAGAACGCTTCCTGGATGACTGGGGCAACGTCACCGAACTCACCGAGTACATGAGCAAAGACACCCACGAAGATCGGGGTCAGGCCTTACATTTGACATTTCCCTGTTTCAGTTTGATAGTCGGGTTCAGGACTATCGGACAGGAGCAGGGAAATGGCTCGACCGTTGCGAATCGAGTTCGCGGGTGCGCTCTATCATGTGACCGCACGCGGAAACGCGCAGGAAGACATCTTCGGCGATGACAATGATCGTCATCAGCGCGGTAGCCCGCATCATTTCTGTAGCGCAGTAGCCCGCAAGAATGATTCAAGAATGATTGCAAGAGCAAAATGATTGGGGTCAGGCCTTACATTTGACATTTCCCTGCTATCAGTTTGATAGCGCGGTAGCCCGGGTCGTGCCAACGGCATGACCCGGGTTTTCTTTTTCTGGAACTGGGGAAACGGCCTGCAAGCCCGCGTCAGTGAAGATGAGCGCAACATCGACACCTCAGCACGGTAGATTGGGCTGAGCCTGCGAAGCCCAACGATGGACACTAACGCCACGCCTCCACACACGACACCGGTAACACACGCGGTATCGGGTGTTTTCTTTTTGCCCCTCGCTGCGCACTACACAAGGCTACGAACCGATACGAGCAGTGGTTCAATCGGCACCATTTGAGCCGACTACTTTCTCATAACTCGTAGTGGTCAAAGCGGAATTACGCGCTTCTACCAAACCAAAACCCGCGACGAAACGGTATACGTATCGATACGAATTGATACGTTCGATGCACACAACCGCTGTTGGCGGTCTCTCAGTTACGTATGAATACTGATGTTGTCGCCATAGCTTCATCGTTCAATGGTTGACGGTGCGAACGTGACAAAAATATAGTCCGACCGCTGTAACGCTGAAGAGCGGACAACAAATTCATTGTTGTTCCTGCTGCTGTCTCAGGGGAAATCAATCCCATTCTGTCTGTGTGTGAAGGTGGCCGGCCAGGTGCTGAGCAATCTCGCACTCCTCGACAGGCATTGGGTTCGTTTAGCCAATCATGATGGAGTCAGCATGTCTAAGGCAGGAATGAAAAAGAACGCGCTGTGGTCACTGTGCGCAGGCGCTGCGCTGTTTGTGGTGGTGGCGGCTGCCGAAGCGCAGTCGCGTTTTGTTGGCTACTTTGCCAATAACGGCTACATCCCCGAGAACCATGATCACACGACCATGACCCATATCTGGGCAGGCTTTGCCAACCGTGCGACGGCAACCTCGGTGATCATGCAGGAGCTTGCACAGGCAAAAGCGCGCGGCATTCGAGCGATGGTTTCGGTGGAGGCGTTTGTGTTTACAACTGGCGCCAACTCCAGCGGCGGCAGCTCGTGCCCGTTTTCGAACCAGCCCAATACGGCTTACTGGAATACTTTTGTCGGCGAGTTGATTGCCAACGGCTATTTGGTGCCGAACAATCCGGCTGCCAGTACCGTTGCGGCTTTCTACCCGGTGGATGAACCGGAGTTGTGTGGTTTGAATGACAGCGGTGGGCAAGCCAATGCGGCATTGCGCAATGCGGTGAATATGATTCGGAACCACCCGTCTACCAGTGGTTTCCCGATTGCAGTGTTGGCGAGTAAAAAGTACGGCAATGCCCTGCAAGGCATTCGCCTGTTTGATTGGGCTGGCTTGGATAACTACTCAGTCAACACCCCCGACTATCTGTCGCAGTTTGCAACCTTTGAAAGCCGGTTGCAGTCGCATCAGCGGTCGATTCTGGTGCCACAAGCTTCACATGGCGGCATGATGAGCAGCTACGGCGCGTGGCACGAGCCGAATATGATCATCAGCCACTTTTTGGCCAACCCGCGTGTCATTGGCCTGGTGCCTTTCCTGTGGGGCCACAACGACACCAATGGTGTTCGTGTGATTCCTGAGCTGAAAGAGGCCTACACCGGTATTGGCAAGCACATCAAGACCGGCGCACCGTTGCCACTCCAGGTTGCGTTGCATTGCTTCGGTAGTGGCGGTTTGTTTGAGTGCAGCGCCTCGGCACAGCGCGGCACGCCGCCATATAGCTACAACTGGAATACCTCTCAGGGTTGGGGCGACTTTGCCATCTACAACACCACCTGTGGCATTCCATTTGACGCGATTCTGACGGTGACGGACAGCGCAGGTAACAGCAAAACCGCGACGGCTGTTCTGAACTGCCAGCCTGGCTCTATTCCGCTGTAAACGTTTCGCGTAAGCCGTGCCCCAGCAAGCAACCGATTTGCTTGGGGCGCGGCTTCTCAGTGCACGAATGAAACTTCGTGATTCCTCTCAGCCTTGGCCATAGTCAGGATTTGCTGCATCCCCGGGTATCGCGCCTGGAGGATCGCAAATGCCCGATGCCATGTGGCTGTGTGTTCAGATGCTGAAATATCCCGATAAGAAAGGAGAAAACCATGAAGCAAGTGATTTTGCTACTGGCGCTGACGATGCTGTCGCTCGCTGCAAATGCATGTGATGTCACGCATTCGCCAATGTCGAAACTAACGTTACATGCTGTCGCCCAGCAGCATGGTGGCAAGAAGATTTGCCTTAGTGAGGGGGTCTACGAGCTTGGCGCCACAACCCTCAGCTTGCTCCCGGGAACCACGCTGGAAGGCTTGGCAAATGATCGCAACCAGGTGCGACTCAATTCTGCAGCGACTCGCGCCATTGCGGTGAGCAACGGGGTGATGCTGAAGAATTTTCTGCTGAATGGGCCAGGTCAGAATGGCGAGTTCGGTATTCTGAGTTACTACAACAGCGGCGTCATTATCTGGGGGCTGCGGATACAGAATACGCTTATCAGCATTGGTGTGAATGGCAGTAGCGACGTCAACATCTGGGATACGTTCATGCAAGATAACGGCAATCTGGGCAATGGCCTGGCCGATCCCAATGTGTGGATAACCGATGCCAGCAACGTGACCATTTTGTATGGTGAAGCGCGTGGCCGAGCCAACGGCCCTGGTGGTGATGGCGAGATTGCCGCGTACAACTCGAACGCAGTCAGGATTGATGGCACCCACGTTATTGATTCGGGCGCCAGTGCCATCTATTTGGTCAACTGTGACAATTGCTCGGTAGCCAATACCACCATTCATCGGCCCGGTGAATGGGGCATTGATGTGGTGTCGGGCTCGGACAATTTCCAAGCCAGCAACAACTATGTGGCCTGGGCCAACTTCGGTGGCTCGGTGTTTGATGAGGCCGGTTCGGTTGGTGGTACCTTCACTGGCAATGGTTTCTACAGCAACCGCCGCATGGGCGTTGGCACTTGCAATGGCATTAATGTGATTGGTGCGGTGAATGGGGTCAGCCAAAGCGGAAACTGGGCCAATCCGTCAGGTGTGATTTGCCGGTATCGCTAGGACCTGCAAGCAGGCGCTGTGGTGGCGCGAATTTGCACGCTACGGTGTCGGGCAGTCTGTGAGCGTTTGCTTGGACTGAATGATGTGCTTGGTGACGTCAGTATTCGTCACCAAGCGCCTTTACTCGGTAATCTGTGAGATTAACCGGGCAAGTTGATGCTGAACCTTGTTGCTAGCCTGCATGGTCTCAGCAACTGAGCTGGCAACTTGTTGGAAGTCAGGGTGATTCAGGATTTCCTCACCAAACTCCCATATAAGAATTTCCCGGACCGTGACTTCCGGTGCCAGCGTCTCAAAATCTGGGGCTTCCCGCTTCAGGCGACTGAGCCGGGCGCGAAGCCGCTCCCGCAACGTTTCGGGATCCCGAGCCGGGACCGCTTCCACAGCGTTGGTCTTTCGCTCCGGCTGGCTCTCGGCCCGACGGGCCTTCGCTGCCGTCGCCGGTTTATCCAGCGACAGCAGCCGAAACACATCGGCGATGCGGTTGGGATCGATGCGGGTCATGCGTCGTTCACGGGGCTGCGCTGGTAAGCGCCCAGAAACACGGTGGCGGCTTCCGAACTAGGGGCCTCTTGGGCTGTGGCCGCGCCGCCACCGAGCAGCCGGTCGAGCATGCGCTGCATATCAGCCTTCAATGCCGGGTTGTTATCGGTATGGGCCAAGCCAAAGGCCAGCTTTTCCTGGGCCAGTGCAGTCTTGTCTTCTGCCAAGGCCTCCATGGCACCGGCAAACGCACTCAGGCCAACATCCGAGCTCTTGGCCAAGGCCGAGAACTGACCCTTTGCGTTGTCCAATTGATTTGCCTGCAGGTAAAGCAGACCCAGCTGAAAACGAGCCATCTCCAGGCCGCCATCGAGCCGAAGCGCAGCTTCCATGCCGGCAATCGCCCTGTCGTAGAGGCCCAGCTCGGCATGCTCCGCCGCCAACAGATACACCGCTTTCGGGTTGTCGGGTTCGCGCTGCAGCGCCTCCTTCAAATAGCTCAGTGCGGCATGGTGGTCGCCTTTTGAGCTAGCGTGGATGGCAAGATGTAAGTATTCAGCGGCGTCCAGCACAACCTGTCTCCTGTTCAGATGGATGGCGCATTGTGGCATGAAATCAACTGCTTGCGGATGCCCGCTGATGCCGTCAGAGGCGTTTTCAACAGCCTGACTGGCTGTAAGGGCCCGGCTGTGGAAAACTAGCGCGCCTCGCGCCAGCGGTTGCCTTGGCCGCCGTCCGTTGCGCTCCGGAGTCCTGAATGATGA
>CAMLNB010000028.1 GCA_946481205.1 uncultured Kangiella sp. | reverse complement strand
GTGGTCTGCAGTTTCCACATTGAACTGGAAGGCGGTGGCGGCAACCTGCACGTGACGATGCCGTATTCGATGATCGAACCGATTCGCGACAAGCTCGATGCCGGCGTGCAAAGCGACCGCGACACTGTGGACGAGCGCTGGACCGATGCGATGCGGGAAGAAATCATGTCGGCTCCGGTCGAGGTTGAAGCCCAACTCGGCGAAAACCCGGTGCGCCTGCGCGACATCATGGAGTGGAAGCCGGGCGACATCATTCCGGTGGAACTGTTTGAAAATGCGCTGGTACGGGTCGGAGGCTTGCCGACGTTTCGCGCCCGTTTCGGCACCTCGCGCAGCAATTACGCGATCAAGATCGTCTCTGAAATCAAGCGCGACCATATTTTGAAAAGCATGCAGCTGGGAGTTTGAGTCATGGCCAAAGATCAAGATGCAATGGCGGACGAATGGGCCGCCGCATTGGCTGAGCAGACCGATGTGGAAAGCGGTGCCAAAGCCAAGGCCGCGCCGATGGAAGAGCTGCGTGATGATAGCCGTTCATTTGGCGACAACGAAAAGCTGGATGTCATTCTCGACATTCCAGTGACCCTGTCGATGGAAGTCGGTCGCACCCAGATCCCGATCCGCAACCTGCTGCAATTGAACCAAGGTTCGGTGGTCGAGCTGGATCGCATGGCCGGCGAGCCGCTGGATGTGCTGGTCAACGGCACACTGATCGCGCACGGCGAAGTCGTGGTCGTCAACGAGAAGTTTGGTATCCGCCTGACCGATGTGATGTCGCCGCATGAACGTATCAAAAAGCTGCGCTAAAAGCCTCCTGCTACTTGCTTGTCTGCTGCCACTGACCGCCGCAGCCCAAGCCAGCCAACCCGCGGTGCCGTCAATCGGCCGATTGCTGCTGGGTTTGCTGGCCGTGTTGGCCTTGCTGATGCTGTGTGCGTGGGTGGTTCGGCGTGGCGGCTTGACCGGTCAATCCGGCGTGATCAAGGTGGTTGCCCAAACCGCAGTGGGCACCCGCGAGCGGGTGGTGTTGGTGCAGGTGGGTGAGCAGCAGTTGCTGATCGGCGTCACACCGCAACAAATCAGTTTGCTGCATACCCTGCCGGAAGCCTTGCCAGTGACAGCGGTTCCGGCTGGTCACAAGTTTGCCGCGCAGTTATCGCAGTTGATGAAAGGGCAGCGGGCATCATGATCGCGCGTCTGCTGATACTGCTGTTGATTTGTCTGTTTGCCGAAAGCACGTATGCGGCCGAAGCGGCCAGCGCGCTGGCACCGGGCGGTTTGCCGGCGGTGACCGTGACCACTGGCCCCGATGGTGGGCAACAGTATTCGGTGACGCTGCAGATTCTGCTGCTGATGACGGCGCTGAGTTTCCTGCCGGCATTGGTCATCATGATGACCTCGTTCACCCGCATCATCGTGGTGTTTTCGATTCTGCGTCAGGCGCTTGGCATGCAACAGACGCCGTCGAACCAGATTTTGATTGGCTTGTCGCTGTTTCTGACCTTTTTCATCATGTCGCCAGTGATAAAAGTTGCCAATGAACAAGCGCTGCAACCTTACCTGAACGAACAGATGGCACCAGGCGAGGCCTTGGACAAGGCGTCGGAGCCATTCCGCAAATTCATGCTGGCGCAAACCCGCAAATCGGATCTCGATCTGTTCCTGCGCTTGTCGCAGACCCAAGCCGATGGACCGGAAGATGTGCCTTTTGTTGTGCTGGTGCCGGCCTTTGTCACCAGCGAGCTGAAAACGGCGTTTCAGATCGGTTTTATGCTGTTCATTCCGTTCTTGATTATCGATCTGGTGGTCGCCAGCATCCTGATGGCGATGGGTATGATGATGTTGTCGCCGCTGGTGATTTCACTGCCATTCAAGCTGATGTTGTTTGTGCTGGTTGATGGCTGGGCCTTGGTGATTGGCACGTTGGCTGCAAGCTTCAAGATTGTGTGACGGAAAACCGACGTCAACCAACGCAAGAGCTTTTCATCATGACACCCGAATTCGCTGTTGAGCTGCTGCGCAGCGCGCTTTACCTGACCATTCTGCTGGTGGTCGCCATCATTCTGCCGGGATTGCTGGTCGGTTTGGTGGTTGCAGTGTTCCAAGCCGCGACCAGCATCAACGAGCAAACCCTGTCGTTTTTGCCGCGCTTGGTGATGACGCTGTTGACGCTGATGCTGCTTGGTCACTGGTTCATGGACAAGCTGATCACATTCACCGTCGATCTGGTTCGAAGTATTCCCTCAGCGCTTGGCTGATCGGCAGAGCACACCGATGGAAGTCTCACTGCTGCAAATCGATGCCTGGATCGCGAGCCTGTTGTGGCCGTTCTGTCGCATTTCAGCTTTGCTGACCGCCATGGCGGTGTTCGGCACCCGCAGTGTGCCGGTGCGGGTGCGCCTGGTGCTGGCGATCTTCATGACAATGGCCGCCGCGCCGGTGCTGCCAAGCATGCCGGCCGTGCCGCTGTTTTCTGGCGCGAGCTTTATCATCGTCGCGCAGGAGATGGTGATCGGGCTGATGCTTGGTTTCATTTCCCGCTTGCTGCTGGAAGTGTTTGTCGTTGCGGGTCAGCTGGTGTCACTGCAAACCGGCCTTGGCTTTGCTTCACTGGTCGACCCGATGAACGGCACTTCAGTGCCTTTGCTGAGCCAAGCTTTCCTGATCATCGCGACGCTGTTCTTTCTCGCCTTTGATGGTCATCTGCTGTTCATCGAATTGCTGATTCGCAGCTTTCATACCGTGCCGGTGGCAACCGACAGTCTGGCGCGTATCGATTTTCTGGCGGTGGCCGATTGGGGCAGTTGGCTGTTTGCCGGCGGTTTGTTGGCATCGCTGGCGGCGGTGCTGGCGCTGTTGATGCTGAACCTGGCATTCGGTGTGCTGACCCGCGCCGCGCCGCAACTGAACCTGTTTGTCATTGGTTTCCCGGCGACGATGGTCGTCGGTTTCATTCTGCTGTGGCTGCTCAGCGGTGATTTGCTGCGCCACTTCGAACGCGAATTCGGTCTGGCGCGGCAATTTGCCTGCGCGCTGATCGGCGACGCATGTTGACTCGGCACGAGGATTGAGCAATGGCCGAGAACGACAGCGGCGAACGTACAGAAGAAGCCACACCCCGAAGGCGTGAGGAAGCGCGCAAGAAAGGTCAGGTGGTGCGCTCCCGTGAACTGGCGACGGCGGGCATCACGATTGGTGGCGCTGCCGGGTTGTGGTCGCTCGGTGATGATCTGGCATTGTCGATGGAGCAGCTGACTCGCGGCATGTTTGTCCAGGCTGCAGATCATATCGATACACCGACCGCGCTACCGGCCGCTTTCGGCGAAGCGATTCTGTTGGCCATCTATGCCGCGTTGCCGATTCTGCTGCTGCTGTACGCGATCAGTTTGCTGGCCTCGATCGCCGTTGGCGGCGTCAGTTTCTCTGCGGAGGCACTGCAACCCAAGTTCGATCGGATGTCGCCGGCGAAGGGACTCGGCCGGATGTTTGGAGTGCAGGCGCTGGTCGAACTGGTCAAGGCCGCTGGCAAATTCATCGTGCTCGGCTTGGTGACCGCGCTGATTCTGAACAACTATACCGACGAGTTTTTGACGCTTGGCCGCAGCGGTGTGCGCGAAACCTTGACGCATGCGCTCGATTTGCTCGGCTTCACCTTCCTGTTGGTGTCGCTGTCGCTGCTGATTATTGTCGCGATCGATCTGCCGTTTCAGCTATGGAATTTCAACAAACAGCTAAAGATGAGCAAGCAGGAAGTTCGCGAAGAATACAAGGAGATGGAGGGCAAGCCCGAGGTCAAGGGCCGCATCCGCCGCCTGCAACGCGAGCTGGCGCAGCGCCGGATGATGCAGAACGTGCCGCAAGCCGACGTGGTCATCACCAACCCGGAGCACTACGCCGTCGCCCTCAAATACGACCCAAGCAAGCCGGGCGCACCGGTGGTGCTGGCCAAAGGCCTCGATCTGATCGCGCTGCAGATCCGCCAGGTTGCCGGCGCCCACAACGTCCAGATTTTCGAAGCACCGCCGTTGGCACGGGCTTTGTATCACACCACTGAGATCGATCAGGAAATCCCCGAAGGTCTGTATCTCGCCGTCGCGCAGGTGCTGGCTTATGTGTTCTCGCTGCGGCAGTTTGGCACCGCCCAGCGCCGGCCACGACCCGAGGATTATCCGATTCCGGATGAATACCGTTACTGAGTGGTCATGTTCTGACCGTTCATCGTTGAGGAGCGCTTTTTGTTGAGGAGAGCCTTGCATGGCTGACGCTGCTGCTGTTCCGAGCGTCCGGCGCATCAACCTCACTGGGCTGGGTACACCGGCCGTGGTGCTGCTGATCCTGGCGATGATGACACTGCCATTGCCGCCGCTGGCTTTGGATGTGTTGTTCTCGTTCAACATCGCGATTTCGCTGATCGTGGTGCTGGTCTCGGTTTATGTCCTGCGTCCGCTTGATTTCGCGGCGTTCCCGACCGTGTTGCTGGTAGCCACGCTGATGCGGTTGGCCTTGAACGTTGGCTCGACCCGGGTCGTGCTGATGGAAGGACACAATGGCCCGGGCGCCGCCGGTAGCGTGATCGAAGCGTTCGGTTCGGTGCTGGTCGGTGGCAATTACGCGGTCGGCATTGTCGTGTTCACCATCTTCGTGATCATCAATTTCGTCGTGATCACCAAAGGCGCTGGCCGTATTTCGGAAGTCAGCGCCCGGTTCACCCTGGATGCGATGCCCGGCAAGCAAATGGCCATTGATGCCGATTTGAATGCCGGTCTGATCAATCAGGACGAAGCGCGCACCCGCCGTGCCGAAGTGGCGCAGGAAGCCGATTTTTATGGCGCGATGGACGGTGCTTCCAAGTTCGTGCGTGGTGACGCCATCGCCGGCATTCTGGTGCTGTTCATCAACCTGCTCGGTGGCATTGCCATCGGCACCTTGCAGCACGATTTGCCGATGGCCGATGCGGCACGTTTCTATGCCTTGCTGACCATCGGCGATGGTCTGGTTGCGCAAATTCCGGCGCTGTTGTTGTCCACGTCGGCGGCGATTATCGTCACCCGGCAGAACAGCAGCCAAGACATGGCCGGTCAGATGATGTCGCAGCTGTTTCGTGAACCGAAAGCGCTGGAAATCACCGGCTATGTCTTGATTGTCATGGGTCTGGTGCCGGGCATGCCACATCTGGCATTTCTGACTCTCGGCGCCGGCTGCGTGTTGCTGGCTCGCGTGTCCAAACGCAAGCAGGCACAAGCGGCGCTATTGCAACGCGTTGCCGCAGCCGCGCCCGCGCCGGTTGCGCAACCGCAGGAAATGAAAGAGCTGGGTTGGGACGACGTTGCGCAGGTCGACCCGATTGGTTTGGAAGTGGGCTACCGGTTGATTCCGCTGGTTGATAAAGCCCAGGACGGCAAGCTGATGGCGCGCATCAAAGGCGTGCGCAAGAAGCTGTCGCAGGATCTCGGGTTTCTGGTGCCGCCGGTGCATATCCGCGACAACCTGGATCTGCCGCCGAGCGGCTATCGCATCACGCTGATGGGCGTCAACATCGGCGAAGCTGACATCTTTGTTGATCGCGAACTGGCGATCAATCCCGGCCAGGTCTTTGGCGAGTTGCAGGGTACCAGCACCAAAGATCCAGCCTTTGGTTTGCCGGCGGTGTGGATTGATCGCAATACCCGCGAGCACGCTCAGGCACTCGGTTACACCGTGGTTGATGCGTCGACTGTGGTCGCCACGCATCTGTCGCAGATTCTGCAAACCCATGCCTCGGAATTGCTCGGCCATGAAGAAGTCGAGCAGCTGCTGAAGCAGCTGGCGAAGTCGGCGCCGAAGCTGGTTGAGCAGCTGACGCCGCAAGCCTTGCCGCTGTCGATTGTCGTCCGCGTGCTGCAAAACCTGCTGCGCGAACAAGTGCCGATTCGTGATCTGCGCACCATTGCCGAAACGCTGATCGAAACCTCGGCGCGCACGCAAGACACCACTGCCTTGACAGCGGCTTGTCGAGTCGCGCTGGCGCGCTTGATTGTTCAGAACATCAACGGGCTGGCAGCCGAATTGCCGGTGATTACCCTGGAGCCGTCGCTGGAACAACTGCTGCAGAAATCGCTGCAGGTGGCGGGCGATGAAGGCGCGATTGAGCCCGGTTTGGCCGAGCGCTTGCAGCGCTCACTGCTGGATGCCGGTCAGCGTCAGGAAATGGCCGGGCAGCCATCGGTGCTGCTGACTTCACCGGGCTTGCGGCCAACGCTGGCGCGCTTTGCCCGCTTTGTCAGCCCGGGCATGCACGTGCTGTCGTATCAGGAAATTCCGGAAAACAAACAAGTGAAAATCGTTGCGACGGTCGGTTGAAACAGGACGGTTTTAAGCAGAGCGGCTTGGGTCAAATCAGTTCAGTCAGATCGGTCGAGTAAGGGCCGGTTAAAAGGTGCCGATCGGGAGATCGGCACAGGAGTAAAACATCATGCAAATTCGTCGTTTTTTTGCCAAGGACATGCGCAGTGCGTTGGCGGAAGTCAGCCGCGAGCTCGGGCCGGATGCGGCGATTCTGTCGAGCCGTCAGATCGGTGGCGGTGTCGAGCTGCTGGCGGCCATTGATTACGACCCATCGGTGCTGACGGCGCCGGTATCGCGACAAGCTGAGCCCGAGTTTGAACAGGAATCGCTGCCGCAGCAATCGCCGCAGGCCAAGCGCGCGGAAGTCAGCCGCTTTCTGGCCGAAGCCGATGGCCTGGTTAGCCAGCCGCGTCCGGTAACGTTGACAGCGGCGGGGCGGATGCCGGCACCCAAGCGAGTGAGCGAAACCGAGTTTCTTGCCGACAAACCGCGCGAGGCAAAAAACGCTGAAGCGCGACTGGCGGAACCGAAAACCGTCGAAGCAAAAGCGGCTGAATCGAAAACAAACGGTAACTGGCTTCACGAAAACCGGCACAGTGAGCCCAGATTCAGCAACAGCGCCAGCAAACCGATCGCCAGCAGCTTGGCAGCCGAGGAGCGGCCATGGCCGTCTGCAGTCGAGCCGGCCTCCGCCAGCGGTTTGGGCGATTTGAAAGAAGAGCTGCGCCAGCTGCGTGGGCTGATGCAGGAACAGCTGCAGGGCTTGGCCTGGCGTGAGCTCAAGCAGCGCCAACCCTTGAAGGCGGTATTGACCAAGCGACTGGCGACCCTGGAGTTGTCGCCCAAGCTGCGCGACCACTACGCCGCCAGCGAAGGCCGCGATGTCGAGCAGGCGCTGGCGAAAGCCCTGGCCGGGATCGCCCGTGATGTCGTGGTCGGCGACGACGCCATGCTCGATCACGGCGGTATTTATGCCTTTGTCGGCGCCACCGGGGTCGGCAAGACCACGACCATTGCCAAACTGGCCGCCCGGTTTGCCTTGCGCCACGGCGCCGGCAGCGTTGCCCTGATCAGCACCGACAGCTTCCGAATCGCCGCCCATGACCAGCTGGCGACCTATGCCCATTTGATTGGCTGCGCCATCGGCCATGCCGACAGCAAGGCCAGCTTGCAGGACATGCTCGACCGTTTTGGCGACCGTCGACTGATCCTGATCGACACCGCCGGCATGAGCCAGCGCGATGCCCGGTTGGCCGATCAGCTGGCGGCGTTGGCCAGCAGCCGCTACCCGGTCAAGCAGCTGTTGGTGCTGTCGGCCACGTCGCAACGCGCGATTCTGCAGGAAAGCGTCAAGCAGTTCGGCCAGCGCCGTGTGCATGGCGCAATCTTGACTAAACTGGATGAAACCACCTCGCTGGGGCCGGTCTTGTCGGTGCTGCTGGAAAGCCGTTTGCCGTTGCTGGCGAGCTGTGACGGCCAGCGAGTACCGGAAGATTTGCGTTCGCTGCGCGGTGCGCAATTGGTGGACCGCGCGTTGAAACTGGCGGAACAGTTTCGTGACAGTCCGGATGAATGGCTGTTGGCTCAGCAGCTGACGGTAACGAAACCGAAGGCGACAGCACATGCTGGGATTTGATTTCTCACACGGCCTGGATCAGGCCTCGGGGTTGCGGCGGATGACACAGGCACGGCCGGTCAAGGTAATTTCGGTTACCGGCGGCAAAGGCGGCGTCGGCAAGTCCAGCGTCACCGTCAATCTGGCGGTGGCGTTGGCCGAGCAGGGCCATGCTGTGATGGTGCTGGATGCTGACCTCGGGCTGGCCAACATCGATGTGATGCTCGGCTTGCACAGTGATCGCAATCTGTCGCACGTGATCTCCGGTGAATGTGACATTCCCGACATCCTGCTCGACGGGCCGGGTGGCATCAAGATCGTGCCGGCGTCCAGCGGCACCCAAGCGATGGCGCAGCTGAGCCCGGCCGAACACGCCGGGCTTATTCGTGCCTTCAGTCAGATCGGTCATCACATTGATTATCTGTTGATCGATACCGCGGCTGGCATTTCCGACACCGTGATCAGCTTTACCCAGGCCTCACAGGAAGTGCTGTTCGTTGTCTGCGATGAACCGACCTCGCTGACCGATGCTTACGCGCTGATGAAAATCCTCAACCGTGATCACCGGATGAGCCGGTTCCGCCTGCTCGCCAACATGGTGCGTAGCCCGCAGGAAGGTCGCGATCTGTTCGCCAAACTGACCCGCGTGACCGACAAGTATCTCGATGTTGCGCTCGATTATGTCGGCGCCATTCCGTTTGATGAAAACGTCCGCAAAGCCATTCGCAAACAAAAGCCGGTGGTCGATGCGTTTCCACGTTCGCCAGCGGCGCTGGCTTATCGGCAACTGGTTCGGAAAGTGGAGGCGTGGCCAGTGCCGCAAGTGCCCGGTGGGCACATCGAATTTTTCATGGAACGGCTGGTGCAAAGCGCCGGCCTTGCCGCGTTGCAGGAAACGGGTAATTGATGTACGCCGCTGTCATGTACCAGACCGAACAAACGCCAGAGGATTTGCTCAATCAATACGCGCCGCTGGTCAAGCGGATTGCGCACCATTTGCTCGCCCGTTTGCCGGCTAGTGTGCAGCTGGATGATTTGATGCAGGCCGGCATGATTGGTTTGCTCGAAGCCGCGCGCAAGTACGACTTCAGCAAGGGGGCCAGTTTCGAAACCTTTGTCGGCATCCGCATCCGCGGCGCCATGCTGGATGAGGTGCGTCGCAATGATTGGCTGCCGCGCTCGGTCCATCGCAATGGCCGCCGGATTGCCGAGGCGACCAAGGCGGTCGAGCAGCGGTTGGGCCGTGATGCCCGCGACGCCGAGATCGCCGCCGAAATGGGGTTGACGCTGGCCGACTACCACAATTTATTGGCGGATAGCTCGGGCGGCGCCCTGTATGGCTTTGACGATGTCGGCCTGACTGACGATTTGTTGGCGCAGCAGGAAGGCAGCCGGGTCGATGGCCCGGAAGAAGGCCTGCATGAGGCTGATTTTCGTACAGATCTGGCCGAGGCCATTGCGCAACTGCCGGAACGGGAACGACTGGTACTCGCGCTATACTACGATGAGGAAATGAACCTGAAGGAAATCGGGGCGGTTTTGGGCGTCAGTGAATCGCGCGTCTGCCAGATCAGCAACCAGGCCATGGCCCGGTTGCGCAGTCGGTTGCGTGACTGGCATTGACCCCACTTAATTTCTTCTTTGAGGGCTGACAATGGCTTTGGACAAGAACATGAAAATTCTCATCGTCGATGATTTCTCGACCATGAGACGCATCATCAAAAACCTGTTGCGCGACCTGGGCTTCACCAATACCCAGGAAGCCGACGATGGTGCGACCGCGCTGCCGATGCTGCAGAACGGCAATTTCGACTTCCTGATCACCGACTGGAACATGCCGGGCATGCAGGGGATCGATCTGCTGAAGACCGTCCGTGCCGATCCGAATCTCAATACATTGCCGGTCCTGATGGTCACCGCTGAAGCCAAGCGCGAGCAAATCGTCGAGGCGGCGCAGTCAGGTGTCAATGGCTATATCGTCAAACCGTTCACGGCGCAAACGCTGGAGGAAAAGATCAACAAGATCTTTGAACGTATCGGCTGAAACCCGGGAGGGTTGGCATGAAAACCAGCGTCGATGAGCAATGGAGTCAGACCGTGTTGGGACAGGCAAAAGAATTGGTAGCACTGCTCGAATCCGGGCAGCACGATGAGGCCAAGGCCTTGCTCGATACCATGCGCGGTGAACGTGATGTCACGTTGTTCTCCGAAATCGGCAAGCTGACCCGGCAGCTGCATGAAGCGCTAATCAGCTTTCAGCTCGACAACAAAATCAGTGCCTTTGCCGCGCATGACATTCCCGATGCCCGCGAACGCCTGAACTATGTCATCACCATGACCGAGCAGGCCGCCAACCGGACTATGGACGGGCTTGAGCGCTGCATGCCGCTGGTGACCCAGCTGAATCATCAGGCCGCTGATTTCCGCGGCAAGATGCAGAAGCTGCTGCGCAAAGAAATGCAGCCGGGTGAGTTTCGCGCGCTGTGTGATGATCTGGTGGCCCATTTCGGCGAAACGGAAAAGCAATTGGGCGATGTGCAGCACACGTTGAATGACGTCATTCTGGCGCAGGATTATCAGGATTTGACCGGGCAAGTGATCCGGCGCGTGATCAGTCTGGTGCAGGAAGTGGAAGGCAGCTTGGTCGAGCTGGTCAAGATGTTTGGCAACATGAGTGAACTGGGCACTGCCAAGGAAACGGCAGCGAAACCGAAATCAGGCGTCGAAGGGCCAGTGGTCGACAAGACGCGCCAGGATGTTGTGCACGGGCAAGACGATGTCGATGCCCTGTTATCCAGTTTGGGCTTCTAAAGGCGAATAAGCATGGCCCTTGATGCTGATGAGGAAATCCTGCAGGACTTTCTGGTTGAGGCAGGCGAGATCCTTGAATTGTTGTCGGAGCAATTGGTCAAGCTGGAGCGCAGCCCGGATGACTTGCCTTTGCTCAACGCGATCTTTCGCGGTTTCCATACCGTCAAAGGCGGTGCCGGTTTTCTGAAACTGAATGCGCTGGTCGAAGTTTGCCATCTTGGTGAGAATATTTTCGACAAACTGCGCAACCAGGAACTGCGCGCCAATGCCCAGATCATGGATCTGGTGCTGCAGGTCCTGGATGTCGTCAATGTCATGTTTGATGAAGTCCGTGGTGGCAACGAACCCACCGCTGCCGACCCCGGTTTCCTCGAAGCATTGCAAAATTGCGCCGACGGCAAATTGACTGAAGATGCCATAGCGGTGCCTGCACCGGCCCCAGCGCCTGCCCCCAAAGCGGTGGCTGCACCGACACCAGTAGCGGCACCAGCGCCAGCTGCGAGTACGAGCGGTGCCGATGAAATCACGGATGATGAATTCGAACGGCTGCTGGATGAATTGCAAGGGGGCAAAGCGCCAGCGGTGAAAGCTGCACCAGCACCAACACCGGCAGCCAGCGGCAATATTTCCGATCACGAATTCGATGCCTTGCTGGATGAGTTGCATGGCAAGGGCAAAAGCCCGGCCGCTGCGCCAGCGCCGGCTGCCAGCAGTGACAGTATTACCGACGACGAGTTCGAAAAGCTGCTCGATCAGCTCGATGCGCAAAAGAAAACTGCGCCAGCTCCAGCATCTGCACCCGCTGCTGCCAGCAGCAAACCGGCCGCGAAAGCAGCGGCCAAACCGGCTGAAGCCAAGCCTGCAGAAACGAAGGCCAAAGAAACCAAGCCAGCAGAAAAGGCAGGCAGCAAAGCTCCAGATAAAAACGCTGACACCATCACGGATGGCGAGTTTGACGATCTGCTGGATCAGCTGCATGGCAAGGGCAAGGCGCCAGCACCGGTAGCAAAACCGGCAGCTCCCGCGGCAGCCGCGCAGGCAGCGCCCGCTGCTGGTGGTGATGCGTTGGCGCAAGCCGAAACCACGGTGAGGGTCGATACCAAACGGCTTGATGACATCATGAATCTGGTTGGCGAGCTGGTACTGGTTCGCAACCGTT
This sequence comes from uncultured Kangiella sp., assembly GCA_946481205.1. Next base: position 9,977 of record CAMLNB010000028.1, on the reverse strand, counting down.
TGCTGACTCTGGCCAATGCGGTCGGCAATGAAGACATGGCCAAGGCGGTACAGAATCTCGATGTTGTGACATCTGATCTGCAGGGCGCGGTCATGCAGACGCGCATGCAACCGATCAAGAAAGTATTCGGTCGGTTCCCGCGCGTGGTTCGCGATCTGGCGCGCAGCCTGAAGAAAGAAATCAATCTGGAACTGATTGGCGAAGATACCGATCTCGACAAGAACATGGTCGAGGCGCTGGCCGATCCCTTGGTGCACCTGGTGCGTAACGCTGTCGATCATGGCATCGAAATGCCGGATGAGCGTGAGCGCGCCGGGAAAGAACGCACCGGCAAAATCATTCTGTCGGCAACGCAGGAAGGCGATCACATCCTGCTTGAGATTCGTGATGACGGCAAAGGCATGGACCCGGCCGTGCTGCGCCGCAAAGCCGTCGAGAAAGGCTTGATGGATCAGGATCAGGCCGATCGCTTGAGCGATATCGAAGCGTTTAACCTGATTTTCATGGCTGGCTTTTCCACCAAGTCCGAGGTCTCGGAAATTTCCGGCCGTGGTGTCGGTATGGATGTGGTCAAGACCCGCATCTCTCAACTCAACGGTTCGGTGTCGGTGCTGTCGGAAGTCGGCAAAGGCAGTCTGATTCAGGTCAAGCTGCCGCTGACGCTGGCCATTCTGCCGACGTTGATGGTCAGTGTGCACAAGCAGGTGTTTGCGCTGCCGCTGGCCAGCGTCAACGAAATATTCCACCTCGATCTGACCAAGACCAATGTGGTCGATGGTCAGCTGACCTTGGTCGTGCGCGGCAAAGCGCTACCGCTGTTCCATCTGGAGGAGTGGCTGGTGCGTGGCGCGGTTCGCAATACCAAGCGTCGCGAAGGTTTTGTCGTGATTGCCCAAATCGGTTCGCAGCGGGTCGGTTTTGTGGTCGATGCGTTGATTGGTCAGCAGGAAGTGGTAATCAAACCACTTGGCAAATCCTTGCAGGGCACACCGGGCATGGCCGGCGCCACCATCACCTCCGATGGTGGCATCGCGCTGATTCTGGATATGCCGGCGTTGCTGAAGCAGTACGCACGCCGTAACGCGGCTTGAGGTTGCCACGATGCCGGTACGCGTCCTGGTGGTTGATGACTCCAATTTCTTCTGTCGTCGGGTCGTCGAGATTCTGAAGGCCGATCCAGACGTGCAGGTCGTTGGCGTTGCCAACAACGGCGCCGAAGCGATCAAGAAAGCGGCCGAATTGAAGCCGGACGTGATCACCATGGATGTCGAAATGCCGGTGATGGACGGCATTTCGGCAACCAAGCAAATCACGGCGAAGCAATCAGTGGCAGTGCTGATGTTGTCATCGCTGACCTATGAAGGCGCGCGCATGACGCTGGATGCGATGGCCGCCGGTGCCGTTGATTTCCTGCTGAAGAGTTACGAAGACGTTCAGGGCAATCAATCCAACACCGCCAATTTGCTGCGTGAAAAAGTCAAAGCGATTGGCTTGCAACAGCAACGTCGTTCCAGCGGTGCCTTTCGCACTTCCGCACCGACTGCAGCATCCGCACCGACCAGCACAACGGCAAGCAGTACATTGCGGCGCGCGCCTGGTGCCACATCCGCGCCGACAGCCACTACGGCAAAGCCTGAAACCGCACGCGCTGAAACTGCAAAACCTGAAGCGCCGAAACAGTCTTTGCGCCGCGGTCATACCAAACTGGTGGCAATCGGGTCGTCCACCGGTGGTCCGGTTGCCTTGCAGCATGTGCTGACGCCATTGCCCAGCAACTTTCCCGCACCGATTGTGATCGCGCAGCATATGCCGGGCACGTTCACGCCTGCTTTTGCCCAACGGCTCGACGGACTGTGTCAGGTACGTGTCAAGGAAGCAGTTGACGGTGATGTGTTGAAAGCTGGGCACGTTTATCTGGCGCCGGGTGGCAAGCAGATGACTCTGGAGCGACAAGCTGGTCAACTGCGGGTGAAAATTCGTGAAACCGATGCGCGCTTGCAGTACGCGCCTTGCGTCGATGTGTTGTTCGGTTCGGCCGCCAATTTAGTTGGCGGCGAGGTGCTGGCGATTATTTTGACCGGCATGGGCGCCGATGGTCGTGAAGGCTCGCGCATGTTGCGCGACAAAGGCAGCACCGTCTGGTCGCAGGATGAAGCGAGCTGCGTGGTTTATGGCATGCCGCAAGCCGTGGCGGCAGCGGGTATCAGTCATCAGGTTGTGCCGTTGACCGACATCGGTCGCCGCCTGTCAGCGGAGATCTGAGTCGTGGACTCTCTTGCCCTGATCGGGTTCTTCCTCGGTCTGTTTGCGATTCTGTTCGGCCAGATGCTCGAAGGCGGGCAGCTGTCGGCGCTGATGAACGGACCGGCTTTGCTGATCGTGCTCGGCGGCACGCTTGGCGCCACCTTGTTGCAAACGCCGCTGCGGACATTCTTGCACGCGTTCAAATTGCTGCGCTGGGTCATTGTGCCGCCGGTGCTGCCGTTTGAAGACGGCTTGCGCCGTCTGGTCAACTGGAGCGCAACCGCACGCAAGGAAGGTTTGCTCGGTCTGGAGCAGCTGGTCGATCGCGAAGAAGATCTGTTTTCTCGCAAAGGCCTGGCGATGCTGGTCGATGGCGGTGAACCGGAGAGCATCCGCAGCGCGATGCTGACCGATCTGGAATTGCAGGAGCAGCGGCAATTGCAAGCCGCGCGCGTGTTTGAATCACTGGGCGGTTACGCGCCAACGCTTGGGATCGTCGGTGCGGTCATGGGCCTGATCCAGGTGATGGGCAACTTGAGCGATCCATCGCGGCTTGGCAACGGCATTGCGGTGGCGTTTGTCGCGACCGTTTACGGCGTCGGTTTTGCCAACCTGCTGTTTCTGCCAGTGGCGAACAAATTGCGCAGTCTGGTGTTGGCGCAAAGTCAGTATCGCGAGATGTTGATCGAAGGCATCGTCGCCATTGCCGAGGGCGAGAATCCGCGCGTCATCGAAAACAAGCTGGCCGGTTTTGTTCACGGTCCCTGAGTACACGGCCTCCGAGTCCTCATCATGATCCGTCGCCGTCGCCACGAAGAAGGGGAGAACACGCATCGCTGGCTGATTTCCTATGCCGATTTCATCACGCTGTTGTTCGCGTTCTTTGTGGTCATGTATTCCATCTCGCAGGTCAATGAAGGCAAGTATCGGGTGCTGTCCGATTCCCTGCTGTCGGCGTTTGATCGCGAAGCGCCGGCCGCACCAGGCAGTGAAACCGGTAGCGGCACGCCAGTGCAACCCGGCGACGGTGTGCTCGAGGGCTCCGAAGTGCCATTGCCCAATGGCAAGCCGGAGGCCGGCAAGGACCCCAACAACAGCGCCGAGCAAGCCGAGCAGGAGGCCTTGAGCCTGCCGGCGGCCAATGCGCCCAGCGAGGCCCAGAAACAGGCGTTCAATACGTTGTACAACTCCTTGCAGAACTCGCTGCAACCGCTGATCGATGCCGGTGTGGTGGCGCTGCGTGGCAATCAGGACTGGATTGAAGTGGACATGCGATCCGGCCTACTGTTCGAAAGTGGCAGCGATGTGCTTGGCAAGTCGGCCGAACCGGTCATGCGAGAGCTGGCGGAGAAGCTGCGCGACAGCCGAAATCTGATGCGCATCCGCGGTTACACCGACAACCAGGCGATCGATACCGAGCGGTTTCCCTCAAACTGGGAGCTGGCGTCTGCACGCGCGGTTGCGGTGGTACGAAAGCTGCAAAGCTTTGGCATCCCACCGGCACGGATGGCGGTGGAAGGTTTTGGTGAGTTCAATCCGATTGCCAGCAATGACACGGCAGAGGGGCGGGCGCGCAACCGTCGGGTGGTGCTGGCGATTTCACGCTTGTATGAACCGACTGCGACCGAAACCGGCAATGCCCTGCCTGCAGAAGGCGGCGAACGTTTGCCGGCGCAAAATGAAACTGACAGCACGCAAACGGCGGCAACGCCCGATGCACCGGATCAGGCGGAACAGCTCGATGTCATTCGTTTGCCGAATGGCGGTTTGCTGATCCGCGGCAAGGAACGCACCGAACCCGAAGCGGAGTCGCCAACTGGCCAAGCTCCGCCGAAACCTGTGCCATAACCTGTAGCCAAGAAACAGGTGACGGCGCAGTCAGCAGATGTCTGTGACGGGAGTCAGCAGTGCGGATTTGGGCCATCGCCAATCAGAAAGGTGGAGTCGGCAAAACCACCACCACCGTCTCGCTCGGCGGGCTGCTTGCCAGCCGTGGCAAGCGGGTGCTGCTGCTCGATCTGGATCCGCATGCCTCGCTGACGGCGTATTTCGGCATCAACCCCGATGGCGATCACGTCAGCATTTTCGATTTGTTCACCGAGCACCGGACGTTGACGCGCGCCCGCGTGATCCAAAGTGTCAAGGAAACCGGCCAGAACGGTTTGCATTTCATTCCTGGCCAAGTGGCGCTGGCGACTCTGGAAAAACTGCTGGCCGGGCAGGACGGTCAGGGCCTGATCATCACCAAGCTGCTGACGCTCTTGCAGGCTGATTACGACCACGTGCTGATCGACTGTCCGCCGATTCTCGGCGTGTTGATGGTCAACGCATTGGCGGCTTGCGAATACCTGCTGATCCCGGTGCAAACCGAGTTTCTGGCGCTGCAAGGCTTGGAGCGCATGCTACGCACGCTGCAGATGATCGAGCGCTCACGTAAGCAAACCATTGCTCATCGCATCGTGCCAACCATGTTCGACCGGCGCACGCGCGCTGCCGTGCAATGCCTGCGACAGTTGCGTGACAACCACGGCAGCAAGGTCTGGCGCGGTGTGGTGCCGGTGGATACCCGCTTGCGTGAAGCCAGCCGCTCGCATTTGCCACCGAATGTGTTCGCGCCCGATTCGCGTGCCGTCGAGGCCTATGCACAACTGTTGCGTGATCTTGATGCCGAGCTGAAAGCGGTGCGCTCCGCTGAGGCGCCATCGGCAGCAACAGGCTCGGTCAATCCCGTCTCGGGCAAAGCAGGTTCGATCAACAAGGCGGCGTCATGAATCAGCGCCGCGCCGAACGAGCCTTGTCCGATTACCTGGAGCGCTTGCTGCACGAGCCGGATGCGGACCCGCGGCCGCATGCCGAACCAGAACCGGCCGAGCCGGCGCCGGCGTTGCTGCCGGCCGCGCGCAATCGTTTGCAGTATCTGCTCGATCAAGTCAGCGAGAAAACGCAGACCGAACCCGCCACGGCCGTCAGCACGGCAGTGGCGCCGGTAGCCGAGATACGTACCACCAAGGTCGTGCCGGCGGTGGTGCCCGCTGCCGAGCCTATTCCGCATCCGGTCAGCACCGTCAGCCAGGCGGTTGCGGCCGCCGTTCTGTACAGCAACAGCCAGTACCGCAGCGAGTTGCCGGCGCAGTTTCCGACCTTGGTTTTTCGCATCGATGAGTTGAAGCTGGCGCTGCCGCTGCATCTGCTCGGCGGCATCATGCGCCGCGACAAGCCGCTGACGCCGCTGGTCGGCCGGCCGGACTGGTTCCTCGGCCTGATGGTGCACGAGCCAGCCAATATCAATGTGGTCGATACCGGCCTGTACATCCTGGGCGAAAAGTACCGGCCGGAGCTGGTCGACAGCTACCGCTATGTCATTCGCATCGGCGATACCGCCTGGGGTCTGGCCTGTACGGATCTGTGCGCCACCCGCGGCCTGAACCAGGACGAAGTCAGCTGGTATGACAGTAATCCGCGCCGGCCGTGGCTGGCGGGCATCATCAAGGATGACCGCTGCGCCCTGCTGAATGCGCAGGCCCTGGTCGACAGCCTGGCGCAATTCAGCCGTGACGCCGCCTGATGGAATTGTCCGCCAATCGCCGCCGATGACTGGCAAATTTCCGGCTATGCTTGTTCAGGTACTGGCACGCCTGCCGATAAATGGCCCGATAGCGACCGCCGGAAACCGGTGACTGGACAATTAGTTGTTGACAGGACAATAGGTGTATCCATGAGCAATGCGAGTTCAAACGCGGCCAAGGCCAGCGGCTCCGTGAAGGAAGATCCGATACTGCAGTGGGTGACGTTCCGGTTGGGCAACGAAACCTACGGCATCAACGTGATGCAAGTGCAGGAAGTGCTGCGCTATACCGATATCGCACCGGTACCCGGCGCGCCGATTTATGTGCTCGGCATCATCAACCTGCGCGGCAATGTCGTCACCGTGATCGACACCTGTCAGCGCTTTGGCTTGCCGCCGATTGAGGTGACCGACAATACCCGCATCGTGATCATCGAAGCGGACAGCCAAGTGATTGGCATTCTGGTCGATAGCGTGGCGGAAGTGGTGTACCTGCGCAGTTCGGAAATTGAATCAGCGCCCAATGTTGGTAATGACGAAAGCGCCAAGTTCATTCAAGGCGTTGCCAACCGCAATGGTGAACTGCTGATTCTGGTAGATCTGAATAAGTTGTTGAGTGACAACGAGTGGGCTGAACTCAGCTTCGCGCACTGAGACATCGTATTACCAAGATCACGTTACCGAGAGCAAGTTACCGAGAACAAAGCAATGGACCTGATGGCATTTGTGGCATTACTCAGTACCGGCTTGGCGCTGGCCTTTGCCGGACTGTGTCTGCTGCTCTGGCGTCGGGTCCGACACACCGAACAAACCGTGCAGGAATTGCGCAACCAGCATCAGCAACTGGCCGAAACCGCAAAAGTGGTTGGCAAGAAGCTGATCCAGCTGCAAAGCGATTTGCAAGGCGTTGCCCAGAAACTGCAAACCGATGCGGTAAGCCCCAATAACAGTCACAAAGCCTACAGTCAGGCTGCGCGTCTGCTGCAGCAAGGCATGAGCCCGGAAGAAGTCATGCAGCGCTGCAACTTGAGCCGCGGTGAAGCCGAACTGCTCGCGGTCATGACGCGCGCGGCCAGCGGGGAATGACTCGCGCGTGAAGAACCCCGAGCCGCAGCGACAGCTCCCGGCTGTCGCCGTTCAGGCGGCATCTCAGATCACAATCCATAGCAAGCTCAGTGCACGCAACGGCATCGTGTTGTTGCTTATCTGCATGTTCTCGCTGTTTGCCCAAGCCGCGCCCACGAGCAATAACGCTGCTGCAACCTTACAGCCCGATCCTGTCGCGCAACTGCAGCACCTGCAGGACAGCGTGCCGCTGCTCAACGAAGAGGATCTGTACAACGCCTTGATCGCGTTGAAAGCGCAATTGACCAACGCCACGCCAAGCGTGCAGCGCCAATTCGATCAACTCTATTGCCGGGTCGCGCATGTCCCCAGCGACAGCAATACTGCACTGGAATTCGCCAATCAGGGCTTGATTGCAGCCCGTCAACAAGGCGACACCCGAACGGCTGCGCAGTTCATGTTATGCCAAGGTTCGCACTTGGCCTTGATGGGGGAGATTGCCACGGCTGAGACGGCATTCAATGCAGCCTACCAGCAAGCAATGGAACTCAATGATGCGCGCCTGCAAGCGGAGGCATTGAATGCGCGCGGGGATTTCTATTCCTACACCGCCAATCTGGGCAAAGCCTTGTCCGATTTGCTGCAATCTCAACGCCTGTATGAAGGGCTGAAGCTCGACACGCTGGCCACGGGCAATCTGGCGTCGCTGGCGCATGTCTATCGTCGGATGGGCGATCACAGCAAGGCGCGGGAATACTATCAAGCGGTTGTGCAACGGGCACAGCAACTCGGCAACGGTAACCTCGAAGCGGAATCGTTGATCCACATCGGCTGGGCTTATATCGAAGAGGGCCAACTCGATTTGGCGCGAGAATCGTTCGCTGCTTCGCGTGTCATCCACGCCCGGATGCCGGTGATGGAGTATCACTACATTGTCGACGCACTCCATCTTGGTATTGTCGACAGCCTGCAAGGCCGACATCAGGAGGCCTTGCAATCGTTTGCCAGCATTGCTGGTGTGGTTGAGCAGCAAAAATATGTGCTGATTCGCGGCTTGATGCTGTACTTTCGTGGCCACGCCGAAGCGGGGCTCGCCCAGTATCGGCAAGCACTGCAAACCCTGAACGATGCAGAAGCGCTGATGAGCAAGCTTGGTAACAAGCGTTACGTCGCTCGCATTCTGCGTCTGCGCAGTGACGTCTATGCCGGCCTTGGTCAATACAGCCGTTCGCGCGAGGATCTGCTGCGCTATCTGACTGAGCAAAAGCAGCTGGATGAGAAACTGCGGGCGGATGAAAGCGCCAGACTGCGCATTGAATTTGATACCGAGCGAACCGTTTCCGAAAATCAGCGTCTGCATGCTGAGCAAGCTTTGCAGCAGGAGCGGGTACAGGCACTGGAAGAGACGCGGCGCTGGCAGCTGGCCTTTATGGTGCTCGGTGGTAGCGTGATTCTGGCATTGCTGATCCGGCAACTGCGCAAGGCGCGTCGACTCTATATTCTGGCAATGACCGACGAGCTGACCCGGTTGCCAAATCGGCGCGCCATTTACCGTTTTGCGGAAGAGTCTTGGAAAGACAGCGCGCGGCATCATCTGCCGATGGCAGTGATCCTGTTCGACATCGATCACTTCAAGCGCATCAATGACAACTGGGGCCATGATCAAGGCGATCATGTGCTGCAACAAGTTGCCAACAGTGCGCGGGCCGCTCTGCGTGGCCGCGACCGGATCGGTCGTATCGGCGGTGAAGAATTTCTGGTCATCCTGCCGGGCGCCAGCACGGAACAGGCCAAACTCGCCGCCGAACGGCTGCGACAAGCGGTGGCAGCCACCGTGTTTGAAGTCGATACCGGCGAGATCGGCAAATCCGAAGCGCTGACCGTTACCATCAGCCTCGGCGTCACCAGTCGTCGTGACGATGACAGCAACCTCGACACCGTCATCGCCCGCGCCGATGCCGCGCTATACCGCAGCAAAACCGGCGGTCGCAACCGGGTTTCGGTGGATGAGATCCTGCCTGTGTCAGCGGTAGCTTCCGTTTGAATTTTTGGCGCTTGGCCGCTTGCGCTAGTAATCGGCAGAAAAAATAATGCCCGCCCAGATCGGATCTCGCGAGCCGGCGCCGTCCTCAATCTCCCTGGTCTGATAGCGCGCAGCGTAGCTGACGCGGTAATTGCTGAACTGCCAGGTGATGCCCAGCCATGCCTCTGCGATGAAGCGTTCAAGATCCGAGCGGTTGTAGGTCACCTCACTGTCGCGGAACTGGCCTTCGAGCAAGGCGTTGTACTGGCGCAGCCGCAGTTTGATGCCTCCCCAAAAGTAGCGCTCAGGCGTGTTCTGTTTGACGGAGTCGCCAATGACCGGTGCCGGCTGTGAGATGTAATCACCGCTTTCTGGGGTAAAGCTCCACCAGGGAGTATTGATATAACCCCAGCGACCACTGACGGCGAGCCAAGCTTCGCTGATATAACCCAGGCTGGCCGACATTGCATACTTGAGTTCGTACTCGGTTTCGGCTTCCTGAAAGTTGGAGAAAAGCAGTTTCTGGCGGCTCACGCTGTACTGAAACGTCAGCTCACCACCATCGCTGATCTGATGATCCCAACCCTCTGGCGTTTCCGCTCCGACCACCTTGTGAATGCTTTGCTGGATCTCACTGCCAATACGCGAGCCGATCACGCCGATCGTGAACGTGGACTGGTAAACCGGGTCATCGCGATGCTTGATGAAGCGTCGACTGTTGGACAGGTACAGCAGATTGGCAAAGGGCCGGTCGTCGTAAATTGCCGAATCGGATCCGATATCTGACGGCGAGAAAACCAGCAAACCGATCTGAATCGCATGCAGGCGGTGATGCTGATCCGTCAGCGTATCGAAACCAATCAAGCGATCGGTCGCTGAGAGCAGCGGATCGATTGACCACCAAGTTTCGGCAGCGTAGCGACCGGCGAACGTCAACCCAAGGCCACCGGTATAGTCCTGATCGCGATCACTGCCCGGTATCAGCAGGTCGTTATCCAAGTGAAATGTCCAACCGGCATCGTATTTCTCCAGCCCATTTTCATCCAACGGCAAGCCTTCTGGCAGTTCAGCAGCCTGATC
>CAMLNB010000027.1 GCA_946481205.1 uncultured Kangiella sp. | reverse complement strand
CGCAACGCTCGTAAGCAAAACGGGTTGGGTTATGTGTACGCGAGTATTCGAAACCTTTGTGCACACCGGGGCTTTCTTGCGCATAAGTCGAGGTGAAATACACCGCTGGCATTACGGCGCCGGTGGTGGGGTCATACTCTTGGCCGGCATGAATCACGCGGGTACCAAACTGCAGTTTGCTGGTGTCTTTCATTTTGTCCTCGCTTGATGCCGACAAGGTTCGGCATCACAACCAAATCAATCGAATGGCAACAAGCCACAACAGCACGCCGAGCACACGATCAAACCAGACGCCGGCGCGCAGGAACATGGCTCGCACTGGCGGCCGCACCATCAACCAGGCCACCAACAGAAACCACAGCGCGGTAATCACCATCATCCAGAGCCCGTAACCGACTTGAATCGGCCACGGCGTGGTCAGGCTAACGATGGACGTAAACAGCGCCAGAAAAAATAACGTTGCTTTCGGGTTCAGTGCATTGGTCAGAAAGCCAATCCGGAATGCCTGCCAGGTGGTTGGCATCGGCTCGGCATTTCCGTTCACCTCGGCACTGGCAGCACCGCCGCTGCGCAGACACTGCCAACCGAGCCAAAGCAAATACAGCGCGCCGGCATAACGAACGATCTGAAACAGCGTCGGGTTATCTCGCAGCAACACCGCAATTCCGAGCACGGTATAAGCCACGTGCACCATGATGCCGCTACCGATACCGATCGCGGTCCAGCTGCCTGTGCGAAAGCCATGGCGCACGCTTTGCCGCACGGTCATCAGAAAATCCGGACCCGGACTGATAACCGCAAGCAAATGCGCCAGCGCAATCAGCGCGAACTCGGTGCCGTATTGAACCAGCATCTTGGCACCGACTTACAGCAAGCCTTTTTCCTGCAACCAGACGTCGTTATAGACTTTGGAAACGTACCGAGTACCGGTATCGCAGACCAGTGTCACAACCCGCTTCGGTGTTTTCTGTTCGCGGCAATAGCGTAGCGCGGCCGCGAGCAAGGTGCCGGTCGACGAACCGCCCATCAAGCCCTCTTTGGCCAGCAGCTCGCGCGCAGCATGAATCGATTCGCGATCCGGAATCTCATACGATTTGCTGACCAGCGACATGTCACAGATCGACGGAATGAAATCCTCGCCGATGCCTTCGACGACCCACGAGCCCGCCTGCTTGAACTCACCGGTGCGGTGATACAGATCCAGAATCGAACCCTGCGGATCGGCCAGCACGATATCGATATTCGGATTTTTTTCTTTCAGATAGCGACCCACACCCGAGAGCGTCCCGCCAGACCCGACACCGATCACCATCGCATCGATCTTGCCGTCCATCTGCTGCCAGATCTCCGGACCGGTGGTTTCGTAATGCGCCTGCACATTGGCCGGGTTGGCAAACTGATTGATGAAATAGGCATTCGGCAGCTCACGCGCCAGTCGCGCCGCGACATCCTGGTAATACTCGGGATGGCCTTTGACCACATCGGAGCGGGTGCGAATCACCTCGGCACCGAGTGCACGCAGGTTGTACTCTTTTTCCATGCTCATCTTGTCCGGCATGACGATGAGCATTTTGTAGCCTTTTTGGCCAGCGACCAGCGCCAGACCTAAACCGGTATTGCCGGCGGTGGCTTCGACCAGGGTGTCACCCGGTTTGATCAAACCTTTTTCTTCCGCCGCTTTGATCATGTACAGCGCAATGCGGTCCTTGATGGAACCGCCCGGGTTCATCAGCTCCAACTTGCCGAACAACTGGCAAACACCGGTATCCAGCTTGGCCAAACGGCTCATCGGCGTGTTGCCGATCATCTCAAGAACATTGCCGGCTACCGACATGCTTAACCTCGATCAAAGTGACTGACATTTATTGGGGATAACCTGCCTTTTGCAGGAACAGGTTTGCTGAAAAACGGGCGCGCTACTCTATCACACCGAGGCCACCCGCCTCTCGACTCATCGTACCGGTTAGCCCGCCGGGCCATTGCTATACTCGGTCCGCTTTTCGAGACACATATAGACGTCCATCTATCCAAATTAATCACGAGGACTGTGCCCTTCCGGGCCGTGAAAACACAACATGCTGGATCGCGCCAAAGCCGTAGACGAAAACTTCAGCCGTCGAGTCCAAGACGGTGACTTCCCCACCCCAGTTCGCCGTATCACTGCCGCCCAAGCCGGGTTGAATCGCGAAATCTTTCTGGAACTGTTTCATTCACAACTGCTGTCGCGGCATTTGGATCTGCAGGCCCGCATTCTGAAAGACAAGGGTCTCGGATTTTATACGATTGGCTCCAGCGGTCACGAAGGCAACGCCGCTATCGCCAAAGTGTTCCGTCATACCGACATGGCCTTCCTGCATTACCGCAGCGGCGCGTTCATGGTGCAGCGCTCGAAGCACCTGCCGGAGATAAACCCGGTGCGCGACCAAATGCTGTCGTTTGTCTGCAGCAAATTTGATCCGATCTCGCAAGGCCGGCACAAAGTTTTCGGCTCGGTGCCGCTGTGGGTGCCACCGCAAACCTCGACCATCGCCTCGCATCTGCCCAAAGCAGTCGGCGCTGCTCACGGTCTTGGCAAAGCCAAAAAAATTGGCGTGCAACCGCTGATTCCGGATGACAGCGTCATTCTGTGCTCGTTTGGTGATGCCTCGTTGAATCACGGCAGCTCGCAGATTGCATTCAACACCGCCGAATACTGGTCGTACAAAGGCGAAGACATGCCGTTGGTGTTCATCTGCGAAGACAACGGCATCGGGATTTCGGTATCGACACCAGAAAACTGGGTGCAGCAGACGATGCAGCGCCGCAGTGGCATTGCCTATGTCCACTGCTCTGGCTTGCATCTGCCGGATATCTGGTTGGCGGCGCAGGAAGCGGAAGAAATTGCCCGTCAGGAACGCCGACCGGTATTTCTGCATGTGCAAACCGTTCGGCTGATGGGCCATGCCGGCAACGACACCGAAAGCCAGTATCACGCGCAAAAGAAAATCGAGGAAACCGAAGCTCAGGATCCGCTGCTGCATTCCGCTCGCATTGCTATTGAAAACGACTTCCTGAGCGCGCCGGACATTCTGGCGCTGTACGAGAACATTCGCCAGCAAGTGGCCTATGAAGCCGAAGAAACGCTGAAGCTGCCCAAGCTCGACAACGCCGATGACATCATGGTGGCATTGGCACCACAACGGCCGGAGCGGCCATTGCCGCCCGTATTGAATCCAGACCAGGAAGCGCAGGTATTCGGCAAGGCTCAATCACAGCTGGCCGAACCGCGAACATTGGCCAACCTGATCAACTTCGCCATTACCGATGTGATGGCGCGCTATCCGAATATCGTGCTGTTTGGGGAAGATGTCGGCAAGAAAGGCGGCGTTTATCGCGTGACGGCGGATGTGCAAGCCCGCATTGGTAGCGAACGCGTGTTCGATACACTGCTGGAAGAAACCTCGATTCTGGGCGGCGCCATCGGCTATTCACAAGTCGGCTTGTTGCCGATGCCGGAAATCCAGTTCCTCGCCTACACCCACAATGCAGAAGATCAGATCCGTGGCGAGGCCTCAACGCTGTCGTTCTTCTCCTCCGGCCAATACAGCAACCCGATGGTGATCCGGATTGCCGGCCTTGCCTATCAAAAAGGCTTCGGCGGCCATTTTCACAACGACAATGCCTTCGCCTTCTTGCGGGAAATTCCGGGCGTGATTGTGGCGATCCCCAGCAATGGCTATGACGCGGCCCGGATGCTGAAGACCTGCGTAAGACTCGCTGACGAACAAAAACGTGTAGTCATTTTTCTGGAACCGATTGCGCTCTATCACGTCAAGGATTTGCACGAGAAGAATGACAATGGCTGGTCGTTTGTTTATCCAGCCAACGAAGCGCCACTGCCGTACGGTGAACCGGGCGTGTTTGGTGACGGCAAGGATTTGGTCATCCTGACCTACGGCAACGGCTACTACCTGTCGCGCCAAGCCGAGAAGATCTTGCGCGAGCAGCACGGCGTGAAAACCAAAGTCGTAGATCTGCGCTGGGTGGCGCCACTGCATGTCGACCAATTGCTGAAAGCCGTCGACGGCTACAAAAAAGTGCTGATTGTCGATGAGTGCCGCAAGACAGGCTCGTTGTCGGAAGAGATCACCACGCATCTGGTCGAGCACTGCAAGAAGCTGCCGCATATCAAACGCATCACTGGTAAAGACAGCTTCATTACTACCGGCACGTCCTGGCAGTATCTGCTGCCGAGCACCGAGGATGTGGTAGCGGCTGCCGTGGCGATGCATCAAACCAAGTAAGCACCACACTGTCGGTTGGTGAAGAAAAACCGCCATGACGCCCAGCAAGGCGTCATGGCGCGCTATTATCCGTTCATTCAGTTCCCCATCAGGTCGAACACGGCATGGATTGGCGCCAGTTTGCCGAACTCTATATTCCGCTGATCGCCACGGGCCTGCTGCTGCTGATCGGCCTGACGCGCTTACGCTATCAGGCCACGTCTAGCGCCAGCAGTTGGGGTTGGGCGTTGGCCATGGTGTTCATGCCATGGCTTGCAGTGCCAGCCTATCTGCTGCTCGGTAGCCGCAAAGTAGCCGCGCGACAGCGGCGCAAACAGCCGCTGCAGTTCCCATCCACCGAAGCAAGCTGCCGCCCCTGCTCACGGGTGGATCGCTTGATACAAGCCTATAACCTGCCTGCTGCCAGCACTGGCAATCAGATCCGGTTCTACTCATCAGAGAATGGCGGCTTGCGCGCCCTGGTCGATTTGCTTGCCGGCGCGACACGTCAGATCGATATCTCGGTCTACATTTTGCGCGCCGATGGCATCGGTCAGCGCGTCGTCGAATTGTTGACCGCGAAAGCCAAAGCCGGTGTGAAAGTCCGTGTGCTGGTTGATGGTATGGGCTCTTGGCTGCTGTCGAACAGCGCATTGCGGCAATTGCGCCAACACGGTGGTGAGTTTGCCGTGTTCCATCCACTGCTGAAGAGCCTGATTACGGGTCGCGGTGGTTTGCGCAATCACCGCAAACTGGTCGTCATTGATCAGCGTAGCGCCTGGACCGGCGGCGCCAACCTCGCCCAGGAATACTTCGCCAAACTGCGCAAACAGAAACCGTGGCGCGATTTGGTTGCCGTGGTGCACGGCGCGGCCGTCAGCGAACTCGCCAGCATTTTTGCTTCCGATTGGCAGTACGCCACCGGCGAACAAACCGTGTTGGCGACCACGGCAGAGTCTGGTAACGATGCGTCAAATCTTGGCGGCACGCGCGACGTCGCGGTCATTCAGGTATTGCCATCCGGACCGGATGTCGAAGATGAACCCCTGCTCGATGCGGTGCTCACCGCGATCTATAACGCCGAACACCAGATCACGATACTGACACCGTATTTTGTCCCCGATGACAGCGTGTTGTTCGCGCTGGAGTCAGCCTTGCGCCGCGGCGTCAAGGTCAAGATCATTCTGCCGCGCAAATCGGACAACCCCATGGTCGATGCTGCCCGCAAACCGCCGCTAACAAGGTTGCTGAAACAAGGTTTGAATCTGCGTGCCATTCACGGCCGGATGATGCATGCCAAGGCGATGATTGTTGACGGGCAAATGGCCTTGATTGGTTCGGCCAATTTTGACTACCGCAGCTTCTTCATCAACTACGAACTCAGTCTGGTACTGCATGATCGCGCCAGTGTCGCGGCGCTACAAACCTGGTTTGATGAAACCTGTGCTCAAGCGCAGGACTGGCCGAACTTGCGACCACTCGGGCCGCTGACGGCATCGCTGCTGCATCTGGTGAAACCCCTGCTGTAACCCGGAGACTGTCCTCAGCGAAAGCTGGTGAGCGCCTGATAGCGGATGGCAATCTGTTCACTCGCAACAAACTGCCAGGACTGCAGCTCGCGCCGCTCCGGATAATGTTTGCGCAGCCAGTCGAATGCGGCACGTCGATCTTCCGCAGCCGACAATGCCCCGCGCATCGCGGCATCATCATGACGCGGGTCATAACAGGCCAACAGCTGCGTCAGGAGTTGCTGTTGCGCAGTGTCATCGTTCAACACGCCCTGCCCTGCTGCAGGCAATTGCCATGGCTTGGCGCCACTCGCATCAAGGCCAAAGTGCTGACAGAACGCAGTGTGAATCATGAATGTGCCGTTGCATTTGCCTTCACGCGAATGGCCGGCGATATGCGGCGTCGCCAGATCGACGCGCGCCAACAAATCATCCGGCACATCCGGTTCCTGCTCCCAAACGTCGAGCACCGCTGCGCGGCGCTTGTCGGCCTCAAGCCAGCGCAACAGCGCGGAGTTGTCGACCACGGAACCGCGGCAACTGTTGAGTACAACCTGCGCCTTGGTCCGCGCCAGCGTTTCAGCATTCAGCCAATGCTGGGTCGCATACGCCCCCGTCTTGGTCAGTGGCACGTGCAGCGTCAGCACATCTGATACCAATAACTCTTCGGCAGAGACGCCGCCTTGCGGCAGTTGCGCCGCCGGCAACAACGGATCACAGACCATGAATGGCCAGCCAAGCGCGGCCAGTTTGGCCGCCAGTCGGCGACCCACATTGCCGTAACCGAGAATACCGATGACATCCTGACCAGGGCGAAACTTGCCGCGTTCGGCCAGTACCAGCAAAGACGCCAGGACATATTCAGCAACTGCGGTCGCATTGCAGCCCGGTGCATTGCGAAAAACGATGCCCTGCGCCGCGAGCGCGGTAGCGTCGACATGATCCGTGCCGATGGTCGCGCTGCCGACAAAGCCCAGCCGGCTACCGGCCACCAGCGCAGCGGTGACCGGGGTCACCGAGCGGATCAGCAAGGCATCGGCGTCCCGAACCGTGGCGGCGTCGATAGCCCGGCCCGGCCGCAATACCAGCTCACCAAAGCCGCCAAAGAGCTCGCGGACCAGCGGGATGTTCTCGTCAGCAACCAGTTTCACGCTTGTCGGTTCCTCGGTTACAAATAGCCTAGCCAGCCACCATGCGGCCTGCAGAAAAGAGACATTTCATTTATTGCTTTTACGCCGGCTCAGCCTTAAGATTCTTTTTAAATGAATGTTAAAAGGTGAGCGCCATGACCACCCCGGTATTCATCCCATTGGTCGACCCCAAAGCCAGCAAGCCGAACTACCCCACCGTGCTGGCACTCGGGTTCCGGCCATTCTACCTGCTTGGCGCGCTCTGGCTGGTACTGGCGGTGCCGATCTGGATGGTCATGTACGGCCATGGCCTGATCACCGGCAGCCACCTGCAAGCAATGGATTGGCATGGTCACGAAATGCTGTTTGGCTTTGCCGGCGCCATCATCGTCGGCTTCCTGTTCACGGCGGTAAAGAACTGGACCAATCGGGACACTCCTATCGGCTGGCCATTGGCGGCGCTGGCCATGGTCTGGTTGGCGGCGCGCTTCCTTCTGCTGACCGGCCTTTCGGAAATCGGTGCGATCCTGGATGTGGCGTTCTATCTGCTCGCCGCCGTCGGCATTGCCCGTCCGCTGCTTGCCAGTGGCAATCGCCGCAATCTGTTCTTTATCGCGTTGCTGACGGCATTCGCCACAGTCTCCGGCTGGCAGCATCTGGCCGCGATGGGTCTGGTCGGTGGCCTCGACAGCCGCGAGTTGATGCAGCTGGCGTTGTCGCTGGTGACCGTCATCGTCACCGTGATCACCGGTCGAGTGATTCCAATGTTCACCAGCAACGCAGTGCCCGGTGCACCGGTACGCAAAATCATCTGGCTTGAGCGCGCGTCAATTGGCAGCGTGATTGCGCTGGCTTTACTGGCCGTGCTGCCTGTTCCGAGCGCGCTCTATCATGGCGCGGCACTGCTCGCTGCGCTGATTCACCTCTGGCGCTGGTGGAACTGGGCGCCACACTGGACACTGAAGAAACCGATTCTGTGGATATTGCATGCCAGCTACATCTGGTTGCCACTTGCGTTTGTCCTCAAAGCAGTGCCCATAGCGTTGTTGCCGATGGCTGAATTGTTGTCCACGCACGCGCTGACAGTTGGTGTCATCGGTGGTCTCTGCATCGGCATGATGACGCGCACCGCACGTGGCCACACCGGCCGGCCGCTGCAAGCAAGCGGCGCTGAGATCTGGGCTTACGCACTGGTGCTCGTCGCTGCTGTATTCCGTGTTGTGTTGCCGCTGCTGGCGCCAGAGTTTTATCGGCTCTGGACCGGCATATCGAGTCTGCTATTCATCAGTGGCTTTGCCATTTATCTCGCAGTATTCGGACCCTGGCTGTTGCAAGCACGGGTGGATGGCCGCCCGGGCTAAATGGTGTTTTTACCGGATTTTGTCGGCAAAAATACCGGCGGCATAAACCGGGCCGTGTTTCAGCGTGACGGCAGTAATCCACAGCAAAAAGCGATGGTCATCAACCAATTCAACGACTTGCCAAGATGTAATCTGTGATTGCAGTCAAACTCAGTTACTCGCCGCAATAACGGCGTGGCAACTGAATCACCCTTCTGTGCGACAACATCATTGCGATCGTCGCACAGCAAGGAGAAACATCATGCGCAAGGTACTCGTCTTCTCGGCAACCGCCGCTCTCGTCACACTCGCCTCCACGGCTCACGCCGGTGTTCGCTATGTTGCCGCTGACGACAGTCCGGAATCGGCGGTCTGTGTCAGCGCCGCGGCAGATCAGTTTCATACCTTCAACCACAAACTGAAGGTTAACGGCATGCCATTGAAAGTCGTCGCCGCCAAACTGGACTGCAATGGCGTCAACGTGGCGGTGTTCAGCGCCCAGGCCGGTAATGCGAAAGTCGCCAAAACCCTGGCACGCTATTCGCCGTCACGCGGTGAGGTGGAGATCCGTCAAGCCCAGACGGAGCAAGGCGCAGCTGACAAGGTGATTCTGGTCAAAGGCGAATAGCACTGATGCCGATGGAAGCGTCGATCAAAGCCTGACTGCTACGCCGTCGCGTAGCGGTCAGGCCGCTGCCAGAATAGATTAGGAGTGAGTTTGCTGAGCCAGCCAGCCCCTTCGGGGTTCGAATCTGAGCGTGCGGAAAGGAAATCTCGACTGGCTGCAACGGCGAGAAGGGAAAAGACGGTGGCACCTCAGGGTGTCGCAGAGCGCCACCCACTCGCACGGCGCCAGTCACACTGGTGACTGGCTCGGATCCGCGCTCGCCCCCACAGGTATTCCAACCCCTTCGGGGTTCGAATCTGGGCGCGATGAAGGAGAATCTCGGCTGGCTGCAACGGCGAGAAGGGAAAAGACGGTGGCGTCCCCACGGGGATTCGAACCCCGGTTACCGCCGTGAAAGGGCGATGTCCTAGGCCTCTAGACGATGGGGACGCAGAAGGCAAAATTGCCGACCCGTTGCAAAGGCCGGCGCATTCTACTGGCCGTACCGGGCCCTGTCAAAGACCTTTACGGCTCGCTGAGAATCCTCAACAAAACATTAGATATTGTTCATAAGCTGCTGATTTTACTAAGATAGCGGAAACTGAATCAGAAACTCGGCACCGCCCAAGGCGGACTCACCTATCGCCAAACGGCCGTTATAGGCCTCGACAATTTCCGACACCACCGACAGGCCAATGCCCTGTCCCTCGACATGAGTATCGAGCCGTCCGCCACGCCGGAGCACTGCCTCCCGTTTGGCCGGCGCAATACCGGGGCCGTCATCACTGATCCGCAGCAGCAGCCACCAAGCGCCGCGTTCGTCCCGACGCTCCTCCGCCCGCGCTTGTACCTTTTGGCGAGCAAATTTACAGGCGTTGTCCATGATGTTGCCGGCGACTTCCATCAGGTCACCGACCTCGCCGGCAAAGCGCGGCGTGCCGATGATGTCGACCTCAATCTGCATGCCCTTACCGGCATACACTTTTCGCAAGGCCTCGGCCAGCTGCTGCAGTGGCGGTGCCACCGCAATCAGCGAGGCAAACGGCGTTCGCCCTTTGGTGACCGCGCGTTGCAGCTGGTAGCGAACGATGCCGTGCATGCGCTCGACCTGCTCGCGCACCTGCGCACGCAGCGCCTCGTCGCTCAAGCCGGCATCGGTCGCACCTTGCAGTACCGCGAGTGGTGTCTTCAGGCTATGGGCGAGATTCGACATGGTTTCGGCGTAGCGGCTGCGGCGCTCGCGCTCGCTTTGGATGAACAGATTGATGTTGTCGGTCAGCGGCTTCAGCTCGCGGGGAAACTCGCCTTCCAGCCGCTCCGCATGACCGGCTTCAATTGCACGCACCGCACGCGCGACTTCGCGTACCGGGCGTAAGCCCCAGCGCATCACGTACACCAACCCGGTCAGCAGCACGATGGCGACGATCGCAAAACCGCCCCACAGCGTCTGCCGGAAGATCGCCGTCGTGGCATCAAAAGCGGCGTTCGATTCCAGCACACTGAAGGTATACCGGCTCTCTTGCCGGCCGATGCCCTCCCAGATCACGTCGTAACTGGCGCCGACCAGATCTTCGCTGCGTTGCTGCCAGTTGATATAGCGGACTTCACCGAGTTCGCCGGATTTGAATCGCGGCGCCGGCCGGTTCAGCGCCGATGCCGAGCGCCACAAAATGCGCCCCATCGGATCGCTGACGTAACCGTAGATACCGCTGTCGATCTGGTTGAAGCGATCATCGCGCAGGTAATCCGGCAGCCGGATTTGACCCGGCTGGGTTTCATCGGCAACGGTCAACAAGGAATAAAGCTGGGCTTCCAGCCGCAAACGCTGCTCGGAACGCAGGCTGGTGAAAAACGCCCGCTCCAGCGCAAACGCGGCCAAGATCAGGAACAAAAACAGAAACGCTGCGGTCACCAGCACCAGCCGGCCCCGCAGCGATCTGGGCAGTTCGCGCAGCCGCTGGCGGCTGGCATGCAGTGCTCGCTTGAGCATCAACCGGCTTTGAGGTTGAACCGATAGCCGCGACCGCGCAGGGTTTCGATCGGTTGCAGATCGCCGTCCGGATCCAGTTTGCGACGCAAACGGCCGACGAAGACTTCCAGCACGTTGCTGTCGCGATCCTCATCCTGATCGTAAAGGTGTTCGGTCAGCTCGGTCTTTGAAACCACTTTGCCGGGGTGGTGAACGAGGTATTCCAGCAGTCGATACTCATAGGCGGTCAGGTCCAGTGCGGCGCCATTGCGCCGTACCTCTTGAGCAACCGTATCGATTTCGATCGGACCAAATTTTTGCACCGGGTTGGCAAAACCGGCCGCGCGACGCTGCAACGCCGACAGGCGCGCCAGCAGTTCTTCGACATGAAACGGTTTGGTCAGGTAATCATCGGCACCGGCGGAAAGTCCGGTGACTTTTTCCTGCCAGTGGCCGCGCGCGGTCAGAATCAGAATCGGATAGGTTTTGCCTTTGGCGCGAGTACGGCGGATCACTTCCATGCCGTCGAGCTTGGGCAAACCCAGATCCATCACGGCGACATCGTAGTTGTATTCGAGCGCGAAATAGCAGGCCTCTTCGCCATCGGCGGCAACATCGACCGCATAACCCTGGGCTTTCAGCGCATCGGCCAATTGGCCACGCAGCGCCGGTTCATCCTCGACTACCAATACCCGCATCATGCGTCCTTAATAGCTAATGACTTCGCCGCTTTGTCCGTCCACATGCACGGTACGCACCCGACCATCTTCGGTCAGAATTTTGACCCGATACACCGGCGGACCCCGGCTTTCAATTAATTGCACCGACAACACCCGTCCTTTGACTGCACGCTGGGCCGCGGCCACCGCAGCCGATTCTGACACCGTGGCGCCTTGTGCCAGCAGCGACAGCGTCACGGCGTTGGCGGTGGCCGGCACCGGTGCCAACAGCACACTGACGACCAAGCCGAGCAAAACAAGCAGACGGGAATGGAGCGGAATCTTCATCATCGGAATGGTTCAGACCTTTTGTGGGACAGTGTAACGGGCGCGCATGACAACAACCAATCCTTGCGCGCCACGCTGACCATCGACGAGGGTCCTGACCTGGCGACCCCGCTCAACGCGGCACCGGCCGAACATCGACCTGGACGCGCAGCGAGCTGCCCGGATCGTCCGGCAACTCGGTTTCATAGGTGCGACCGTTGTAGCGGTACACCACCCGGTAGCCAACCACCCGCTCTTCGGAATAACTGCTCTCGACGGTGCGGCAGCGGGTTTCCAGATCACGCTCGATGGTCACTTCCCGCGGGCTGACTTCACGGCCAATCTGCGAACCGACCACGGCGCCAATGACGGTACCCGCCGCTTCATGGTCAGAATGCCGGCCGGCATGATGGCCGACCGCAGCGCCAATCAACGCACCAAGCGCGACACCCGCACCGGAGCGGCGTTCACGGCGGTATTCGACCGGGATGTCCTCACAGATCTGGCGCGGCTCACTGACCCGCACCATACGGGTGATCGGAATGCTTTCCAGCACGGTCGCATATTCGTAGCCCGCGTTATGGCCGCGACCCCGGCCGCGCTCATCATCACGATCACGCGGATGGGCATAGGCAGAGCTGGTAAAGACACTGGCAGTCACGACGGTGGCCAACAGACTGACTTGCAACGCAGAACGGAACGACATGGCGGCTCTCCGGCTCAGGTACGTTGCCAGACTAAGCAGGGCTCGCTGAATTCGTGCTGAACCGGCGCCGAGCCGCCGCGACACGGGCGCTAACCATGCAAGTAGATGGTGAAAAGCGGGTTTGGCTTGGCTAATGGAGCCTTGAGCCGTGTACCTGCACCAGCCGCCTCAAGCAGCCAGTTTTTGCGCCAGGGCCTCCAGCTCATCACGGTTGCTACGTAGCTGCTCGAACTCGCTTTCCAGCTCCTCGCCATTCAAATGTAGCGAAGCCATCACGGCACCGGGCAAATGGCTGGTCGCGGCGTCGCCGATGTTCAGCCGCTTCAGCAAGCGATTCGAGATCAGAACCAGATTGGAATACACCGCATACGGACTGGAGAACTCTTCTTGATGATGCCAACGCACTGCCGTGATCAACTCTTCCGGCATATGCCAGGCCTGCATCAACCAGGCGCCAATTTCCTCGTGCGAAACACCGAGTACGTGGCGTTCAATCGCATCGACCTGCACCGCTGGATTGGCGGCAACATAGCGATTGACCAAAAAGAACTGCGGCGGAAAAACATGGCCGAGCAATAAGTGGCCAAAGTTGTGCAATAACCCAGACAAATACACCATGCCGCGTTGCGGCCGGTATTTGGCCGGCATGCGCTGGCATAAACGCTCGGCCAACACCGCGCACATGATCGAATGGGTCCAGAACGCGCGCAACCCCAGCGGACCGTCGCGCGGCACTTTCAGCGCACGGCCTACCACAATGCCGAGCGCCAAATTAAGCACCATCTCGAAACCGAGCACGCGCATGATCGCCATTTCCAGTGATGGGATCCGGCCACTGAAACCGTAATACGGCGAATTGGCCCAGCTCATCACCTGTGCAGCCAAACTCGGATCGCGGTTGACCAGATTGGCCAGATCACGGGCGCTGGCGTGCGGATCAACGCGCAGCTTCATGATGTCGGTTGCCATCTCCGGCATCGCTGGCAAATCGAACGTTTCCTGCACGCGCTGTTTCAGCCGCATCGGCATGAAATGGGTGACCACTTCTTCCTGCGCCATTTCCGAGACTGCACCTTTCAATGAGTCCGGTGGCAAGCCAATGTTGCCGCAATTGACTTCGCCGAGCAGGCGGCGAAATTCGGCGCGGGAAAAACCCAGCAAGCTGTTGCCGCTGCCGCTTTCACAATAGATCCGATCGTGGTTGAAGACATTTTCATCACAGACCACGCGCCAGCCAAAGATGTTGACCAATGCAGGCCGGGCATCCAAGGCACAACCGGCAAAATGATGCTGAGCATCCGCTGACGACAGCACATCCAACTCACGCATGGTCAAGGATTGCAGTGCTTCGAAATCGAGCAGGTAATTGGCCGGCACCAACGCCGCCAGTCGGCCCTGACTATCCGACAGGGGCACGGTGCGAATGATCGCCTCGATGGGCAGGCCGAGATCGGCAGCCATTTCCGCGAAACTGCGACCGGGTGCATGCGGCAGCAATTCAAACTGCGCGTTGGCGTTTTCCAACCACTGCTGTAACCGTGAGGGCATATCCATGGCAGACCTCCGCGCTCGCTTGTCCGGCAAGCTCATCCCACAAGCATAGTCGGGATTTGCCGGTGGATACAGGCAGAGAGGGAATAGCAGCGCGCTGGCAAGCAAACCATTGGTTTTGCTGATAAGAGGACAGGTGTTCTGCGAGCGAGACGTGTCAGCACGATGCGACGGCAAAACCTGCAAGATTGATCGCGCAATTGTGATGACAAATTTGCACAAACAAAAAACCCGCTGTGACAGGTCACAGCGGGTTTTTCTTGTTTGGCGCGCCCGGAGCGATTCGAACGCCCGACCGCCTGGTTCGTAGCCAGGTACTCTATCCAACTGAGCTACGGGCGCGTTGGGGCCGCTATAATACCGATTTTTGTTTGCCTGTCAATTTTTTTAACTTTCGTTAAGACAAAACTGACTGCATTCAAAAACTGGCGGAGAGGGAGGGATTCGAACCCTCGATAGAGTTTTTGACCCTATACTCCCTTAGCAGGGGAGCCCCTTCGGCCTCTCGGGCACCTCTCCTTCGCAGCGGCCGCGAATGTTACCGGAACGCCGCGAAATTGCAAGCAACAGTGCAAATTAGTTTGCTGTTGCCTTCGCGCGATCAGCTCTGTTCCTGATCGTCGTCCGGATTAAAACCGTGGGTCTTTTCGCGCTGAATGCGCAGATAAATTTCTTCGCGGTGCACCGATACTTCTTTCGGCGCATTGACGCCGATGCGTACCTGATTGCCCTTCACACCCAGCACAGTGACGGTCACTTCGTCACCAATCATCAGGGTCTCGCCAACACGGCGCGTCAGAATCAGCACTGTCGATCTCCTATGAAACTCTCTCGGGCCTACCCTTTGCCACAGCACCGGGTTTGCTATTGTTCTGGCCGCCGCCCGCAAGCGGAAAATGGTCGCGTATTATGGGGCCTGCGTACCGACTTTACCAATAGACAAAAGACAAGTCCCGCCTTCCTGACAGGGCTGGTCGCCTTTAGTTAAGCACAGGCCTCGAAAATAGCTCAGCCAGGCAACGGTGCCTGGTCCAGCCCGAAAGCAGAATGCAGGGTCCGGACCGCCAACTCCAGATAACGCTCCTCGATCAACACCGACAGCTTGCTCTCCGAGCTGGTGATCGCCATCAGATTGATCCGCTCTGCCGCCAAGGCCTCGAATAAACGGGTCGCCAGTTCCGGATGGGTGCGCATCGCCACGCCGACCACCGAAACCTTGGCGACGTGGCTGGAAACGCTGACCGCATCGGCGCGCAAAAACTCGCACTGGCCCAGCAGCAAATCACGGGCAGCCATTGCTTCCCCGCGGGCGACAGTAAAGCTGAAGTCGGTCCGGCGGCCAGCACGTGGCGTCTGGGTAATCATGTCCGACTCGATATGCGCCGCCGCCAGCGCACCAAACAAGCGCGCTGCAGTGCCCGGCTCATCCGGTACGTCGGTAATAGTCAACTGCGCTTCCTGGCGGCTGAAGGCAATCCCGGATACCAGTGGCGCCTCCATGCTGGTCGCCGGCGTCGGCTTGCCTTGTTCAAAGGTAATGAGAGTGCCCGGCCCTTCTTTAAAGGTAGAGAGCACCCGCAGCGGCACCCGGTACTTGCCAGCGAACTCAACCGAACGGGTCTGCAGCACTTTCGAACCTTGGCTCGCCAGCTCCAGCATTTCCTTGAAGGTAATGCTGTCGAGTCGATGCGCCTCCGGCACCATCCGCGGGTCGGTGGTGTAGACGCCATCGACATCGGTGAAGATCTGACACTCATCGGCGTGCAAGGCCGCCGCCAAAGCGACCGCCGAGGTATCACCGCCGCCACGGCCAAGTGTGGTGATGTCGCCGGTCGGCGTGATGCCCTGAAAGCCGGTGACCAGTACGACCTTGCCTGCCGCCAACTCGCGGTGAATGCGCTCGGTTTCAATATGCTCGATGCGCGCTTTCATGAACACATCGTCGGTGTGCACCGGCAACTGCCAGCCCTGCAGCGACAGCGCCGGGCAGCCTTTCGCATTCAGCGCAATCGCCAACAAGGCGTTGGAAACCTGCTCACCGGTTGCCGCGAGCGCATCCATTTCGCGTGGACTCGGCGCATCGGATAAAGCGTGGCCCAAGCCCAACAAGCGATTGGTCTCGCCCGCCATCGCCGACGCCACCACAACAACTTGATGGCCTTGCGCTTTGGTCGCAATGATTTTGTCGGCGACATGGCGAATGCGATCCAAATCGCCGACCGAGGTGCCGCCAAATTTCTGGACGATTAACGCCATGTTTTTCTATCAGCGTCCGTTCTGGTGTGCGCTCAGGCCAATTTGCCGGCAACAAAATCCTGCGCCGACGACAACGCCGACGACAGGCCAGCGACATCGGGGGCGCCGCCTTGCGCCAGTTCCGGTTTGCCACCACCACGACCACCGAGCTTGCCGGCAACAAAACCAACCAACTCGCCCGCCGGCAGTTTGCCACTCAGCGTTTTGGCTACCGCAGCAACAAACGACACTTTGTCGCCGTCCTTGGTCGCGATCAGCACGGCACTATTGCCGAGCTTGTCGCGCAGCTTCTCAACCGTTTCGCGCAAGGTCTTGGCGTCGACACCATCAAGTTCAGCAATCAGCACCTTGGCATCGCCAAAAACTTTGGCGCCACCAATCAATTGCTCGGCTTTACCAGCGGCTGCTTGCGCTTTCAGCTGCTCGATCTCTTTTTCCAGCGATTTGCGTTCCTGATCCAGCGTGCTCAGGCGTTGATGCAGCTTATCTTCGGTGACTTTCAAATGCTTCAGCACGCTGTTCAGCGTCATCTCGTAACGCTGGAACACCGCCAGCGCTTCGTCGCCGGTCACCGCTTCGATACGGCGAACGCCCGCCGCAATACCCGACTCGCTCAGAATCTTGAACAGACCGATATCACCGGTGCGCTTGACGTGGGTACCGCCGCACAGTTCTTTCGAGAAGTCACCCATGCTCAATACGCGAACGCTGTCGCCATACTTTTCGCCAAACAGCGCCATGGCACCGGCCTTGACGGCGTCTTGCGGTGCCATGACATTGGTCTGTACGGCGTGGTTGGCCCGGATCTGCTCGTTGACCAAGGCTTCGATTTCGGCAATCTGCTGAGCCGACACCGGTTCATTGTGCGAGAAGTCGAAACGCAGTCGCTCCGGCTCCACCAACGAACCCTTCTGGGTGACGTGGGTACCGAGCACTTGGCGTAGCGCCGCGTGCATCAAGTGGGTGGCCGAGTGATTCAGCATTGTGCTGGCACGCAAGCTCGACTCGACTTGCGCCGTCAGCGTGTCGCCTTTGGCAATCCGGCCGGAGGCCTTACCTTTGTGGCCATGGGCATTGCCAATCTTTATCGTATCGACCACATCAAAACTGGCGCTGCTACCACGCAATACGCCTTTGTCACCGACCTGACCGCCGGACTCAGCATAAAATGGTGTGTGATCGAGCACGACAATGCCGTCATCGCCGGCATTCAGCGCATCGACTTCGGCACCGTCTTTCAGCAGCGCAACAACCTTGCCGCTGTCTTCGAGCTTGTCGTAGCCACAGAAATCGGTCTCGGCATCGACTTTCAACACTTTGTTGTAATCGACATCGAACTTGCCGGCCTCGCGCGCACGCTTGCGCTGTTCGTCCATGCAGGTTTCGTAGCCCGGCATGTCGAGCGTCAGTTTGCGTTCACGGGCGATATCATTGGTCAGGTCAACCGGGAAACCATAAGTGTCGTAAAGCTTGAACACAACGTCACCCGGAATCACCTCACCTTTCAAACCGGCAATGGCCTGATCGAGCAACTTCATGCCCTGCTCCAGCGTCCGGGCAAACTGCTCTTCTTCCAGCTTGAGCGCGCGCTCGATGCGGCTCTGGCCCTCTTTCAATTCCGGATAGGCGCCGCCCATTTGTTCAACCAAGGCCGGAACCAGCTTGTGGAAGAACGCCTCTTTGCAACCGAGCATGTAGCCATGGCGAATCGCCCGGCGAATGATCCGGCGCAGCACATAGCCACGGCCTTCATTTGATGGCGTCACACCGTCGGCCACCAGGAACGAGCAAGAGCGAATGTGATCGGCGATCACGCGAAGTGATTTGTTGTCGGCATCCGGGCAACCGGTCACCGCCATTGCGGCCTTGATGATGTGCTGGAACAGATCGATCTCATAGTTGGTGTGCACATGCTGCATCACCGCCGAAATCCGTTCGAGGCCCATACCGGTATCGACCGATGGTGCCGGCAGCGGGTGCAGCACGCCATCAGCGGTTCGGTTGAACTGCATGAACACGTTGTTCCAGATCTCGATGTAACGATCGCCGTCTTCTTCCGGTGAGCCCGGCGGACCGCCCCAGATATCAGCGCCGTGATCGTAGAATATCTCGGTGCAAGGGCCGCAGGGACCGGTATCGCCCATCGCCCAGAAATTATCAGACGCGTATTTGGCGCCTTTGTTGTCACCAATGCGAACGATGCGCTCAGCCGGCACACCCACTTGCTTCTGCCAGATGTCGAAGGCTTCATCGTCGGTCGCGTAAACGGTGACCCAGAGCTTTTCCTTCGGCAAGCCAAGCCATTGCGGCGAGGTCAGAAACTCCCAAGCATAGTGAATGGCGTCTTGCTTGAAATAATCACCAAAGCTGAAGTTGCCGAGCATTTCAAAGAAGGTGTGATGACGGGCGGTGTAGCCGACGTTTTCCAGATCGTTGTGCTTGCCGCCGGCACGCACACATTTTTGCGACGACACCGCGCGGGTGTAGGCGCGTTTGTCGAGACCGAGGAAGCAATCCTTGAACTGGTTCATGCCGGCGTTGGTGAACAGCAAGGTCGGGTCATCACCCGGGATCAGCGAGGAGCTGGCGACACGGGTATGGCCTTTGCTCTCAAAGAATTTCAGAAACGCTTCGCGTATCTCGTTGCTCGTCATCGTCTTGCTCATACGGATTCCTACATCAACTCATCACGCCATGACGGCGAAAAAACGATCATTCCGGCGCAAATTCATCCGATTCACGCGGCTCTTTCAGAAACGCCGCGAGCGCCACACGGGCGCTCGAGGAGGTAAAACCTTTTTGCAGCAGATGGCGCATGGCTTTCATGCGCACTTCATGCTGGCTGACATCCTTGCCGCGCAGGTAGCGACGTATCGCTGCCAGCGCTTGTTCATCCCAATCCAGTTCCGCTTTTTTCAGCGCCGACCTGTCAATACCGGCGGTCTGCAGTGCCTGGGCAATTTTTACCGGCCCCTGCCCCCGGCGCGCCTTGCTACCAATCAACACGTTGGCAAAGCGTTCATCGCTTTGCCAACCGCGCTGTTTCAGATCGCGCAAGACCGCGTCGATCTCCTCCTCCGGAAACTCACGCTGCAGCAACTTGCGGCGCAGTTCCAGCTCGGCGTGTTCGCGACGCGCCAGCAGGCGCATCGCGACACTCAGGGCAGACGGTTGTTGCTTCAGGCTTCCACCTCGTCTTCCACTTCCGAATCGACCGTGGCCGGCACGGCGACGATGTTGGCGGCGCGGATCTTGTCCTCGATTTCTTTGGCCATTTCCGGGCGCTCTCGCAAGAACTGGACGACGTTCTGCTTGCCCTGGCCGATACGCTGGCCGTTGTAGCTGAACCAGGCACCGGACTTTTCCACCAGGCCTTGATTGACGCCCAACTCGATGATCTCGCCTTCACGCGAAACACCGTGGCCATAGAGAATTTCGAACTCGACCTGTTTGAATGGCGGCGCGACTTTATTCTTGACCACCTTGACCCGGGTTTCGGAGCCGATGACCTCATCGCCCTGCTTGACCGAGCCGATGCGACGAATGTCGAGACGAACCGAGGCATAGAACTTCAGCGCGTTGCCACCGGTGGTGGTTTCCGGGCTACCGAACATGACGCCGATCTTCATCCGGATCTGGTTGATGAAAATGACCAGACAGTTCGAGCGCTTGATGTTGCCGGTCAGTTTGCGCAGCGCCTGCGACATCAGACGGGCATGCAGACCAACGTGGCTGTCACCCATCTCGCCTTCGATTTCCGCTTTCGGCACCAGCGCGGCAACCGAGTCGACGATGACGATGTCGACGGCATTCGAGCGCACCAGCATGTCGACGATTTCGAGTGCCTGTTCGCCGGTGTCCGGCTGCGACACCAGCAGTTCATCAAGATTGACGCCAAGCTTGCCGGCGTAGATTGGGTCCAGCGCGTGTTCGGCATCGACGAACGCAGCGGTGCCGCCGTTCTTCTGGCAATTGGCAATCGCCTGCAATGCCAGCGTGGTTTTACCGGACGATTCCGGCCCGTAGATTTCGACCACCCGGCCACGCGGCAGACCACCGATACCAAGGGCAATGTCGAGGCTCAACGAGCCAGAGGAAATGGTTTGAATATCACGCGAGGCCTGGTGATCACCCAGACGCATCACAGTGCCTTTGCCGAATTGGCGTTCAATTTGCGCGAGGGCTGCGCCCAGCGCTTTTTTACGGTTCTCGTCCATCACTTTCTCCAAACGGAATGTTCGCGGGGAATGTCGTACGCGGGCACAAACGGGTTTTTAGGCTCCCTGGCCCTACACGAAAGCGACGCGGCATTATTCCATAAAGGTTTGGCAGGAGGTAGCGCGGAACCGGCCCTGCTGACAGCAGCCTGTCAGCAGCCAAGTGCTTGAAGAAAAAGCAAATCGCCCGCTCAGAGCAGGCGCCGGCTGACACTGAGTCGGTGGCTTATCGCACGGCTCAGTACTGCCATGTCAGGAAGCGGCTTGCAGAAAATGTCGTCGTGGCCGAGGCCGATGGCGGCGAGTTCGGCGCTGAGCCGAAATTCCATCGAGCCGGTATGGATCAGGAAACGCAAGCCCGGCCGCAGCTGCTGCGCCGTCAACATGAAGCTGGTGCCATCGAGCCCCGGCAAGCGCAGATCCACCAGTACGAGGTCAATCGGTTCGGCCGCGACCAGCTCCAGCGCCGCCTCCGCAGTCGCGGCTTCCCGCACGGCGTAACCTTCATCGAACAAAAAAGCAGCAAGATTGAGCCGTATCAACGGCTCATCATCCAATACCAGAACAATCGGGGTCCGAACGGGCATGGCAGCACGGCGAGAGTTTCCGAATCGGTTTTTCTACGCTTCGCACCCGCCGTGGTCAAGAACCGGATTGAGGATGACTTTAACAATACGATCTGGCACGTGCGCTGCACCCTGGCCAAGCCTGCCTATACTTGTGCCATCCGGGCTGAGTCCCGGCTCCTTGTCATGGCCCGAGACATGATCAGCTACGCCGACAAAAGCTTCCTGGTGATTGACGACTTTCCCGAGTTTCGCCGCTCACTGCGCACCATGGTGCAGCAGCTGGGCGCCGAGGATATCGACATGGCAGCCAATGGCGATGAGGCACTGAGCTACTGCAAAAGCCGTAACTACGACGTGATCCTGTCCGACTACAACCTCGGCGAGGGCAAGGACGGCCAGCAGATTCTAGAAGAGCTGATCGCCCGCAAGCTGCTCCGGCGCGGCACCATCTTTGTCATGTGCACTGCCGAAAACAGCAGCGCCATGGTCATGGGTGCACTCGAGTACCAGCCCGACGCCTACATCACCAAGCCCTTTAATAAGGTGGCCCTGCAGGCCCGGCTCGACAAACTCATGGAAAAACGGGAAGCGCTGGCCGATATCGACCAGGCGCTGGACAAAGGCGATATCGCCCGCGCCATCGAGCTTTGCGACCGGGAAATCAACAGCAAAAGCCGCTATGCCCTCGCCTGCCTGCGGACCAAGGCTGAGTTGCTGGAACAGGAGGAGCGGCTCGATGAGGCCGCCGAGATCTACGCCAGCCTGAGCGCCGAGCGGCCGGTTCCTTGGGCCATGCTCGGTCTGGCCCGGGTCACACTGGGCA
>CAMLNB010000026.1 GCA_946481205.1 uncultured Kangiella sp. | reverse complement strand
ACCCACGAGGTCTCGGTCAGGTTGCGGGTCGAACCATCTTTGACGGGTACTGTGAACACCTCGCCACGAGCACTGACCACCACGCGCTTGCCAGTGCTGGACAGCTGTGCCGAGGTAATGGTCTTGCTGGCGTCTTTCCATTGCGGCCGAACCTGTGCCACTTGCGCCGACAGAGAAATCGGCAGTGTGCGGGCGTTGCCGGTGCTCGTGTCCAACTCCTTCAACTGGCCACCGACTTCATAGACAACGGACGTGCCGTGCACCGCGGCATTGCGAATATCCCAGACGGTTTCTTTGGTCAGCTGGCGCAGGCTCTTGTCTGTGGTCTGATAGAGGAACAGATTGGCGGCACCATCGTTGCGATCGGAAATGAAAACCACATTGCTGCCGCTCCACAACGGGTTGCTGTCGGTCGCGTTTTCATGCGGCAATTTTTCCACGCTGTTGCTGGCCGGATCGATGATCCAGATCGGTGGTGTTGTACCGCCACGGTGTTGGCGCCAGCCGCTTGGCCCGCTATAGGCCTGTCGATATGGCCGGTACGCCAGCCGCTTGCCATCGGCAGACCAGCTGCCTTCAAAGGCCACGGCCTCCATGACTTTCTGCTCGTAACCACCATCGACCGATACTTCAAACAATTGATTGCTACGATTGTTGGCAACCTCGCGCGCCGAGGCAAACAGCACGCGCTTGCCATCGCTGCTCCAGCCATTGACGGTATCGATGCCCGGGTGCCAGGTCAGCCGCTTGGCCTCACCGCCGCTGACCGGCATCACATAGACATCGGTGTTGTTGTCATAGCTCGCCGAAAACGCTAACCACTTGCCATCAGGCGAGAACTTCGGCGCAAACTCCGAAGCCGGATGTGCCGTCAATCGTTCGGGATTCTGGCCATTGCGATCACTGAGCCAGATATCACCGGCGTAAACAAATGCCAGGTGATCTCGCGATACCGCAGGCTGTCGCAACAGTAAGGTCTGTTCATTTTCTGCTGCGATGGTCGCACCCTGCACGAGCGTCAACGCCATGGCGGTAGCCAGCAAACTTGGCATACGGCCTACTCTCTTGTTGTTCATCAATAGCTCCTGTTGCACGACTTCAACGATTCACTCTCTCGACATATCAACAACACAGCATTCAGGTAAAACGAACAGCATAAATAGGCGGAAAATGGCCAGCCAGCAATTGCCAGCTATCTCCCTGATCTTCGGATAACCACAGATTGCCGGTGGTTGATCCCATTACCAGCAGATTGCCACTGGCATCAACATCCAGACCATGGCGATACACCAGATCAAAACAGTCCTGTTGCGGCAATCCTGTGCGCAGACTTTCAAAACTGCGACCGCCATCGCGAGTGCGTGTCACGACCATTTTCTGATCGACCGGTACTCGACATTCGTCTTTGACTGCCGGGACAAACCACGCCGTGTTGGCATCCTTGGGATGCACGGCAACGGCAAAACCAAAGCTGGAGGGTGCGACGTTCTCCAACTCTTGCCAGTTCAAACCGCGATCCGTTGATCGGAACATGCCATTGTGATGCTGCAGCCATAACGCGTCGGGTTGTGAAGGACATGCGACCAAGCGGTGAGGGTCCTGAATGTTCGGTTCGAACGCTTTCTCGGGCGGCATATAGGCGGCGCGCATGCCGTGCGTCCGATGCGACCAACTCTTGCCACCATCACCGCTGAACCAGACTCCGCCGCAAGAAATGCCGATCAGCAACTGCTGGCTATCGCGCGGGTCTACCGTGATCGAATGGATACCAGGCTGATCATACCCCCCACCAAACCACTCGCTACGGGCTGGCAAATCCCAGAGGCTCTGCACCAATTGCCAAGAGTCGCCATAATCACTCGAGCGAAACAACGCACCGGGTATGGTGCCCGCCCACAGCACACCCGGCTGATCCGATCCGCCGGTCTCGAGCGACCAGATCATGTCGACAGACGGCGCTTGCTTGCTATCTGATGTGGCGCTGTCTGTACCAGAGCTATCAGTGGAACGGTCTGCATCAGCCACGGCAAATGCGGGTGCACCAATTTCCTGCCAAGTCAGACCGCCATCGCGCGAGCGATGCAGTTTTGGACCAAAATGCCCCAGTCTCAATGCCGCGTAAAGGCAGCCATCACGACGGTCGGACAAGCACATCGTGACCGGCTCAGCGAGAAAGGCGGTTCGCTCCACCTGCCAGATTCCGGCTTGCTTGTGCAGCCGAATCAGCCCCTTGCGGGTTGCCACCAGAATTGCTGCTGACATGCTCTGCTCCTTGCGTGTATTGACTGAAAACGACGACACCCTCTTGCTGTGCACCGACATCTTTACCCGCCGGACAAGGCCTGCACCACATAGATCTCTGAGTCACTCGACACTGCATCGCTCAGTCGCTGGCGATCACGAACCTGCGAACCGTCGACAAAAATCGCTACATGCTGACGCAGCCGACCTTGATCATCGAGCAAATAGCCACGCAATCGCGGTTGCTGAACAAAGATCTGTTCCAGTGCAGCGCGAACAGAGTCAGCATCAACCGTGCTCTCCGTCACAGTCAAATGCCGTTGCAGGTTTGCGGTGAAGGCGATGCGAGCCATCTCGTTAATGCTGCCCTATCAGGTTCTCAGGTGAAACCGCCGAGGCGAAAGTCCTGCAATACCGTGCCGTTGCGGCGCATTTCCTCTTCGTGTCCAGGCTCCCGCCACGGTTCAACGATCGCAGCGCCGTACCACAGCCGCATCTCCGCCAAATCGAGCAGGCGCTGGGCATATGCCATGGCATCAGGACTCAAGACCAAGCCATAACTCTGGACACGGTAGGCAACCGGGGCAAAGAACGCGTCAACTGCAGTAAACACTTCACCAGCCAGGTATGGCCCACCAAACCGGTTCAGGCCATCGAGCCACAATTCATCTATGCGGGCAATGTCATTTTTGAGCGCAGGCTCCAGCTCATTCAGGCTGACCCGGACACCGCAATTCATTGGACAGCGCTCACGCAGCTGCTGAAAACCGGAATGCATCTCCGCTGTGGCGCAGCGAGCCCAGGCACGGGGGGCAGACGCAATCGGCCAGACGCCACTATGACGTTCGGCAAGGTACTCGGTGATCGCCAATGAATCCCAAATAAACGCTTCGCCATCGCGCAGACATGGCACTCGGCCAGTCGGTGAAAAACGCCGAAATTGTGCCCAGTTCGAGCCTTGGGCAAACGGCACCATGCGTTCCTGAAACGCAATGCCGAGACGCTGCATCAACAGCCAAGGCCGCAGTGACCACGATGAGTAGTTCTTATTGGCGATATACAACGCGTACATGAAAGCTCCACGCTAGTGAAACGGCATTTACATGCCACCGATCGTGTCGACGGCTGATTTCAGTGACCGGCCAGCACGGCAATCAATTCCGGCATCAGTGCTGCGGGGTTGGCAGTGATTCGCAGCAAATGCTGTAACGCCGGGTGTGGTGGCCGATGGACGGCCGCCTCTCGTTGCCATAACTGCTTCTGGATCACGGCGGTTGTTGTCGGATCGGAATAGCGCACGGCAATAAAATTGGTCGCTGACGGTAAGATCTGGAGAAAATCAAGCCGTATCGCTGCCGCGGTCAGCGCTGTGCTCAACTGCTCGCGTAGCGCCAGGGTCTGGGTAATCAAATGCTGCTTATAGGTGACATCTTGCAGCAGCAGCAAACCCGCGGCATGAGCGATATTTGATACCGCGTAATGAATACGCAGCTGGTTGGCATGCTGCACCCAATCGGCGTCGGCCAGGGCATAGCCCAATCGCAGACCCGCTGCAGCATAGGCCTTCGACAAGGTTCGCAAGCGTACGGTATTGGCCATGACAACGCACTTTGTGGGCGCAGCTGGCGCAAAATCGATATAGGCCTCGTCGAGTACCAGCAAGGTATCTTCCGGCAGGGCTTGCCGAAACGCATCGATACTGGCGCTATCGTAAAAATGGCCCGTGGGGTTATCCGGGTTGGCGAGATACACCAGCTTGGCACGCTGTTGTTGTGCCATGTCTGCCAACCGCGCCAGATCGGGTCGTAGTTCGCGATATGGCACTTCATGCACGCGGGCCGCCAAACCCTCGGCGAAATACTTGAACGTCGGATACGTGCCGGCACTGGTGATCACCACGTCGCCCGGTTCACAGACCGTGCGCAAACAAAGCAGGATCAAACTGTCGGCACCGGCATCAAAGACAATCTGATCCACGGCAAGCTGTTGCTGCGCCGCAACGCATTCCCGCAGCGCCAGCGCCGACGGGTCGGGATAGAGCCGCGCCAGTTCAGCGAACGCCGCACCAAAGTGCTGTTGTAAGTCTGGCTGCGCATAAGGCAAGCCTTCATTGGAGCCAATGCGATGACGAATGCCATGCCCCAGCGCACGTTCCAGTGCAACAATGCCCGGAAACGGATTGACGATGTCAGCATGCGGCGATGGACGACGGTATCGAGTCATCAAGCGATCTCTGCAGCATCAAATTACGGCTTGAAAGGAATGGTCTGGCAGCGGACGACTATGCCACGCACTGGGGCGACCATGGGGTTCGACACCATGGCAAGGCACCATAACAAAGCCGCACAGGCTTGGAAAGCGACAGCCGTTATACTCATGACAGTCGTCCGATCTGTATCCGCATGCAAGCGTTCCGTACTGAAACGGCCTACACCGATACGCGTCGCAGCTCCACGAAGCTTGTATCGCCCGCAACGACCTGCCAAGCTTGCGATGCAACCTCTACTTCAGCGTTTGCCGATATGAGACCTACTGCCATTCTGCTCAGTATTGGCTGCCTAGCGGCAAGCACTGTCGTTATCGCCAATGACACTTGTACGTACAGCAACTACAAATGGAACGTACACAAGCGCCAGGCCGTTTCCCATCAGCGTGTGGAAAAGCTGCGTAGCGAACTCAGTGCCGCAGAGCGGGATGCCACAACCGGTTGTACCGTTTGCGAAGAAGATCAAGTGGAGCTCAGTTTGGTCGGTTTGCGACCATTCAAGGTGTGCAAGCATCTGGCAACGCGCTTTCGTGCAGCGCTGCACGAACTGCAAGCGCAGCAAGCGCCGGTATTTGACGTCGTCGGCTACCGGGTTGGCATGACCCGTGGCGATATCGATTCCGACGGCAATCGTACTGGTTTCAGCAACCACTCATTTGGCATCGCGCTGGATATCAACACCGAGCAAAACGGCTTGTATGACAACTGTTACCAGTTCGGCCCGCACTGTCGGTTGATCAAAGGTGGCCGTTGGGACCCGAAGCAACCGAGCAGCCTGACCGCCGACTCCGTGATCGTGCAGACGTTCAAACGACATGGCTTCCTATGGGGTGGCGAGATTGCCGGCAAGCAGAAAGACTTCATGCACATTTCGCCCAGCGGCTACTGAGCACACAGCAAACAAAAAGGCGCCGATGGCGCCTTTTTGTTTCAACCGTGTGCAGCTTACGCCGCAGGTTTCACAGCGTCTGCAGCTGGAGCCGCTTCCGGTGTCGCAGTTTCCGGCACAGCGGATTCTGGCGCTGCGGCTTCCGGCAGCGGCTGCGCCGCGCCATTTCCTTTCAAGTATGCATCCAGGAATTTCAGGTAAGCATCTGACGCGCGAATACGGTTGGTTTTCTTGACAAAGCCATGGCCTTCGTCCGGAAACAACACATACTCGACCGGAACATTGTTGGCGCGGATCGCCGCGACCATTTCGTCGCTTTCGACCTGCAGCACGCGCGGGTCGTTGGCGCCCTGAATCACCAGCACCGGTGCCTTGATGTTACCGGCATGGAACAACGGCGAAATGCGGTGCAAGCGTTCCTTGTCTTTTGCCGGATCGCCCATTTCCGCATACAAGGAATCACGGAAGCTGGCCCACCACGGCGGAATCGATTCCAGCGTCCGTACCCAGTTGGTCACACCGAAAATATTGATGCCGACAGCAAACTCATTGGTATAAGCCAACGCCGCCATGGTCAGGTAGCCACCGTAGCTGCCGCCCATGACGGCAATCTTGTCGCCATCGACCCATTCCAGCGTCTGCAAATACTTCTTCGCGGCGACGATATCTTCCAGATCTTTCTCACCGTGCTTCTTGTCGTCAAGGTGGAAGAAGGTTTTGCCATAGCCGCTGGAACCGCGATTGTTGACGCCAATGATGGCGTAACCGTGATTGACCAGATGTTGAATGCTTGGGTTATAGCCCTTGCGGGTTTGCCCACCCGGACCGCCATGAATGAAGATAATGGCCGGCACTTTGTTGCTGACACTGGCCTGCTGTGGCTTGAACAGCAATGCCGGAATTTCCAGGTTGTCGGTACTCGGGTAACGCACGACATCGCTCTTGACCAGATCCGCCTCGGCGACACCGGCTGGCAAGGCCTGAGTCAGCTGACGCGGCGGTTTGTTGTCCATCTCATAAACATAGAGATTGGACGGCGAGGTGTCGGAATTGATGTAGAACACCATCCGCTTGCTGTCTTTACTGAAATTGATCCCGCGCAGATCGCCCTGCGGCATTTCCGGCAGCGCCAGCGATTTGTTGCTGGCAACATCGAGAATGCGCACTTCGGTCGAGGCATCGTTGTTGATGCCGCTGACCATGTAGCGGCCGTCCTCGGAGAAGTAAACAAACAGCACATCCCACTCGGCATTGATCAGGGTATCGCGCTTGCCGCCCGCCATGTTGTAACGAATGGCTTGCGCGAACTCGCCGCCGGCATCGGTGGTATAGATCAGACCGAAATTGTCCGGTGTGAACGTCGCCGCACTGTGCTGGGCATTGCCCTCATGCGGGGTGATGTGTAGCGACTTCTTGTCTTTGCTGGTCAAGTCGACGACAAAGACATCGCTGTCGGCGTTATTGTTGCTGCGGTTCAGCGCCAGCCAGCGACCATCGCTGCTCATCACTTCCGGCTGCATGCCGGCGTCGTTTTTGTAGATGAGCTCACGGGTGTAGCTTTTGCTGTCGTATTTGTAGACGTCAAAGAATTTCGGGTCGCGCTCATTGGTCATCACATAGAACGCACTGCCGTCTTTGTTGAAACGGATGAACTGCGCCTTGAGTTTGTCGCCCGGCGTCAGGTCCTTGATCGTGCCATCCAGCTCACGCACGTACAGGTGATCGAGTTCGTTACCGCCTTTGTCGCCGCTGAACAGCACCCGATCATCCGCCGGAAAGAAGCGCTCGGCAAACACCGCATCATCAACCGATTGGGTCAGTGCGGTTTTCTCGCCCGTGGCGAGTGAAAGCTTGTAAAGGTTGAAAACACCGGTTTCATCCGAGTGCAGCAACACAGAGTCGCCTGCGGCATTGACCGAATTGCCACCATAGCTGATGGTTTCATACAGGGTGGCCGCCGAATATTGTTTGAATTCGCGTGGTTTGGCGGCAACCGTTTGTTGGCTGTTGGCTTCGGTGCCCGTTTGCGGCGACTCGCCTTGCTCGCAACCTGCCAAGCCGATCAACGCGGCGCCCAGTCCTACCAGCCACAGGCGTTGCAATTGCATGTTCACTCCCCTCCCATTGGAAAGCACGGACCATAACAAATTTTTCCCGGCGCGACTGCCCCGATGCGCGCAGACCAGCGCGCAATGCTGCGGACAACGGCCGGGTTGAAACGACTTGTAACGGTTTCCAGGGTCGCCTGCCGACTACGGGCCGGCTACCATCCGGCGGTTCACCCCGGTGGAAGGATCCCCGGCCACCTCGTCCGATACGGCGCCCGGACGGCGTCACCTCACTATCGGCCCTGCCATCCGAGGTTACATCGCGATGCAGAAAACCACTCTGGCCGCAGCCACACTGGCGGCGGCCCTCAGTCTGACCGTGGCTCACGCCAACGAACCAGCCACCACCGCACGTCCGGCCATGTTGCAGAACTGGACCGGCCCCTATGGCGGCGTGCCTGCCTGGGACAAAGTCAAAGTGGAGGACTTCGTACCGGCCTTCATGGCGGCAATGGACGACTCGCGCGCCCAGCTGGCCAAGATCACCAGCAACCCGGATGCGCCGACCTTCGCCAACACCATCGCCGAACTGGAACGCTCCGGCCGGCTGCTGGATCAGGTTTACACCTATTACGGTGTGCACGCCGCGACGCTGAACCTCGGTGATATGCCGGCGATTCAGCGCGAGCTGGCACCAAAGCTGGCCGCATTCAATGACGAAGTGAACCAGAACGAACCGTTGTTCAAACGCGTCGAAGCGGTTTACAACAGCCCGGACAAAGCCAAGCTGACACCGGAAGAACAACGACTGACGTGGGTCTATTACAACAATTTTGTTCGTTCCGGCGCCAAGCTCAACGCCGAGCAAAAAGCTCGCATCGCCGCGATCAACGGTCGCTTGGCGAGCCTGTTCACCCAATTCAGCCAGAACACACTGGATGACGAAACCAATCTGTTCACCGTGGTCGAGAACGAAAGCGATCTGGCCGGCTTGCCTGCCGATTTGATCGCCGCTGCCGCCAGCAATGCCGAAGCGCGGAATCTGAAAGGCAAATGGGTGATCAACAACACCCGTTCGTCGATGGAGCCGGTGTTGACCAATGCCAGCAATCGCGCCCTGCGCGAAAAAGTCTGGCGCACTTATTTCAGCCGTGGTGACAACGGTGGCAAAACCGACAACA
Organism: uncultured Kangiella sp.; assembly: GCA_946481205.1. Next base: position 13,766 of record CAMLNB010000026.1, on the reverse strand, counting down.
ACGCCATCATCACCGAGATCCTGAAGCTGCGCTTCGAGCGCGCCCAGATCCTGGGCTACAAAACGCACGCCCACTGGCGCGTCGAGCCACAAATGGCCGGCACACCGGAGCGCGCGATGGAGCTGCTGGAGTCAGTTTGGAAACCGGCCGTTGCGCAAGTGCGGGCCGACGTCGCCGAGATGCAGGCTATCGCCGATGCAGAAGGCGCCTGGATCAAGATCGCGCCGTGGGACTACCGCTACTACGTCGAAAAACTGCGCAAAGCCAAGTTCGACCTGGACATGAACGAAGTGAAACCCTACATGCAGCTGGAAAAGCTGCGTGAAGGCATGTTCTGGGCCGCCGGCCAGTTGTACGGTCTGAAATTCAAACTGGTCAAAGGCCTGCCGGTACAGCACGCGGACGTCACCGTTTATGAAGTGCTGAACAACAAAGGCAAGCATGTTGGTCTGTGGTACTTCGACCCCTACGCACGTCCGGGCAAGCGCTCGGGTGCCTGGATGAACGCCTATCGCGGTCAGGAAAAACTCGACGGTGTGGTGACACCGATCGTGTCGAACAACTCCAACTTCGTCAAAGGCAAGGAAGGCGAACCGGTGTTGATCTCCTGGGACGATGCGACCACGATGTTCCACGAGTTTGGTCACGCGCTGCATGGTCTGCTGTCAGATGTGAAATACCCAAGCCTCGCCGGCACATCGGTCGCCCGTGACTTTGTCGAATTCCCGTCGCAGATCAACGAGTACTGGTTGGCGCAGCCGGAAGTGCTGAACAAGTTCGCACTGCACTACCAAACCGGCAAGCCGATTCCGAAAGCGCTGGTAGACAAGATCAAGGCTGCAGGCACCTTCAACCAGGGCTTCCAAACCATGGAATACCTCGCCTCGGCCGTCATCGACATGAAGCTGCATTTGGCGGGTGGCGAAACGATTGATCCGGACAAGTTCGAGCGTGAAGAGCTGGAAAAACTCGGCATGCCGGCGGAAATCGTCATGCGTCACCGGACGCCGCAGTTCGGCCACGTGTTTGCGTCGGACGGCTACTCGGCCGGCTACTACTCCTATCTGTGGTCAGACTCACTGACCGCCGATGCGCTCGAAGCCTTCGAAGAAGGCAAAGGCGCCTGGGACAAAGCCGTTGCCGATCGCTTCCGTAAAACCATTCTGTCGGTCGGTAACACCACCGATCAGGCTGAAGCGTTCCGGGCCTTCCGCGGTCGCGATGTCCAGACCGACGCGCTCATGCGCAAGCGTGGCTTCCTGCCAGCAAATTCGGCAGAGTAAGTGTCAGCATGGGAATCTCGGTTCCCATGCTTGTTTGGTTTGAAGAAGGGTGCGTCTCGGCGCACCCTTTTTTTATCTGGCCGGATTTCCAGGCCAAGTCATTCAGGTAGAATGCGCGCCGTCAACGGCCACCCTTGCGGTGGCCGTTGGCTTTTTCAGCCCCCATACGTCTGGACGTCCAACGTGCAAAACGCTGTCGAAACCACCGCTGCGCTACCGGCGAATACGCCGCCGTCGAAACAGGAGCGCTGGAAAGCGTTCTGGGTCGATGTGTTTGTGATGAACACGTTCTCCTACGTGATCGCCGCGCCGCTGGAACTGTGGATCGCCGGCATGAGCTGGCAGGCGCATCTGCAGGCACGTCTGATTGCTCTGCCGATCAATTCGCTCATCGGTCGCCCGTACGGATTGTGGCGTGAGTTTCTGATCAGGCGCACCGGCATGACCGAACACAGCAGCGCGTTCAAGCGCTACTGGGTCGATACGCTGGTGTTCCTGTCATTTCAGCTGCCGGTCTATGTCGGCATCCTGGCACTGAGTGGTGCCGATTGGTACGGCATCATGAAAGCAGCGGGTATCGCCTGTTTGTTGGCGGGTCTTGTCGGCCGTCCTTACGGGGTTTATCTCGATTTTGTCCGCAAGCTCGTCGGTTTGAAACCGATGACCGCCAATCCCACCTGAGAGTACGCAACGATGGCCCTTATCCATAATTCGGTTGTCGATTCCAAACTGGTGGTAGGCGTTATCGCCGGCACGCCGATCGATACCCGTTTCGGTGTCAACTACCTCGATGCACATCAGATCAAGGCAGTTGGCCGCTCGATCTCCGAAACGCCGCAGCAGCAGACGGAGATGCAGGCACTGAACCGCGATGAGCTGACCGCCCGCACGCTCGGCGTGATCCGCGAACTGCAGCAGGCTGGCGTCAATGCCATCATGATTTACTGCAACTCGCTCAGTGGCTCCATTGATCTGGATGGTGTCCGTAAACAGATCGGTATTCCGTTGGTCTCGCCGCTTGATGTCTACAAGGACCTGATCGGCAAGTACCGCAAGTTCGGCCTGCTCGCGGCCAACTGCCAAAGTTGCGCAAATATCGAGCGGTTGATCATTGAGGGCGACAGTCAGGCCAAAGTGATCGGCGTCGGCAACCTGCAGATTGTCGAAGACATCGAGAAAGGTTATTCACCGAAAGCCATCATTCGCGACCACGCGCTGGTCGAAATCGGTTCCAGCTTGCGAATGAGTGGTGTCGAGATCCTGATCCTCGCCTGCACCCACTTCGAATATTTCTATGAAGATCTGAAAGGCAGGGTCTGCCTGGAGATTTTCGAGCCTTCGGAAAAGATGGTTGAGCGCTTGCAGAATATGCTGCCGGCGGTTGCCGCCTAAACGCGGCTCATTCCAACAGACGCAGACAAGGCAACGACCTGCGTCGTCAGCTGCGCTACGGCTGTTGAAGCCAGCGCAGCTGACCTTTACTCAAGCTATCCAGTGTCGCTTTCAGTGCCAGACTCTGCGTCGCTGGCACTTGCAACTGCAGATGCACCTGCTCGGCGTAGTCCGCGGTGAGCACCACGGCGGATACCCGCTCGAGCTCACGCCTTACCGCCGCTTCCAGCGCAAACGTAAATATCAGGTCAACCTCCACAAGCGCCTCGCAGGCTTGCGTCGACAATTGCGCCAAGGCTTCCTTCAGCACCTGGCTGTAAGCGCGAACCAAGCCACCGGTGCCGAGCAGCGTGCCACCGTAATAGCGCGTGACAACGCAAACAATCTCGGCCAAATCGCTGTGCTGCAGCAGATTCAGCATCGGCCGGCCAGCGGTTCCCGCGACCTCGCCGTCATCGGAACAGGCAATATCGCCGGTGCTGCCGGGAACGCCGGCGATAAAGGCATAGGTATTGTGGGTAGCGTCGGCAAACTCGCTGCGAATACGCGCAATGAACGCTTCGGCCTCAGCCCGATTCTGAGCACGTGCAATGCTGGCGATGAAGCGGCTGCGCTTCACCTCGATTTCGTGGCGGAACGCGGCAGCCGGCACCCGATGCGCAGACACTGGCAACGCTCACTCACACCGCTTCAAACTGGACATTGACCAGCTGGCTATCGTCACCAAGACTGACCTCACCTTCCTGTATCGTGCACTGCAAGCTCATCGAACGCTGAGCGAGTTTGGCCAAAGACTCAACGGTGTCATTGCTCAGCGCCCGCACAGTCACGTTGCTGAGCTTGCTCAGCGCATCCTGCATCTGGCCGCGCCAGACAGCAGCGCTGCGACTGTTGTACGTGATGATAACTACCTGCTTGGCACGACCCGCTGCTTTGCGCAGACGCTTTTCATCCGGCTGGCCGAGTTCGATCCACAGCTCGATTTCATCGCTGAGGCTTTTCAGCCACAGATCCGGCTCATCATCGGTGCTGATGCCCTTGGTGAAAGCCAGTCGCTCATCGGCATACATCGCGAAGGCCAACACCCGCACCATCATGCGCTCATCGGTTTCGGACGGATGCTGGGCAATGGTCAGCGCATGGCTGTTGTAGTAGTGCCGATCCATGTCGGCAATCTGCAAATCGGCTTTGAAGATGGTGGCTTTCAGTGCCATGACGTTCCTCTGCTCCGTTGAATCCTGTTTATGCGAGCCGGCCAATCCCGGAGCGAAAACAAAACAGGCGCGACGACCGAAGTCGGCGCGCCTGCGCAATAACCATAAGCGCTCAATTATTTCTCGACAAACGCCCGCTCAATCACGTAGTGCCCCAAGTCGCCTTGGCGCGCCTCGGCAAAACCCATCTCGTTCAGAATCGCGCAGGTTTCCTTGAGCATGCTCGGGCTGCCGCAGAGCATCACCCGATCACGTTCCGCATTGAACGGCGGCAAACCGACATCGGCCGCGAGTTTGCCATTCTTGATCAGATCGGTGATCCGGCCTTGATTGCGGAACGGTTCGCGCGTCACGGTCGGATAGTAGATCAGCTTGTCGCGGACAAGTTCACCGAAGTATTCATTGTGCGGCAGCTCGCGCTCGATGTAATCGGCGTAGGCCAGGTCATTCACCTGACGAACACCGTGCACCAGGATGACTTTCTCGAACTGCTCGTAAACTTCCGGATCTTTGATGATGCTCATGAACGGCGCCAGACCGGTACCGGTGCTGAGCAGATACAGATGCTTGCCCGGAATCAGGTTGTCGACGATCAGCGTGCCCGTAGGTTTGCTACCGACCAACACCTGATCGCCAACTTTGATGTGCTGCAAACGCGACGTCAGCGGACCGTTCTGCACCTTGATGCTGAAGAATTCCAGATGGTCTTCGTAGTTGGAGCTGACGATGCTGTAGGCACGCAGCAGCGGCTTGCCGTCAACTTCCAAACCAATCATCACAAAGTGACCATTGCGGAAGCGAAAACCCTGATCCCGGGTCGTGGTGAAGCTGAACAGGGAGTCGTTCCAGTGACGGACATCAAGAACACGTTCGGTAGCAAAAGCGGCCATGGCGGAGAATCGAAGAAGGCTGGCGACGATAACGGGCGCGAATTCTACCGGTTTTTACCGGAAAATGGGCCGTAGCCAGATCAAATCCCGCAGGAAAAAGGCCTTGTTTTCGCCGGGGAATTGCAGTGCGGGCCGGGCCGACCAGCCCGCGCAGTGGCAAGCGGCGCCAAGCCCCGCCAGAAATCCGGCATGGGCTTGGCACCAGTTCGATTGCGCTCAGGCGCTCAAACGCGAGTACAGCGTCCGCAGCGGCGCAAACATGCCGCGCTGTTTGTAGGCGGTGAACTCACCGGCATCGAGGAAGCTGCCTTGGCATTGCGGGCAATGCTCGACCGTGACATGACCGCCGTTAACGCGGCGGGTGACCAGCGCAATATCCTCGCAACGCGGGCAATCGATATCGTGTTGATCGTTGAATTCCAGACCCAGCGCTGGCAAGCCCAGATCCAGCATTTCGCTGTCGCTGATCGCCCGCATGGCTTTCAGCTCGCCGTTGTCGAACCACAGTCCTTTGCAGCCGGAACAACGGTCAATCTCGATCCCGTTCAGATGAACATGATCCATCGCCGCATGGCATTTCGGGCAGTTCATGGTGTGCTCCTTGGTTCAGCTCGTGAAAGATTCAGCTTGAGAAAACGGTTTGGCATTCGTTTGGGCTGATGTGGAGTCTGACGAAAACAAGCGCGAAAGAGTTTGATCCAGCGTAAGCAGCGGTAACCCTTGAGACGAATTGCAACAACTCGCTGACGGCTGCGCCATTGCAGCCGGTAGTCGTTACGGCGGGTCGTCATGGCTTGTGCTTGCGGCATGGCTTGCCGGCGCTATAGTGCCGGTCATGAAACTGACCGCCGATATCCGCCAGTACCGCGCCCTCGATGCCAGCGACAGCCATGGCTACCACCAGCTGCTGATCGCTGTTGGCGGCAGTATGGAGCTGGCTATGCAGGGCCGGGAAAACGTCATCACGACCAGCCGTGGCGGCATCGTTCCCGCCGACTGCCGGCATGACTTTGTCGTGGCGAGCCGCAACAGCAGTCTGGTGATTGATGTAGGCGGCGACCCGCAGGCGCTCGCTGAGCGAGGTCTGGTCGAGCTGGACCGCCTGTTTGAACGGGCCAGCTTCTTCAACGCCGACCCGGCACTGCAGCAGCTGGTCCGCTTCGCTGCGCTGGAGCTGCCGAAGCACCCGGCCGACAGTCCAATCGCCCAGCAGCTGGCGGCGACCCTGCTGCAAGTCCTGCAAGGGCGACCGCCGGACCTGCACAACAACCGCGCGCCGCTGGATCTGGCGGCCATTGATGCCTATCTCGACCGGCATCTGCACGAGCCAATCCGGGTCGCCGATCTGGCCCGGCTGGCGCACCGCTCGGAAAGTCATTTTCAGACGCTGTTCCGGCACACGACCGGTACCAGCGTCCTGCAATACCTGCGGCAGCGCCGGGTTGAGCGGGCGGTGTTGCTGATCGAAACCACCGATCGCTCGCTGGCTGATATCGCCTTGGCGTCTGGCTTTGCCCATCAAAGCGCCCTGACCCACGCCCTGCGCGATCAACTCGGTATCACCCCCGGCCGTTTGCGGCGCCGCGGCTAGGCAGCCTGCGCCGAGCAAATCCGTCAGCGATTTCAGCAAAAATCACGGCGTTTTCCGCAAGACCTGACCACGCTTGCCGGTGCATGCTGGGCGCAACCGAACGCATGCCCTCGTTGCACGGCACGCCAGTCATCACCGCCCTGAGATCGCAAACCCGATGGACATCAATACAGAGCGCCCGGCGACCATCAGCTGGGACGATTTTCAGAAAGTCGAGCTGCGGCTAGGCACCATTGTGCACGCCGAACACAACATTGCCGCGCACAAGCCTGCCTACATTCTTGAGGTCGATCTGGGCCCGCTCGGTATCAAACGTTCCAGCGCGCAGTTGACGGCGCTGTACACCACCGAAGCACTGCTCGGCCGGCAGGTACTCTGCGTCTGCAATTTTCCGCCGAAGCGCATTGCCGGCGTCAGCTCGGAAGTGCTTGTTACCGGCTTTCATGACGAGCACGGCCGGGTTGTGCTGTGTTCTGTTGATCACCCGGTGCCAAACGGGACACCACTGTTATGAGCCGGCGGTTTTCTGCGACGCAACTGCGTTTCATCGCGGGTAGCCGACGCGCCGTACCGCTGTTGCTACCGCTGCTCGCTTTTGGCGTCAGTTTTGGTTTGTACGCGCGGCAAACCGGTTTCGATGCTGGCGCTGCGCTACTGATGTCAATGATCACTTTTTCTGGCGGCGCACAATTTGCCGCGCTGGGCGCGCTCGCGGCCGGCAGCGGTTTGCTGGCGGCAGTACTCGCGGTGGTGCTGATCAACAGTCGCTTTCTGAGCATGGGCCTGACGCTGGCGCCGGATCTGCGCGGCTCGCGCTGGCAGCGCTTGCTTGCCGGCCAACTGCTGGTCGACGAAACTTGGCTGTTATCGCGGCGGCGCAACGGCCGTCATCGGTGGGAATTTTTTCTTGCCGTCGGTGTTGTCGAATGGTTGGTTTGGGCGTTCGGCACGCTGCTCGGCTTGTTGTTCGCCGAACACCTGCCGGCACCGGAAACACTCGGACTGGACATGGCCGTTGCAGCTTTTTTTCTCGCCTTGATGGCAGGCCAGCTGAATGACCGCAACAAACAAGCCGCTGCAGTCGGCAGCGCGTTACTGGCGTTGGCTTTGCTGCCATTCGGCCAACCGGGACTGGCGCTGCTGTTGGCACCGTTACCGGCGCTGATTTGGTTGACACTGCGAGCGCCGGCACAGCGCACTGATCGCAGCCATTCCGCGCAACAATATCCGCAGCAAAATCAGGACTGAACCGATGCTCGAAAACAGCTGGCTTGTCGTCATTGCCGTCACGATCGCAACGGCCGTTTGCAAAACCAGTGGCTTTTGGTTTCGTGACAAAGCCCTGCCCTTGCCGATCACGCGGGTGTTACCGGTGCTGGCACCGGCACTGCTGGCGGCGATGGTGATCAACACCAGTTTTGCCGGCAACGGCAGCATGGTTCTTGACGCCCGCCTCGGTGGTCTGCTGGTTGCCATTACCGCATTGGCACTGCGTTTGCCGTTGCTGGTGGTGATGGCATTGGCGGCGCTGGCTACGGCTTTGCTGCGTGCATGGGCGTAATTGCAAGAAGTTAATTGGGAAGGATTCATCGCGTTTTCGCCGGCCTGCGCGCTGCGGCATCCATCACAAACCGTCAGCGCGATTGCCGCGAGCGACTGCGTGCCAGCGTCACTCGCCAGGCAATTGCCATCGCGAGGAGCAACAACACGGCTGCCAGCAGAAATGCAGCACCGGGAAAATGCCAGCCCGATCCCGGCGAAATGGCCGCAGCGAAAGTTTGCGTGAACAGCACCGGCCCTACCATACCGGTCAAACCCAGCAAACTGCTGTTGGCACCTTGCAGCTGCCCCTGCTCTTGCGGCGTCACATGCTGACTCATCAAGCTCTGCGCGGCCGGGCTGAAAAAACCCATCAACGCAAATACCGGAATACCTAGCCAGAAGCCCCAGCCAACCGGCGCGAATGCGTAAATCACAAAACCGGCCATACCGAACAACAAACCGGTCAGCATCGCCCGCCGTTCGCCAATTGCCGGCACCACACGGCGAACCAGCAGCGCCTGCACGATCACGTTGCAAACCCCGACAATCGCCAGCGTCAAACCGGTGACCGTTTCACTCCAGCCGTAGCGATAACTGACATACAGCACAAAGGTGCTCGGCAACACATAATGCGCGAGCAGATACAGAATGTTGACCGACGCAAGGCCAAACAACTCCGGATGCGACCGCAGCAACTTCAAGGAGCCCAGCGGATTGGCCCGCGCCCAGGAAAATTTGCCGCGTTTTTCCGGCGGTAATGACTCGGGCAAAACGAACACGCCGTACAAGGCGTTCATCAGTGTCAACGCGCCGGCCACCCAGAACGGCAGCCGCGTATCGATGCCGCCGAGCACACCACCGAGTGCCGGGCCGATGACAAAGCCGATGCCCCATGCCGCGCCGAGCATGCCAAAACTGGCCGCGCGCTTTTCTGGCGGCGTCACGTCAGCAACGTAGGCGCCGGCGGTGGAAAAACTGGCGGCGGTGATGCCCGACAACACCCGGCCGATAAACAGCCACCACAGATTCGGCGCCAAGGCCATCAACAGGTAATCGAGACCCAAACCGAAGCAGGAAATCAGGATCACCGGCCGTCGGCCGAACCGATCCGACAGCGCGCCCAGCACCGGCGAAAATAAAAACTGCATCAATGCCCAAGCAAACGCAAACACGCCCACCAGCCGCGCCGCCGCCGCGGTGTCGCCGGCCAGAAAATGCTCGATCAGCTTCGGCAGCACCGGAATCACCACACCCAGCGCCAAGACATCCAGCACCAGCGTGATGAAGATAAACACAAATGCAGCGCGCGAAGCGCCTACCGCCGGTATCGACACTGCCTGTCCCGCCATCGTCGTTGTTGTTGCAGCCGTTCCTGCCATACAGGCAAACGACCGCCATTTGAGCGCTGGCGGCTGGCGCTGGCAAGCCGTTGTCGGCAAATGCCCGGATTATTTTCGGCTAGCCTGTCAACGACCGCTGATCGCCCGCGTTAGAGCCAACAGACCCTCGGCCTGGAATCTTGCGCATGACCGTCGCTGTTGCCTGCCCGCCAATATCGTTAGACTCGGCGCTTGCCGTCGCCGCGCGCCGACCTGAACGCCAGGACCGCTCCGTGCCCGATCACGATTCCGCGTCTGCTTTGCTAGCCCAGCGCCGTCAGCTCGACCAGTTTCTGGCCGGGGTGGAACGGCGGGCATTGCGCATGGCCGAGTTCGCCGTGCGCAATCGCGACGATGCGATGGAGATTGTCCAGGACGCCATGCTGAAACTGGCCCAGCGCTACGGCCAGCACGCACCGAGCGACTGGCCGCCGCTGTTTCAGCGCATTCTGCAAAGCCGGATCACCGATCATTTCCGCCGGCAGAAAGTACGTAACCGCCTGTTTGTCTGGTTCAGCAAACACGATGACGACGACGACGGCTACGACCCCATCGCTGAAGCGCCGGATGAAAGCCTGAACAACCCACTCGACCGGCTGAGCCTGGAGCAAGGCAACAGCGCGCTGGTCGATGCGGTGGCAACGCTCCCCGAACGGCAGCGGCAAGCGTTCCTGCTCCGGCACTGGGAAGGCCTGTCCGAACGCGACACGGCCTTTGCCATGCAATGCAGCGAAGGCTCGGTCAAAACCCATTTGTCACGTGCGATGCAGGCGCTGCGCAGCAAGCTCGCTGCGCACGCCTGAACACGCGCCAGGAACCGATATTCCATGAACCGATTTGAGAGCATGCCGCAATGAGCGACCAACACGATGACGAACTCATCCAGCGCACCCGCGCCGCGCTCGATGACCGCGCCGACCAGCTCGACTACGCCAGCCAACTGCAACTGCAGCGCGCCCGCGCCGCTGCCTTGGCGGCACTGTCACCAGCGCCGCCGGCAAAGCCGTGGTGGCAGCAGCGCGTGTTGTGGCTGGCGGCGACACCGGCCGCTTTGGCAATCGCGGTGGCCTTGCCGCTGTGGCTCAACACGCCCGCGGCACCGGACGCGACGCTTGCCGATGGCGACAATCTGAGCAACTTCGAGGATCTGGAGCTGCTGGCCAGCGAAGCCGATCTGGAAACGCTGGCCGATATCGAGTTCTATCAATGGCTGGCAGACGCACCGGCGGCCGACGCCTGAACCAGGCGCCGGCGGTTTGAGGCCAGCCAAGACCGACACCGATTTTTCCGGCACGCACATACAAAAACGTGGCGCCGCGCGACGTTTTTGCCTATATCTAAGGCCATTGCACGGGGCAGGATCCGCCCCGCCCAGCGAACTGGCCGGCTCATGACCGCCAGCGCTCCAGGAGACTGGCATGGCCCCCGAGCCGACAGGCATCAATCCGCTGCACAACGACAAAGCCCAGCGCCCACAAGACACCTATTTGCCGACCGAACTCTGCCTGCTGCCGCTGGCCGAGCGGCCGTTTTTTCCGCCCCAGACACTGCCAATCCTGATGAACGAGGAACACTGGCGCGACACGCTGGACTACATCGGTCAGACCGAGCATCGCCTGGCGGGGTTGGTGTTGGTCAAAACCGCACATCCGGATCACGCAACCGCGGCCGATTTTCACCCCATCGGCACGGTGGTGCGCGTCCACCATCCGGTGGTGTCGGGCGGCAAAATTCAGTTCATCGCCGAAGGTCTGCAACGCTTTCGCATTCGCGAATTCAACAGCGACAAAGCGCCGTTTCTGGCCAAGATTGATTACCCGGTCGAGCCGCGTTATCGCAACGTCGAACAACTGAAAGCCTTTGGCGTTGCCATCATCAACACGTTGCGCGACATGGTGCCGCTGAATCCACTTTACAGCGACGAACTGAAGTTTTTCCTGAACCGATTCAACCCCAACGAACCCTCGCCGTTGGCTGACTTCGCCGCTAGCCTGACCACGTCCACGCGCGACGAGTTGCAGCACATTCTGGAAACGGTGCACCTGCGCGATCGCATGGAAGCGGTGATAGAGCTCATCAAAACCGAGATGCAAGTCGCGCGCTTGCAAGCCAAGATTCGCGAAGAAGTCGAAGAGCGGCTGACCGAGCACCAGCGCAAATTCTTCCTGCGCGAGCAAATGAAAGCGATCCAGCGCGAGCTGGGCATCGCCAAGGATGACCGCACTGCCGACACCGACAAGTTCCGCGAGCGATTGGAAGTGCTGTCCGTACCGACCGGTCCACAGCAGCGCATCGATGAAGAACTCGACAAGCTGGCCGTGCTTGAGCCGGGCTCGCCAGAATATGCCGTCACCCGCAACTGGCTCGATGTCGCAACGGCAGTGCCCTGGGGCAAATACAGCAAAGACAATCTGGATCTGAAACGCGCCAAAGCCGTGCTGGAAGACGAGCACGCCGGTTTGGATGACGTCAAGCAACGCATCATTGAGTTTCTGGCAGTCGGCGCGCTCAAAGGCGAAGTCGCGGGCTCGATTGTGCTGTTGGTCGGCCCGCCCGGTGTCGGCAAAACCTCCATCGGCCGCTCGATTGCCCATGCGCTGGAGCGCAAATTCTACCGCTTCTCGGTTGGCGGCATTCGCGATGAAGCCGAGATCAAAGGTCATCGCCGGACTTACATCGGCGCCCTGCCCGGCAAGTTGATTCAGGCGCTGAAAGAATGCGGCACAATGAATCCGGTGGTCATGCTCGATGAGATCGACAAGATCGGCAGCAGCTATCAGGGCGATCCAGCTTCAGCGCTGCTGGAAGTGCTGGATCCGGAACAGAACAACGCTTTCCTGGATCACTATTTGGATGTTCGCGTGGATCTGTCGAAAGTGTTGTTTGTTTGCACCGCCAACCAGCTCGATACCATTCCGCGGCCCTTGTTGGACCGGATGGAAGTGATCCGCTTGTCCGGCTACATCACCGAAGAAAAAATGGCCATCGCCCGCGACTATCTCTGGCCACGCACGATCGAACGCGTCGGCTTGACCCGCCGTGAGATCAGCCTCGAACCTGCCGCACTGCGCAAGGTCATCGAAGACTATGCCCGTGAAGCCGGCGTACGCAATCTGGAGAAACAGTTAGGCCGGGTTGCCCGCAAGGTCGTGGTGGAAAAGGTGGCCGAAGTTGGCGAGCAAAAACCGACCCGCAAAAGCGGCAAGCGTGCCACTACCGAGAAAGTCGTCATCAGTGCCGAGCGCATTGAACACTACCTCGGTCATCCGCTGTTCACCAATGAGAAACCAGCGCGCGGTGTTGGCATTGTCACCGGTCTTGCCTGGACTGCATTGGGCGGATCGACACTGAATATTGAAACGGCCGTGATTCACCACAAACAACGCGGGCTGAAACTGACCGGCACCCTTGGTGATGTGATGAAAGAGTCGGCCGAGATCGCTTACAGCTATGTCGGTGCACATTTGGCGCAATTCGGTGCTGCGGCCGACGCGCTCGATAACTGCTTTGTCCATATCCATGTGCCGGAAGGCGCGACCCCCAAAGACGGTCCCAGCGCCGGTATTACCTTGGCTACAGCCCTGCTGTCCTTGGCGCGTCAGCAACCGTTGAAACGGGAGCTGGCCATGACCGGCGAATTGACCCTGACCGGTGATGTCCTGGCAGTGGGTGGCATCCGGGAGAAGGTCGTTGCGGCACGACGAGTCGGCATCCGCGAACTGATCCTGCCGGAATCGTGTCGTGGCGATTATCAAGAACTGCCGGCCTATATCCGCAAGGGTCTCAGCGTGCATTTTGTTCGCACATTTCCAGAGGTCGCCGCGATTTGCTTTAGCGGCAAAGCACGCAAAGTTTGACAGACTCGCATTCACCGACTTTGCTTGTCGCACGGCCGGCACCGACAGTGCCGGCGCTGTAAGCGACCGCAAGGAGGGAGTATGCAGGCAGCACAGTGTGTGCGTTGGACGAGCGTATCGATGTTGCTGGTCTGTGCTGCGGCACTAACCAGTGCACGGGTCAACGCAGTGGAAGTCAGTTTCAATGGATTCCTGTCCGCCGTGGGCGGCAAGGCACTGGAAACCGACGATAACCCGTACGCCTTTCCTTGCAACTGTCCGATCGTCGACTACCCCTTTGTCGGCCTGTATGACGAAGACTGGACCTTCGACGCCGACACCACGTTTGGTTTGCAAGCCAATTTCACCATCAACGACAAGCTGTCGGCGACCGCACAAATCGTCGCGCATGGTGCGCGCGATTACGACGCCAGTGTGCAATGGGCTTATCTGAGCTACAGCCTGAACGACAGCTGGACCGTGCAAGCCGGTCGCAAACGTTTACCGCTGTTCTACTATTCCGACTTCTTCGACGTGGGCTATGCCATGCCATGGATACGCGCACCGGGCGATCTGTATGGCTGGCAAATTGTTGGCTACGAGGGACTCAATGCCCTCTATAACGGCAGTTGGGGTGAC
>CAMLNB010000025.1 GCA_946481205.1 uncultured Kangiella sp. | reverse complement strand
AGAATCACCCTTCACGGCGCCAGTGGGCGCATGGGCAAGGCATTGGTGTCGGCGGTGCGGGAGCAGCCGGCTTGGCAATTGGTTGGCGCGCTGGCCGCGGCGTCGGATTCGCGACACGGTCAGGATGCGGCGGTCATTCATGGCTTCCCGTATATCGGCGTGCCGTTGTCGGCGGATGTCTCGACCGCGGTGCAGCTGGCCGACGTCATTGTCGATTTCAGCCAGCCGGTGGCGTCGCTGCAGTTGCTGAAACATTGTCAGCTGAAGCGCAAAGCGGTGGTGATTGGCACAACGGGTTTCTCGCCGGATGCGCTGCTGGAGATCGAGAACGCCGCTCAGCAGATTCCGGTGCTGATTTCGCCGAACATGAGTGTCGGGGTGAACTTGCTGTTCGCGCTGGCGCGCTTGGCCGCGAAGGCGATGCCGGACGCTGACGCTGAAATCATCGAGGCGCATCACCGCCACAAGATCGATGCCCCATCGGGCACCGCACTGCGGCTCGGCGAAGTTGTCGCGCAGGCGCGCGGCACGACGCTGGCCGATGCCGGTGTGCTGTCGCGCGAAGGCAATACCGGTGCCCGCAAGCCGGGCTCGATTGGCTTTGCCACCATTCGCGCCGGCGAGATCGTCGGTGACCACACCTTGCTGCTCGCGACCGGCACCGAGCATCTGGAAGTGCGCCATCAGGCCTTCGACCGGCGCAATTTTGCCGAAGGCGCCTTGCGTGCGGCCGCGTGGCTGGTCGGCAAACCGGCCGGCCTGTACTCGATGGACGATGTGCTGGGCCTGCGGGCGCTGTAATTGTCGTTGCCAGCCCGTGCGCTTGTGAGAGATGGCTTACAAATGCGTAAGCCATGTCGGCTAAGCCTGTCGGCATCAGGCCGGGCTGACCGTTTGGTCAGCGCGCAAACTCGCTGTAAGTAATTGATCTAGAAGATTTTCAGTGTGATGGTTTTGCTCCGGGGGGCTCGTTGCCGAGCCTTTGCCCGAGCCGGCCGGCCGGGCACTGCGACGGGCACTCCCTATAATTGCCCCCACGCCGCACGGACGCAGCGCCAGGAGCTAGGCTAGGGACAAGCCAATCACGGATGGTGCAGGGAGCATCAACGTTTCAGGGAACGGAACAAGCGCGAAGTAAAAAAGGGCCGGAAAAACTCCGGCCCTTTTTCGTTGTTTGCTACTGGTTCATTTTTCCGCGGCTTTCCCCTTTCTGATACTGGCCCAAATCCGTTCCGAGATCCCGGCAACGGCATCTGTCAGCACCGGCATGGTGTAGAGGCTGGCTTGCACCGTTTTGCTGGGGAACAGCACCGGATCTTGTTTTACCGCCTCGTCAATCAGTGGCAGCGACGCCGGCACGGCATTGGGGTAGCTGACCGTATTGGAGATGCGCGCCATCACGGCGGGCTGCAAAAGAAAATTAATGAACACATGGGCATTGTTCGGGTGAGGGGCATCGGTGGGGATAGCCATCAAATCCACCCACATCTCCGCGCCTTCTGTGGGTAACACCAGCTTCAGGTCGGTAATCCCGTTTGCCAGCGCTTGTTCACGTGCTTGCGCCAGATCGCCGGAGTAGCTGTAGGCGACACAAAGCTTGCCGGCGGCGAGATCATCGACAATGTTTTCACCACCAAAATAGCGGATGTGCGGCACCAGCTGTTTCATGTGCTTTTCCGCTTTCAGGTAATCGCTGGGATTCAGACTGTTGGCAATGCTGCCGGTGTAGCGCAGCAATTCCGGCACAACCTCCGTGCCGGAGTCGAGCCAGGCCACACCGCAATCGGCCAGTTTGGCTGCCGTAGCCGGCTCCATCAGCAAACGCCAGCTGGCGGTCGGGGCGCTGCTGCCGAGGCGCTTGGCAACGGCCTCGGCGCGATAGGCGAAAATCGTGGTACCCCACAAATACGGCACGCCAAACTCGTTGCCGGGATCTGAGCGTTCAAGCTTGCGCATCAGCTCCGGATCAAGACCGGCAAGATTGGGCATGGCCTTTTTGTCGAGTGGGCGAAACAGCTTATGGCGTCGGGCATACGCCAGGAAATTCGCACTCGGCACCACCACGTCGAAACCGCTGTTGCGGCCTGCCAGTTTGGCCTCCAGCTCTTCGGCACTTTCGAACGTGCTGTATTCGACGGCAATGCCGGTGGTTTGGCTGAAATCGGTCAGCACGCTGTCATCGATGTAATCCGTCCAGTTGTGGACCCGAACGACTGCCGGTTCCTCGGCCAGTGTGGGTAAGCAAAACAGCAGGGCGAGCAGTGGGGACAGGCGCACAGGCAGGCTCCGGTCTGGAGTGATGGTTTGAGTATTGCAGACATCCGCTGGGTTTCATGGGCCGATCCCGGGGCTCGGTCGCGGTTTCGGTCGGTACAAAGCAGGCCTCCGGGCAGTGAATTGCCCGTCGGTTTGTGAGATATCTCTTACAAAGCTGTAAGCAATGCTGGTGTCGTGGTGCCTGTAGCGACCGAGCTCTTCGAGCTATCTCATTGTTTTTATTGAGTTCTCATTCTGGCACAGGCGTTGTAAGCCGGCGGGCAGGCTTACAGCCGGCGTCCATGGCTGACATTGGTCCGTAGAATGGCGCCCGTGCAGGACGCACACGCAGGACACTGTCAGGACGACAGCAGGGAAGACGCCCAGGACGGGTATCAAGGAAGACCACCGGGATGGTGTGCAGGACCGGCGCGGGATGCGCCAAGATTCATAGGGAAAGGGTGAAGTAAAAAAGAGCGCTATGCGCTCTTTTTTATTGGCTGCGTTTTTTGCCCGACGGCTGGTGAGTGCCGCGATGGGCTGATCGATCGCGGCAGCGGGTTTCAGTCGACCACCTGAATATTGTCAATCAAGCGGGCCTTGCCCAGATACGCAGCGGCCAGCACAACAAAGCGCTTCTCTTCGCTGGCCGGTTCGAGCAAATCGCTGTGCCGGCGAATGGAGAAATAATCGGTCCGCAAACCACCGTTATTGATCTGCAGCCGAGCTTGCTGCTCCAGCGCCGCGTAATCGCGCGCGCCACGGCGCAACTCATCGGCACACCAGCGCAGGGTCTGGTAAATCACCGGCGCCTGCGCGCGTTCCTCGGCAGTCAGATAACCATTGCGTGATGACAGCGCCAAGCCATCGGCCGCGCGCACGGTAGCTGCGCCGATGATCTCAATCGGCACAAACAGATCATTGACCATCTGTCGGATGACCATCAGCTGTTGGTAATCCTTTTCACCAAACACCGCGACATCCGGCTGTACCAGATTGAACAACTTACTGACGATGGTGGCAACGCCACGGAAATGGCCCGGCCGCGAGGCGCCGCAGAGAATGTTCGACAAGCGCGGCACCTCGACAAAGGTTTGCACCTCGGTGCCGTGCGGATACATGGTTTTGTCGTCCGGCAAAAACAACGCATCGACCTGCTTGGCTTCCAGAATTTTCCGATCGGCATCGAGCGTGCGCGGATACTTCGACCAGTCCTCGTTCAAGCCAAATTGCATCGGATTGACGTAAATGCTGGCGACAACCTTGGTGCCGTATTTGCGGGCCTGCTCGAACAGCGAGGCATGGCCTTCGTGCAGGTTGCCCATGGTTGGCACGAACGCAATTTTTTCACCGGCGCGGCGCCAGCTGTTGATCTGGCTGCGCATGGCGGCGAGGGAATCGAAAATCTGCATGGTGGCTCCGTATATCAGCAAGGCAAAAATGCAGCTGAAGAAGTGGACTGTGGGAGCGGCTTCAGCCGCGATTTTTTCTTGAGACAATTGCAGCTAAAGCCGCTCCCACAAAAGCATCAAGTGAAGCTATGCTCATCGGCCGGGAAGCTTTTCTCACGCACGGCTTTTGAAAAGGCAGCAATTGCAGCGCCAATACCGCCGGTTTCGCCAGTCATAAAATCCCTGACGAATTTCGGGCGCTTATCACCGAGCCCCAGCATGTCGTGTAGTACCAAGACCTGACCGTCGGTGTCGACACCGGCACCGATACCGATAACCGGAATCGTCAGCGCTGCGCTGAGTTGTTTGCCGAGCGCGGCCGGCACGCACTCGACCACCAACAATCGGGCACCGGCCGCTTCGAGCAATTTGGCATCGGCAATGATCTGCGCCGCGCTCTCCGGTGTTCGGCCCTGCACTTTGTAACCGCCGAGGGCGTCAACCGATTGCGGCGTCAAACCGAGATGGGCGCAAACCGGAATGCCGCGCTCGGTCAGTGCACGCACGGAATCGGCGAGCCAGGCTCCGCCTTCGAGTTTGACCATATGGGCGCCGGCTTGCATCAAGGCGGCCGAATTGCTCAGCGTTTGCTCCAGCGTGCCGTAACTCATGTACGGCAGATCGCCAATGATCAGTGCATCACGGTTGCCACGAGCTACCGCGCGAGTGTGATGCAGCATGTCGGCCATAGTCACCGGCACGGTGCTGTCATAGCCCATGATGACATTGCCGAGCGAATCGCCAACCAGAATCACATCGACGCCATTTTGATTGCAGACGGCGCTGAAGCTGCTGTCATAGGCGGTCAACACAACGATCTTGTCGCCGCTGCGTTTCATCTCGGCAAGGCGGTGGGCGGTGATGCGGGCCATAATCCGGTTCCGTTAAAAGGGCTGTGCCAAGCGCAAGCGTGACACGCTCACAGCCGTGAATTGAAATAATGCCGACCGCTGCGGCATTGGTGCACGCGTTCGACCAGCTGTTGGAAGTCACTTTCACTGTTGGCCAGATCGAGCGCAGCGGTATTGACGATCAGCAGCGGCGAGGCTTCGTAGTAGTAAAAGAAACGGGTGTAGGCGTCCAATACCTTTTGCAGATAATCGCGGCCAAGTGCGCGCTCGGCGCTGCGGTCGCGCTTGCGCACCCGCTCCATCAGGCTGTCGATTGGTGCTTGCAGGTAAATCACCAGATCCGGTTGTGGCGCTTCGATGGTCAACTGGCCGTAGACCTGTTCGTACAGGCGCAATTCGTCATCGTCGAGATTGAGCCGAGCGAACAGCGCATCCTTGTCCATCAGGTAATCGCTGACCGTCACCGGCGCGAACATGTCCTGCTGGCGAATGCCATCGAGTTGGCGGGCGCGCTGAAACAGGAAAAACAATTGTGCCGGCAGCGCGGCCTGCCTGGGATTCTGATAGAAGCGTTCGAGAAACGGATTTTCGTCCGCTTGCTCGAGTAGCGTCTGGCCACCGAGAGCCTCGGCAAGACGACGCGCCAAGGTGGTTTTGCCGACCCCGATCGGGCCTTCAACGCTGACAAAACGGAGCGGATTCATGCGGGCAACTCGTCCTCGTTGCGGGCGTGGCTTCAAGCCGACAGGCGCTGCACAGTCGCATCGGGTAGCGCGCTGGCCACATCATGCAGCAAGCGACCATCCGGCAGCTGCAGATCCGGGGCAATTTCCAGCAACGGTATCACAACAAACGGTCGTTCGCAGAGCGCGTAATGCGGTACGGTCAAGGTCGGTGTTTGCATGACCAGGTTGCCGTACAGCAGCAGATCCAGATCCAAGGTGCGGGCGCCCCAGCGTTGCTCGCGGCGGCGGCCTTGATCTTGCTCGATGCGCAGCAACGCAGCCAACAATGTTTGCGGATCCAAGGCGGTATCGATGGCCGCAACCGCGTTGAGATAATCGGGTTGGGCGTCGCTGCCGGGCAGTACCAGCGCCGGGCTGCGGTAGAGCGATGAACGCTTGCTTAGTTTGCTGAGCGGCAGAATCGCCAGCGCGTCAATGGCGTACTGCAGTTGCCGCGCTGGTTCACCAAGATTGCTACCAAGCGCAATGTAAGCGCGCGTGCTCATTCGCTTTTGGCGGCTGGCTTGCGCGGGCTGCGCCGGCGCGGTTTGCGTTTGCGCTCGCCGGCGGTTTTGGTATCCGGCTTGTCGACTTGGCGCAGCAGCGCATGGCGACCGTCAGCATCGGCGACTTGGTACTCGGTCCACCAATCGACCAATTCTTGGAGTGGCTCGCCAGCTTCGGCACGCAGCGCCAGCAGATCAAACGCGGCGCGGAAACGCGGCAGTGCCAGCAATTTTTCCGCGCGACTTGGTGTACGCTGGGCAAAGCGGTGTTGCAGCAGCCACATTTCGCGCATCACTTGGCTGAAGCGTTTGGCAATGGCGGTGACTTCATGCTGACGGTCGAGCACTTCGGTGGCGGCATCTTGCAGCGCCGGTGCCGGCGGCACATTGCGTTTGAGCCGTTTCTCGTAATCGGCCGCAACGCAGGGCCACAACATCACGGCAAACAGAAAGGCCGGGTTGACGCCTTTTTCTTCGGCGATGCGGGAATCCGTATTGCGCAGCGCGGTTTCAATCAACGCCTTGACCTCGGGATGCTTTTGCATCATCGCGGCCGGGCCCGGAAACAGCACTTTGGTCAGGTTCAGTGCTTCCAGCTGATCAAAACTGGCGAGACCGTGGCCGGTCAGGAACATCTTGGCGCATTCATCCCAGAGCCGGGCGTTGGACACATTCTTCAGCAGCGAGCCGTGCTGCAAAATCGGTTCGCGGGTTTTTGCTTCGATTTTGAAATCGAGTTTGGCGGCAAGGCGCGCGGCGCGCAGCATCCGCACCGGATCTTCCCGGTAGCGGGTTTCCGGATCGCCGATCAGGCGCAGGGTTTTCTTCTGCAGATCTTTCAGGCCACCGACAAAATCGACCACCGAGAAGTCGGCGATGTTGTAGTACAGCGCGTTGACAGTGAAATCGCGGCGGACGGCGTCGTCTTCGATCGTGCCGTAAACATTGTCGCGCAACACCATGCCGTGTTCGGTCTGTGGTGCATCGTCGTTGACCGCGCGAAAGGTCGCGACCTCGACGACATCCTGACCGAACAGCACATGCGCCAGCCGGAACCGGCGGCCGATCAAGCGGCAGTTGCGGAAGACTTTCTGCACGTCTTCCGGTTTGGCGTCGGTGGCGACATCGAAATCTTTCGGATGCTGGCCGAGCAGAATGTCGCGGACGCCGCCGCCGACCAGATACGCCTCGTAACCGGCCTTGTTCAGCCGATACAGGACCTTCAGCGCGTTGTCGCTGATCTCGCGGCGGGAGACGCCATGCTGGTCACGCGGGATGACTTGTTTGCGCACCCGCACATTCGCGGTGCTGGCGCCTTTGGACTTGCCGACTGTCCGGCTGACGAACTGTTTGATGCGGGAAAAAATCACGGACAGTCAGTGAGTTAGGGGAAAGGCCAATGATAGCCGGTCGGGCCAGTGCTTGCATCTGCGGCGTGCTGCCGAGACCCGAACAGGCGGATTCAGCCGAGCCGGGTCACCGGGCCTTTGGGTACCCGATCGAGCCGCCAAGCGGCAACGGACTGGACCAGCAATTCGGTCACCGTGTCGGCGGTTGGCACCGGTTGGCCAAGCACAGCCAGCGCCTGTTGCAAGAGGCTCAGCGCGTCGCCGGCGGCAATGGCCGGCGCGTAATTCTGCTTGGACAGTTTGCGGCCATCGCTGCCAACAACCAACGGCAGATGGGCAAAGCGCGGCGGCGCGTGGCCGAGCAGCCGCCACAGGTAAAGCTGGCGCGGCGTGGCGTCGAGCAGATCGGCTCCGCGGACGATTTCGGTAATCCCCTGATCGATGTCATCGACGACCACGGCGAGCTGGTAGGCATAGAGGCCATCGCGCCGTTTCAGCACGACCTCGTCCTGCTCGGTGGCGGGAAAGCGGCAGGTGCCGAACACGGCATCGTCGAACGGCAGCGGCTCGTTGCCGGCCAGCAGCCGCCAGGCCACTCCATCGCCGAGCGGCAAGCCGCGTTCGCGGCAGCGATTGGCACAGCGACCTTCATTGGCCTGCAGCTCGCGCCGGCTGCAAGCGCAGCCATACAGCAAGCCGCGTGCAGCCAGCGTGCTGAGCACGGCGTCGTAACGATCATGGCGCGTGCCTTGGTACAGCACGGCGCCGTCACCCTGCAAACCGAACGCCTGCAGTTGCTGCAGGATGGTCGCGGCCGCACCAGCCGGCTCGCGTGGCGGATCCAGATCTTCCATTCGCACCAGCCAGCGACCGCCTTGCGCTTTGGCCGACAGATAAGAGCCGAGCGCCGCCACCAGCGAGCCGAAGTGCAGGGGGCCGGATGGCGAGGGCGCAAAACGGCCGACAACAGTGGACATGGCAAGGTCGCGAAAAAAACGGATGCGGCGAATTGTGCCCGAACCGGCAGCGTGGCAACCAGCGCTCGAAGTTTGTCGCGGCAGGGCAATGTCGAGAGATTTCCCCGGGAGGCGGTAACCACACCTGCCAGCAATACCATGCGTCCGCGACAGCGCTGGGTTAGCATCGAGCGGAACCCGTCCCTGCCAGCTTCCACAAACCGGCGCCGAACAACAATGACAATGCCCAAGCCCGAATCCGGTGCTCACGAAGCCGGCCTGAAACGTGAAATCAGTCAGCTCGGTTTTGCCGCGATCACGCTCAATGGCGTCATTGGCGGTGGTTTGTTTGCGCTGCCTGCGGTCGCCGCGTTGCAAGCCGGCTGGTTCAGTCCCTGGCTGTTTCTGATCTGCGGCACGCTGTTCATGAGCATCGTGTTCTGCTTTGCCAGGCTGGCGCGCTTGTTTGTTCACACCGGCGGTCCGAGTGTGTTTGTCAGCGCCAGTTTTGGGCCGTGGTTGGGCTTTCAAACGGGCTGGTTGCTCTGCTTGGGGCGCATCACGGCGATGGCCGCCAATGCCAATTTGATGGCGACCTATCTCGCCTGGTTTTTACCGCAAGTCGAGCATCCGTTATGGCGGGCCGCGATTCTGATCATCGTGATCGGCGGCCTGACGCTCGCCAATGTGCGTGGCGTCAAGCAGGGCATGTTCGCGGTGCTGCTGCTGACCATGTTGAAACTGCTGCCGATCGCGCTGCTGTTGCTGGTCGGGCTCAGCGCCTTGTCGCCCGCAATCTGGCAAAGCGCGACGCCGCCACCGCTGGCCTCGTTCGGCGAGAGCCTGTTGGTGCTGTTCTACGCCTTCGTCGGTTTTGAAAGTGGCGCGGTCAATGCCGGTGAAGGCAAGTCGCCGCAACGCGATATTCCGCGTGCGCTGGTGCGTACCGTGTTGCTGACGGCGGTGCTGTATTTCTGGGTGCAATGGCTGGCGGTTTCGGTATCGCCAGCGCTGGCCAGCAGTACGCAACCGCTTGCTGACGTGGCGCACGTGCTGCTGGGTTCCTGGGGTGCTGGCCTGATCGCATTCACTGCCATCGTGTCGATTTTCGGCAATCTGTCGTCGGTGATGATTGCGGCGCCGCGGATGAGTTATGCGCTGGCGCGCGATCGCGGTTTGCCGTCGGCGTTTGCTCGCATTCACCCGCGGTTTGCCACACCGGCCAATTCGATCTGGTTGGTGGGCGGGCTCAGTCTTGCGCTGGCGCTAAGCAACAGCTTTATTTATCTGGCGGTGATGAGCACGCTGGTGCGCCTGGTCGGTTACGCGCTGTGCGCAGCCAGCGTACCGGTGCTGGAACGGCGCCGCGGACCGCTGCCGTGGTCGGCCTGGCTCAGTCCGTTTCTGGCGCTGCTGCTGTGTTTTGTGCTGATGAGTTTCGCGTCATGGCAAGCCTGGGCAATGTTGGCGGCATTTGTCGCCGTCGGCGCGCTGCTGTATGACCTGACGCGGCGCAGCGTGTTGGCCTGACACTGCCGTGGTTTGGCTTGCTGAGATGGTGTTGGTAACAATCAGCCGAGCAAACGAATCGCCAAACCGAGCAGTGCACAGCCCGCGATCACCAGCATCACATTCCACTTCAGGCGGAACAGCGCCAGCATCGCCAGTGCCGCGATCACAGCTGAGGGCCAATCAAACCTGCCGGCAAAACCTTGCGGCCAAAGCACGTGATAGGTAAAGAACAAAGCCAGGTTCAGGATCACACCGACCACTGCAGCGGTGATGGCCGCGAGCGGGGCGGTCAAGCGCATTTCATCTTTGGTCGATTCAATAAACGGCGCGCCGGCAAAAATAAACAAGAACGACGGCAGGAACGTGAAATAGGTGACGATGCAAGCCGCCACGGCACCAGCCAGCATCTCATTGCCGACACCCAGCGCCGCGGTTTGCGCGGCGCCAAGAAAACCGACAAAGGCCACCACCATGATCAGTGGTCCGGGTGTGGTTTCGCCGAGCGCGAGGCCGTCGATCATTTGCGGGCCACTGAGCCAGCGGAATTGTTCCACTGCACCTTGATAAACATAGGGCAGCACCGCGTAGGCGCCGCCAAAAGTCAGCAGCGCTGCCTTGGTGAAAAACCAGGCCATCTGCGTGAACGTGCCGTGCCAACCATACAGCGCAGTGAGCAGCGCCAGCGGTGCAGCCCAGAGCAGCAGGCAAATCAATGCTGTGCGCAGCAAACGCGACCAGCGAAACAGGGCGTGCTCTGGCAAGGGTGTGTCGTCATCGAGCACCGCGGGGCCGTAGTTTTTGTTGCTGCCGTGGTGATTGGTGGGTTGAAACTGCTGCGGCGCCAAGCGGCCACCGACAAAGCCAACCACTGCGGCACCGAGCACCACCAGTGGAAACGGTGCGTCGAGCGCAAACAGCGCGACAAACGCCGCCGCCGCAATCGCGATATGCCAGGCGTTTTTCAGCGCCCGTGAACCGATGCGCCAGCAAGCGTGGACCACAATGGCGGTGATCGCCGGTTTGATGCCATAAAACAAACCGGCGACGACCGGCACGTTGCCGAAGCGGAAATAAATCCAGGACAGTGCGATCAAGATCAGCAGCGACGGCAAGACAAACAGCACACCGGCTGCCAGCCCACCCCAGCGACCGTGCAGCAGCCAGCCGATATAGGTCGCGTGCTGCTGCGCTTCCGGTCCCGGCAGCATCATGCAGTAATTCAGTCCATGCAGAAAACGCCGCTCCGACAGCCAGCGTTTTTTCTCCACCAACTCCTGATGCATCACCGCGATCTGCCCGGCCGGACCGCCAAAGCTGATAAAACCCAGCTTGAGCCAAAACCAGAACGCTTCGATGAAGCGAATACCATGCGCAGTGGCCGGAGAGGAAGTCGTCATGCTTTATGCGATTGGGCTCGTCGCCGAAACGTCATCATACTCAAGGCAGCGGGTGGCGGCGAGCGCACATGAACTGTGCTAATGCCGATCAGACGCTCAGAGCGGTACACGCGAGATCTGAGCTTGGTGGAACTCAACGGCCTGGGCACAGCGCAAACGGTCTGTGCCCAGGCCCGCGAGTTATCTCGGCAGTTCCAGCAAAACTCCCGATTAATGCTTGCGCGAACGGCGACGCGCGTGCAGCAAGGCGAGGCCACCGATCAGCACCAACAACACGCTGGCCGGATTCGGCACCAACACCAATGGCTGCACGCTGACATAGTCACTGAAGATATCGCTCTGAACAAAACCGCCGGGCATCAGCTCCAGGCGCAGCAAATCACCGAACTCATCGCGGGTCAGCAGCGGCGAAAACTCTGCGCTCCACAGTTTGATGGCAAACGTCAGGCCGCTGTTGCCAATGGCATCGAGCCAGGCACCGGTCAGCTGCAGTTGCAGCGCCAGACTGTCGCCAAAGCTGACTTCTTGCAGCAAATCGGCGAAACCCAGTTCACTGGCCAAGCTCAGCGTGCTACCGAGTTCGCCGCTGACCTGACCAAACTGATCGACCACGGCGCCAAAGGCATTGCCGGTTGAGCTGGTCAGAATGGCGTGCGCCGACGGCGCATCAGCAAGTCCGCCCAACGACAACTCGATAAAACCGACACCAGCCAGGCTGCTGGTGTCGATGTCGATGCGGTACAACAGATCAGCGCGGCTGGCGCTGGCAAACAGCAGCGCCGCAGCGCCGAGCAAACTGGCAAACAGTTTCATGATTAAAATCCTTATCGGTGTCGGAGCATCGCCGCAGCCGGTTCATCGGCTGCGGCGACAGGTACCAGCGTGGCGACTGCTCAGAATTCGCCTTGCCGAACGTTGATGCCGTAGGTGAACGCGGTCCGCGCCGGGTTGCGGAACTGCAGCGTCAGTTTCTGCTGCTGACCGTTGCTGGCGCCGTTCAGGCGCAGGAACGGTTGATCGGCGACCGCGCCCGCGGCGTTGACCAGCGTGATCTCGGCCGGCAAACCGCTCAAGCGCACGATCAGCGGCCCGGTGATATCGGCGCGCGCGGTCAGCGTCACCGTGCCGGTGTACAGACCGGTGCTGCGGTTGTAGCTGAGGCCCGACTTGCTGACGCTGAACTGGCTGCTGACATCGTTGCCGCCGAGCGGCAGCTGCAGGAACGCCACTTCCGGATCGTGATCGCTGGCCTGATCGGCGAACTCGCTGTTGATGTGCACGACGTCGTACTCGTTGACCTGACTCAGCAAGGCGTCGCTAACCAGAATGTGATCGAGTGCCTGCGAGTTGCCCTCAAAGACATAGGTGTAACGCTCGCTCTCCGGCAAGCCGCTGATCAGATCATGCAGGCCGGCTGACTCCAGAATCGCCATCGTGTCGGAGAACTGGAAGTCATTGATATCGCCCAGCACGATCACTTTCGCAGTCGGGTCGGCGGCGTGCAGATCGGCAACGAACTCGGCGACGATGTTGGCCTGCGCGGTACGCTGGATTTCCGAGCTGCGTGCCGGTGGCTGGAAGCGGCCGAACAGCGGCTGATCACCACCTTTCGAATTGAAGTGGTTGGCGATCACAAACACCCGGTTGCCGTCGATCAAGAACTCGGCCGCCAGCGGTTTGCGGCTGTTGTCGAACGCGCTATCAGTCGGTTGAATGCGACCTGGGCTGTATTGCAGACGGACACCGCTGCTATCGGTGACGACGGCATTGGCGGTGCTGGCGTTGGCGCCAGCGCGATCGACAAAGCGCACGGCTAGCGGATTGAACAGAAAACCCTGACGGATATTGCCACCGGGTTGCCCACCGTCCTGATCATCGGCCGGATTGATGTCGCGGTACTGATACAGCGGACCGCCAGCGGCTTGAATGGCCGCAATCAAGGTCGCCGCGGTTTGCTCGGCACTGACGACGCTGTCGTTGCTGGCGCCGTTGTTGTCCTGCAATTCCATCACGGCGATGATGTCCGGGCTGCGCAAATTGTTGACGATTTGCTGCGCCAGCCGGGTGAACTTGGCCGGATCATTATTTGCGGCCAGATTCTCGACGTTGTACGAGGCAATGGTGGTTTCGCCAAGCTGCGCCACCCGCGCCACTTCCGGTTGCAGACCGGCACTCAGCAGCGGCGACAACTGCGTTGGCAGCAGTTTGAAATTGCCAAAGCTGTAATCCATCAAACCGATGACCTGGGCAAAACTGTCGCCGACATTGGCTTGCGGCACGCTGACAAAGCCGTCATCAAGCAGAATGCGCTCCGGGTTGAAATCATTGGCGCGGATGACGACACCATTGCGCGCGGTGCGGACATCGGCGTTCAGGCCGTTGTCGACCACCACCGGCACTTCGTTGAAATCATTGGTCGGGCCGACCACCAGCGCGCCGTTGATCTGCACGCGCATGCCTTCGAGGCTTTCGTAGAAATCAATGCCTTCATTCAGGTTCAGGCTGGCGCGGGTTTCGATGCTGCCGGTGATGCCACTGGCAATCACGCTGCTTGGCACCGCTCGACCACCGTTGCCGAGCAGCACCGGCGCCGGCAACGCAACGCCGCGGGCGAGCACGGTAACGCTCGGTGATACCAGTTCGGTAATGGTCAGGTTGTTGCTGCCGCCGGTGCCACCGGGGCGGAACTCGGTGACCGTGCCGTTGACCGTGATGCGGTCACCCACCGCAACGCTGGGCGCGCTGTTGGTGAACACAAACAGCGCTTCCGAGGTGGCCGGATCGGCATCGGCGGTTTCGTCCTGCATGAAGAAGCCGTTGCTGCGTACCGCAGTGACCACGCCGGGAACATTGGTGACTGGCTGGCCGGCGAGCGGCGACAAATGCGCCACGCCCTGAATCTCGGCGATGCGTTTGTCATTGCTGCCGCCGCCACCGCCGCCACCTTCGCCATCGCAGAGCACAAACGCGCTGGCGCCATTGCGCGGGCTCGGCGTGCCGGTTTCAAAATCGCTGCTGTTGTTGTCACTGTCGGTGCAGCCGGTGGCTTTGCGCAGCGCGGCGCTGGTGTTGTTCAGCGCTGGCGTCGGCGCGGTTTCGCTGCTGCTGGCGCCGCCAAAACCGACGAAATCGATCACGCCGGCAACGCTGTCGCAACCGGCACTGCAGCTCAGCGCGGTCTGGTGATTGACCAGCGCGACTTTGCCGCTGGAGGCCGACATTGCAATGGTGCCGATGAAATCCGGGGTCGGCAGATCGACGCTGCCGCCGGTACCAGCCGCCTGTTGCACCAGCAGGTACTGGCCGGCCGCGATCACGCCGCTCAGGTTGCTGCGCTGCCAGCTGCTGCCGCCAGCGGAGGCGTACTGTACGCTCCAGCCATCCAGCGTCACCGGTTCGGCGCCGGTGTTATGCAATTCGATGAAATCGTTGCGCAGTGTTGCGCCGGTGTTGCCACCGCCACCGTATACCTGACTGATGACAACATCGGCATGAGCACTGCCGAGCAGGCCGAGTCCGGCGGCAACCGCGACGGCCAGCGGCTGCCAACGCCGACGCGACAACCGGCGATCCTTGTTTTGGTTCATAGGGATTCCCTCGCAAGCAAGCATGAAACCGGTCGGCTGACCGGACCCGCGGCGAGGGTAGGCGGTGGCCATGACAGGCTGGCGACGAAACGATGACAAGTGAGGGGCTGTGAGCGGTTGCCACACCACTGCGTTGCCGCCAAGAAAGGCGCCAGGCAAGGCGCGAGGAGAGAGGTTTGGTCACTCCAAATGAACGACGAGCAACGCGGCATGGCGCCTTTCTGGGCACAACCCTTTCGGACGGGCCGCCCGCGGCGCATTGCGGTGTCATTCGTCGCTCATGTGCAACGAGCACACCTCGCTCCTCATTCCTTGCACTGCGCCACGGGCGGCTCCGTCGCAGTGGTGTGGCAACCGCTCACAGCCCCTGGCGTTTTGTAGCCTATGCTGAATGGGCGGCTGTGCTGGCGTCGCGATAGGCCGTCTCTATCGCAATCACAGCTGCAGCCTATTGGCCTTGACGACGCAGGGGGTATTCAATCGGCAAGTGCATTCCATGCATAAGTCGCCCGGATCGATAGCAAACGATCAGGACGATTCGGTTCTGCCGACAGCCGGCCGGGCCTGTTGCGAGCAAGCGGCGCAGCAGTCACCAGTCGGGTCGGTTGTCCCGGCGCCGGTGTCCGGTTCAGGTAGTCGACGAGGCCTGAACGGACCACGCAGTCGACGCTGCTGACAAACAGGTTGTTGCCGCGTTTCGCTCGCCCGAGTGGAACGACGGCAGGGGTACGGTTCACTCACCATCGTTGGTGGCGAGTGGAATGGTCATCACCAACCGCAGCAGGAGGCCCACATGGCCCAACTCAAAGGCAGCAAAACGGAAGAGAACCTGAAAGCCGCGTTCGCTGGCGAATCGCAGGCCAATCGCCGTTATCTCTACTTCGCCAACAAAGCCGATATCGAAGGTCAGAACGACGTTGCCGCGTTGTTCCGCTCAACCGCCGAAGGCGAAACCGGTCACGCCCATGGTCATCTTGAGTTTCTTGAAGCCGTCGGCGATCCGGCCACCGGTTTGCCGATTGGCGCGTCGCGGCTGAACCTGAAAGCGGCTGTCGCTGGCGAAACCCACGAGTACACCGACATGTACCCGGGCATGGCCAAAACCGCGCGCAGCGAAGGCTTTGAAGAAGTTGCCGACTGGTTTGAAACCCTGGCCAAAGCCGAGCGTTCGCACGCCAACCGGTTCCAGAAAGCGCTGGACGCCCTGACCGACTGACAGCAGCAGGCACGCCACCACCACGCAGCGTGATCGAGGCGTGGTGGCCGGTGCTGCCGCGCATTCGTGTTGGCCACCCGAACGAATGCTTGCGGAAGCCGCTGCGACAGCAAGATGCCCTGAAACAGATGTCCTGAAAAAAAAGGAGCGCGCATGTCGACTCGCGAAGGCAGTCTGGAAGCGCCGACTCGTCATGCCATTGATTGGCAAGACCCGAAATACTATGACGCGGCCGATTGCGACAAGGAGCTGGAACGGGTTTTTGATATCTGTCACGGCTGCCGGCGCTGCGTGTCGCTGTGCAACAGCTTTCCGACCTTGTTCGATCTGGTCGACAACAGCAGCACGATGGAAGTCGACGGTGTCGACAAGAAGGATTATCTCAAGGTCGTCGATCAATGCTATCTCTGCGACCTCTGCTACATGACCAAATGCCCGTACGTGCCGCCGCATCCGTGGAATCTGGATTTCCCACACCTGATGCTGCGCGCCAAGGCGATCAAGTTCAAAAACGGCGATGTGAGAAAAAGCGAGCAGTTGCTGGCCAATACCGATCTGCAAGGCGCGGTGGCCGGTGTGCCGATCGTCGTGCAGGCCGCCAATGCCTTTACCAATCTGAAGCCGGTCCGCAAGCTGATGGAAAGCCAGCTTGGCGTCCATCACAAAGCCTGGTTGCCGACATTCGCCAGCAAGACGTTAACCCAGAGCGCACCTGCGAGCGATAACTCGCTCCTCGCCAAGGACGGCGAGCGGACGCCGGGCAAGGTGGCGATTTTCGCCACCTGCTATGTCAACCATAACGAGCCGCAGATCGGTCAGGATCTGATCAAGGTGTTGCAGCACAACGGCGTGCCGTATCAGCTGGTCAACGGTGCCCGCTGCTGTGGCATGCCAAAGCTGGAGCTGGGCGATTTGGAGGCGGTGAAAAAAGCCAAGGAGGCCAATATTCCGCTGCTGGCGACGCTGGCGCGGCAAGGTTATGCGCTGATGTCGCCGGTGCCGTCGTGCACGCTGATGTTCAAGCAGGAGATCCCGCTGCTGTTCCCGGACGATGCCGACGTCAAGTTGGTGCAGGAGTCGATGTGGGATCCGTTCGAGTACTTGGTGGCGCGGCATAAAGATCAGCTGTTGAAAACCGATTTCAAGACTGCGCTCGGCACCGTCGCCTATCACGTTCCGTGTCACGGCCGGGTGCAGAACATGGGCCGCAAAACCGAGGAGCTGTTCAAGCTGGTACCCGGTACCACGATGCAGGTCATCGAGCGCTGTTCCGGTCATGCCGGCACTTATGGCGTTAAAAAAGAACACCATGAGACCGCGATGAAAATTGGCAAACCGGTGGTCAAAGCGATGGCCAAGCCGGACGTACAGTACATGACCTCCGATTGCCCGCTGGCCGGTCATCATTTGCAACAAGGGATGGATGAACAACAACTGCCAAAACCGACGCTACAGCATCCAATCAGTTTGCTGGCTGTTGCTTATGGGCTGTAACTCAGAACCGAGGTGAACATCATGATCCGCCGCGACAGTCTGTTGACGCTGGAAGCCTATACCAAGATCCGCCCGCAATTTCGCGCCGAAGTGATTCCGCATCGGCGCTTGCGCACGGTGCATCTGGGGGAGCATCTGACTATCCAGTTTGAAGACGAGAAAACCATTCGCTACCAGATTCAGGAGATGCTGCGAGTCGAGAAAACCTTTGACGAGGCTGGCATACAAGGTGAGCTGGATGCCTACAACCCGTTGGTGCCGAATGGTGGCAACTGGAAAGCAACCATGCTGATCGAGTACCCGGATGTTGAGCAGCGCAAGCGCGAACTGGCTCGGCTGATTGGCGTCGAGGATCGGGTCTATGTGCAAGTGCAGGGCTTCGGCCCGGTCTATGCCATTGCCGATGAAGATCTGGATCGTGAAACGGCCGAGAAAACCTCGTCCGTGCACTTCCTGCGCTTCGAGTTTTCCCGCGATCACATCACCGCGTTACGTGATGGCGCGTCGGCCATGTTCGGTTGCGACCATCCGCATTACACAATGGCAATGATGATTCCGGCCAACACGCTGGCGGCGCTGAAGAAGGATTTTGGCTGAGCTGTCGCGTTCTTACCCTCATTGTTATCGAGGGAAGAAAAAGGCCGCGTCAAAGCGGCCTTTTTTTATCGTTGCACCGGCGATGCCAGCGCATCGACCGTCGCCACATCACCCACTTCCGCAGCCTGCAGTTGCAAACGCCACATCGCGGCGTAATGACCATTGGCGGCCAGCAAGGCGCTGTGCTTGCCGCGCTCGATGATCTGGCCGTGATCGAGCACCAGGATCTCGTCGGCGTTCATGATGGTGGACAGCCGGTGGGCGATGACCAGCGTCGTGCGGCCGACAGCGATCCGATCCAGCTCTTCCTGTATCGCTTTTTCCGAGCGCGAATCCAGCGCCGACGTCGCTTCATCAAAAATCAGGATGGCCGGGTTCTTCAGCAAGGCGCGGGCAATTGCGACCCGCTGCTTCTCGCCACCGGAGAGTTTCAGGCCGCGCTCGCCGACTTCGGTTTGGTAACCATCCGGCAGGCTGACAATGAAATCGTGAATATGGGCGGCGCGTGCTGCCGCAAACACTTCTTCATCGCTGGCGCTGGGCCGGCCATAGCGAATGTTGTAGAGAATATTGTCATTAAACAGCACGGTATCCTGCGGCACGATGGCAATGGCGCTGCGCAACGAGTCCTGGCTCACATCGCGCAGGTCGTGACCGTCGATACGGATGCTGCCAGCGCCGACATCGTAAAAGCGATACAGCAAGCGGGCCAGGGTCGATTTGCCGGAACCGGAATGGCCGACCACCGCCACGGTTTCGCCGGGGCCGACCCGGAACGATACGCCGTGGAGAATTTCCCGACGTTCGTCGTAACCGAACCGGACGTTATCAAACACGATTTCGGCGTTCTGGGTTTTCAACGTCTTCGCGTCTGGCTTGTCGTCGACTTCTTTCTTCTCATCGAGCAGGCCGAACAGTTTCTCGATATTGGTCAGCGCTTGTTTGACTTCACGGTACATCATACCGAGGAAATTCAGCGGGCTGGCCAATTGCAGCAGGTAGGCATTGACCAACACCAGATCGCCGATGGTCATCGCGCCACTGACCACGCCGTCGGCGGCACGCCACATCATCGCGGTGACGCCCAAGCTGATGATGGCAACCTGGCCGACGTTCAATACCGCCAAGGTCTTCAGCGATTTGACGTTGGCGTCTTCCTGCTTGATTAGCGTTTCGTCGTAGCGCGAGGCTTCGTGCTCTTCGTTGTTGAAGTATTTGACGGTTTCGTAATTGAGCAGCGAGTCGACGGCTTTGGCACTGGCGGCGGTATTGGCTTCGACCGACTGCTTGTAGAACTGATTGCGCCAGCTGGTGACTTTGAACGTCCAGATCACGTACAGAATCAGCGTCGCGAATGTGATCACGGCAAAGCCGACATCGTAGGCCCAGACCAGCACAATGGTGACCAAGGTCACTTCCAGAATGGTCGGAATGATCGTGTACAGCGTCCAATCCAGCAGATCGGAAATGGCGGTGCCACCGCGCTCGACATCGCGCGAAACTCCGCCGGTGCGCCTTGCCAAGTGGAAGCGCAAACTCAGCGCGTGCAAGTGTCGGAACACCAGCAACGTGACCGTGCGGGCACTGCGTGCCATGACCCGGGCAAAAACGATCTGGCGCATTTCGTTGAAAAAGCTGACCGAGATGCGCGAAGCGCCGTAAGCAATCAGCAAGGCTACCGGCAGCACCAACAGACTTGGCGCCACGTTCAGATCATCAACCAGTTCCTTCATCAGCATCGGCACGCCGAGGTTGGCGAGCTTGGACGCCAACAGGCAGCTCAATGCCAGCGCAATGCGCCAGCGATAGGGTTTCAGAAATGGCAGCAGTGTGCGCAGCACGGCACGGCTGGTATCGCCGTGTTGCTCGGGTTTGACCAAGGTCATGCCGGTCGTTGCTGGCGTGGCGGCGGTCGCAGGCGTCGTGGCGGACGCTGCGGTGCTGGTGGATGCGGTGGAAGTCTCGGACATGGGGAGCGGCCAATGGCCGTGAACGGGAGCGGATGTGCAGATGATACGGCTTCGGCTCCCTCTTTGCTGGGTACTGACTGCCAGCCTGCTGTCAGCAATCAGCGCATGCGTTGCCGTGGTGGCCATGGGATAAGCCCGGTGACCGTACGGGTATTCCCATCGCGCTACGGTAGCGAGTCATGGTGCCATCGCGCAGCTTGGTCGGTACCGATGCCGATGTTACGCTCTGACGCCAGTGCCATCCCCTGAGCTACCGTTTTCGGGTTTCGACCATGACCACACACTTGATTGATTTGCGCAGCGATACCGTCACCCGCCCCACAGCCGCGATGCGTGCCGCCATGGCCGCTGCCGAGGTTGGCGATGACGTGTTTGGTGATGATCCAACCGTCAATCGCCTGCAAGCCAGCTTGGCCGAACGGCTGGGTTTCGAAGCCGGTCTGTTTGTACCCAGTGGCACCCAATCCAATCTGATCGCGTTGCTGTGCCATTGCCAACGTGGTGACGAATACCTGGTCGGTCAGGACGCTCACACCTACAAATACGAAGGTGGCGGTGCGGCGGTGCTTGGCAGCATTCAGCCACAACCGATCGAACATGCGCCGGATGGCTCGCTGCCGCTGAACAAAATCGAAGCGGCAATCAAGCCGGACGATCCGCATTTTGCCCGCAGCCGCTTGCTGGCGCTGGAAAACACCTGGCATGGCCGCGTGATCGCGCAGGACTACATCGAACAAGCAAGCGCATTGGTGCGCAAACGTGGCCTCAGTTGCCATCTCGATGGTGCGCGCTTTTTCAACGCAGTAGTGGCCAGCGGCAAAGCCGAACGCGAGTTGACCAAGCCGTTTGACAGCGTATCGATTTGTTTGTCGAAAGGTTTGGGCGCGCCAGTGGGTTCGGTCTTGCTGGGTAACAAGGATTTCATTCAAGCCGGCAAACGCTGGCGCAAAATGCTGGGTGGCGGCATGCGTCAGGCCGGGGTGCTGGCGGCGGCCGGTCTGTACGCGCTTGAGCATCACGTGGCGCGTTTGGCGGAAGATCATGACCGAGCCAAACGGCTTGCGGCGGGACTGGCTGGATTGGCGCATGTCAGCGTCGAATCGGCGCACACCAATATGTTGTTCCTGAGCGTGACACCGGCCCACGCCGCCGCCTTTGTCGCACACCTGAAACAGCACGACATCCTGACGACCGGTCTGTATCGGTTGCGGCTGGTGACGCACCTGGATGTCAGCGATGCCGATATCGATCGTGTCATCGCGGTGGTGCGGCGTTTTGCCCCCTGAGCCGTGCCGCATCCGGCCAAGCAGCTACACTGGCTGCATCGGTTCGAACCAGAGTTGCATGACGGGTGAGCAAATACGCGCCTTTTCTGTTGGCGGTAACCGTGGCCGTGGCAGCGGTCAGCGCACCAGTGGCGGTGACGCTGTTTTTGGCATACAAGCAAAGCGTTAGCGATGCCGAGCAGCGTGTGCTGGCATTGGCCGGGGAAGTGCTGCGGCGCAGTAATGAAACCAGCCGCCAGATCCAGTCCGCGCAGCAACAGCTAGAGGCCAACGTAGCGCACGAGCCCTGCGGCCCGGCAGGATTGGCAACGATGCAGGCAATCGACATGGGCTCGTCGTATTTGCAGGCGGTCGGTTATGTCGACAACAACCATCTGATTTGTTCGTCGCTTGGCGCCCACGGCAGTGCGTATCCCATCGGCGCGCCCGATTACGTCAGTGCATTGGGTTACGCGGTGCGGCTGGCAGTGGAATTACCACCGGGGTCGGGGCGACATTTCTTTTTGTCCGAGCATCATGGTTTTGCTGCCATTGTTCACCGTGAATTGGCGATCGATGTCTTTATCGATCAGCCAACGGTATCGCTGGGCTTGGTCGGTGGCCGAGAAAATGTCCGGGTTGTCGGTCGCGGTGAGTTCCGGCCGGAATGGATTGCCCGATTGCATCAGCACGATGAAGTGGCGTTTACCGATGCCGGTCATATCGTCGGACTCAAGCGCTCGAATGTTGGCGATTTCATTGTCTATGCCGCGTTGCCGACCGCCGAGCTGAGGCACAGCCAGCAAGCGCTGGCCTGGAAGCTGGTGCCGATTGGTGTCGCTGTTGGTGTGTTGATCGCCATGCTGGTGCTGCGTTTTCTCCGGATGCAGCAATCGCTACGCAGTCAGCTGCGCAGCGCGCTGAAGCGCAACGAGTTCTTTTTGTTGTACCAGCCGATTGTCGAGTCTGTAAGCCAGCGCATCGTCGGTGCGGAGGCGCTGATCCGTTGGCGTCGTCGTGACGGGGAGTTGGTGCGGCCGGATTTGTTCATCCCGGCAGCCGAGGCCGATGGTTTTATCACCCGCATCACCGGCTATGTGTTCCAGCAAGTGGCCAATGACGTGCCGGCACTTCTGGCTTTACAGCCGGATTTTCACATTTCCATCAATATTGCTGCGGCCGATATGGAGCTGCACGAGACAGTGGCTCGGCTCAAGCAATTGAACCAGAGCTTATCTGCCGCGCCGCGGACGGTGGTGGTCGAGTTGACCGAGCGCGGCTTTCTGCATGCCGATCGGGCGCGCGAGCAGATCAACCGCATTCGTGAACTCGCCGTTGGCGTAGCGATTGATGATTTTGGTACCGGCTATTCCAGCCTGTCGCATCTGGAAAATTTCGCGCTGGACTATCTGAAAATCGACAAATCGTTTATTGATACCGTTGGCACCGATGCGCCGACCAGCCAGGTTGTGTTGCACATCATTGCAATGGCCAAGTCATTAAACCTTGAGATGATTGCCGAAGGGGTGGAAACCGCGGCACAAGCAGCATTCTTGCGCGAGCGCGGTGTGCACTATATGCAGGGCTGGCATTTCGGCCGGCCGATGTCGGCAGCTGCATTGGCCGACGTA
>CAMLNB010000024.1 GCA_946481205.1 uncultured Kangiella sp. | reverse complement strand
GTTCCAGCGCTGGCGTGGCAGGATTGTCCTGATACTGCCGATGGGCACTGACCTGACCAAAGCCCATGCCATCGCCAATCATCAGAATGATATTGCGTGGTGTCGTTGAGCTGGCTCGCGATGGGGGCTCTGTCGCTGATGTGGCGTGACTTGTCAGGAGCAGTGCAAACGCTGCGAACAAGGTGAAGTGTTGCCGACAGCTCATCTTTGCGAATCCGAAGCCAGTGAAAAAAATCAGTTAGCGCACGGTAGTTTCGTCCAGCGCCATGCGTCTCGTGGCCAACGTGCCGCCCATGTCAGGGGTGCAGCACCGTCGTCAACCGCAGGTAATCAGCAAGCGCCAGATTCTCTGGCCGCAAACCCGGATCAATGCCAGCTGCGGTGAATTGCGGTTCGGTGACGGTTTCGCGCCAGACATTGCGCAGCGTTTTCCGTCGGGCGTTGAACGCCAGGCTGACCAGCTCGGCAAAGCGAGGTTCCTGATCCGGTCGCAGAGCCCGTGTGCGATGCGGCAGCAAGCGCACAATCGCCGACTGCACTTTGGGCGCCGGACGAAACGCGCCGGGCGGCACGGTGAACAAGTAACTGACTTCGCAGTAATACTGCAGCATCACCGATAGCCTGCCGTAAGCATCATCGTCGGGGCCGGCCGCCATCCGCTCGACGACTTCCTTCTGCAACATGAACAGCATGTCGGTAATCACCGGCAGGTACTGGCACAGATGAAAGATCAGCGGAGTGGAAATGTTGTAAGGCAGGTTGCCGAACACCCGAATCGGCGTGGCACCAGCGAGCTCGCTGAAATCAACGGTCAGCACATCGCGATTGACGATGGTCAGTTCACCGAGCCCGGCCAGTTCGTGTTGCAGAATCGGAATGACATCGCGATCGAGTTCGATGCAGGTGAGCTTGCCGCTGCGTTGCAGCACCGGCTTGCTGAGCGCGCCGAGCCCGGGGCCGATTTCAAACAAGCGGTCTTCCGGTTTCGGATTCAGTGCCTGGACAATTTTGCCGATGATGTTCTGATCGTGCAGAAAATTTTGGCCAAAGCGTTTGCGCGCTTTGTGCTCGCCCGGATTGGGTGTAGCAGGTGGGGGCGCATTGTGGCTCATCGACATTCTATCCCGTGTAGTGACCTGTGCAGCTATGCGCGTCGCCGTGTGTGGCTACATAAATTGTTATGCGTGCCGGCGCGCGGCAATCAGCGCCAGCGCAGTTTGTGTGGCGTAAATCAAACTGCCGGTATCGGCGACGCCAGTGCCGGCCAGATCAAGTGCCGTACCGTGATCGACCGAGGTGCGAATGAATGGCAAGCCCAACGTGATGTTGACGCTGCGATGAAATCCGCGCGCTTTCAAGACCGGCAGGCCCTGATCGTGGTACATCGCCAGATAGGCATCGTATTGTGCGAGTTTGTCGGCGTTGAAGGCGGTATCGGCGGACAAGGGACCGGTCAGCTGCAAGCCTTCCGCGCGCAGGCTGGCAATGACCGGGGCAATGACGCGAATTTCCTCATCGCCCATATGGCCACCTTCGCCTGCGTGTGGATTCAAACCGAGCACGGCGATGCGCGGTAGCTGTAAGGCAAATTTTTGTTGAAGTTCGCTGTGCAGCAGGCGCAGCGTCGCGCTCAGACGTTCACGAGTGATCGCATCCGGTACCGCGCGCAAAGGCAGGTGCGTGGTCGCCAGCGCGACCCGCAAACCATCGGTCGCCAGCAGCATCAGTACCGGTACTGGCTCACTCGGTTGGCCTGCACAGGCGGCGAAAAATTCGGTGTGGCCCGAGAACGCGACGCCCGCGTCGTTGATCACGCCTTTGTGCACGGGGTTGGTGACAATGGCGTCAATTCGCCCGGCTAATGCAGCATCGGCCGCCAGCTGCAATTGACCAAGCACAAATGCGCTGTTGCGCGTATCGAGCTGACCCGCCTTGACGGGTTGTGCCAGTGGCACCGGGATACAAAGCAGCTGGCCTGGTTGATGCGCAGGCCAATTCTCGTCAACACCAGACTGCTGCAATTGCAGCGGCAAACCGAGTCGATTTGCCGCCTGCTGCAGCAAGGCCGCATCGCCAACCGCTGCCATGGCACAGGGCCACGCTTGCTGCGCCAGCCGGACCAGCAGTTCCGGGCCGATGCCGGCCGGTTCACCGGTGGTCAGCAGCAATCGTGGCAATGACACCGCTTAACCTGCTTTGGGCTTTTCGAGAATTTTGATGAAGGCCTGATCGCGGATCTCGCGCACCCACGACTCGACTTCCTCATCGTATTTGCGCGAGTGCAGGACGCGATAAGCTTGCTGGCGCTTGCGCTCTGCAGTTTGATCGTCGTCGCGTCGTTCCAGCACCTGCATGACATGCCAACCGAATTCACTGCGGAACGGTTCCGAAATTTCGCCCGGCTGCAAACCGGCCATGGTTTGTTCGAAAGCCGGGACAAACGTGCCCGGATTGGCCCAACCAAGTTCACCGCCCTGGTTCGCCGAACCCGGGTCTTCCGAATGAGTCTTGGCCAGTGCTGCGAAGTCACCGCCATTTTTGACCTGCTGATGCAGATCGCGAATTTTCTTCTCGGCTTCAACTTCGTTCAGAATGGTGCTCGGCTTGATCAGGATGTGACGGGCCAGCGTTTGCTGAACCACCACCCGCTCGTTACCGCGGCTATCGAACAACTTCAGAATGTGCAGGCCCGAGGCTGAACGCAGAGGTTCGGAGATTTGGCCGGGGCTCAAAGATTTGGCGGCGCTGGCAAACAGCGTCGGCAACTGGTTTGCGGTTTTCCAACCAAAATCACCGCCTTGCAGGGCTTCCTGACCGGCGGAGTTGGCAATGGCAAGTTCAGCAAAATCGGCGCCGTCGCGCAGCTTGCTGACCAGTTGCTGGGCCTTGCTGCTGGCCGCGCGAACATCGTCCGTGCTGGCGCTCTCCGGAATTGCCAGCAGGATATGGCCGAGGTGGTATTCGGTGCGGTTTTCACCTTCCGCGGCCAGCGTTTCCATCATGGCGTCGACTTCCTGTTCGCTGATGAAAACGCGTCGACCGACCGCGCCCTGGCGAACCCGGCTGATCAGCACTTCGTTGCGCAGATCTTCGCGGAACAGCTCATAGCTCAAGCCTTCGCTGGCAAGTTTCAAGCGGAACTGTTCCGGCGACATGCTGTTTTCTTTGGCGATGTTTTCGATGATCTGCGCCAGTTCCTGCTCAGCAACCCGAACACCGGCCCGGCGTGCCATCTGCAACTGGACATTGTCGGTAATCAAGCGATCCAGCACCTGCTGACGCAGCACGTCATCCGGCGGCATGCGGACTTTCCGCGCTGCCAAATCCTGACGCACGCTGCTGACCCGACGGTCGAGTTCGCTTTTCAAGACGACATCGTCATCAACCAGGGCAACGGCTTCATCAAGGGCCTGGCCGGCATGCGCCGTCAGGGCAGTCGACAACAATGCGATAGCCAGCGTCGGACCAGTAATTTTCTTCAACAACGTTTTCATTGCGGACTCAACCTGTCTTCGTAACCATCAATGTTTTCGGTCAGCAAGCTGCGCAAGCTGTTGCCACCAGCGCCGCCCAAACCTTTGAACACAAACTGGAAATAAATGCCCCGATCAAACTCATCCGGGGTGGTGCCGATAATGCCGCCATCCTCGTCCAGCTGAACGTTCAGATAGCGGCGACCGACCACCCGGACCGCCCAACAGCAGGATTCATATTCGATACCGAGAAAGCTGTCGATATCGGTATCTTCACTCAGATCATGCTGCCAGCGGCCAACCAGCTGCCAGTAGCCGCTGAGCGGCCAGGCAAACGAAAAATCGGTTTGCTCGGCGGTGCGGTCGCGGTACTCCCGGTAGCGGTGCTCGATATTGACCACGCGACGCTCGTCCGGTTCATAGTGAATGGCAAAACTGCCGCGAACGGTGTTGTTTTCCTGCTCGTCCCAGCCAGCCAGACCCCGCAATTCCAGACGCTCGTTCAGATGCACGGCGCCTTCGGCAAAGATCGGTGAGCGATCGTTGGTTTCGTCCGGGTCGCTCGGCAGCAGCGTGACTTGTCGATCATCCTGATAGCGGGCTTGGCCCACCGAGAAGCGCAGTAACTCGTCGCCACCGTCGGCACTGAGAAACCGGGTCGTCACCCCAACACTGACTTGCCTTGCATCACCTTGCCGATCAACACCGATGAAGCGGTTATCGCGAAACAGCTGGCTATAACTGGGCGTCGGTTCGCTGGTATCAATCAGCGGCAGCGCATCTTGATCTTCATACGGCACGTAAAGTCCGTACACCCGCGGCTCCAGCGTCTGCACCAGCTCGCGATTGAATGCAGTTAGCTCGCGTTCGAAAAACAGGCCGGTATCGAGGCTGTAAATGGGCAGTTCGCGTTCAAGCGTGCTGACTTCATCGGTCAGCTGATTGGTCAGTTCGTACTCGCTGTAACGGTACTTGATCGTCGGGGTCAGATAGCCCCAGATCGCTTTCATCGGCAGCGACAGCTGTGGTGCAACATCGGTGCGGTCGGCCAGCTGCCGGTTGATATTCGGGTGATCAAAGCGGGTCGCGCTGCCGCTCAGGCCGAACGCCAACGGCCCCCAGATACGTGGGTACTGGCCGAGAAAACGCAATTCCGGTTGCTTGCGATACGGCTCGCTGATTTCCGGGATCTGCAGCACCTGGGTCTGCATGACTTCACCGGTGATTTGCCAGTGCCGGTCGCGGTAACCGAGGATGCCGCTGCGGGTCAGGGTATTGGCATTGGCGACGGCAATATTGCGGCCCAGATCTTCAAAATAGAAGTCATCGCTGACGCCGCTGGCATCAATGCTGGCATGCCAGCGCTGCGACAACTGCGTGCGATGCTTGACGTCATACGACCAGCGATCAGCGTCCCGATCATCGCTGACATCGCGATCGTTGGGCAGCGCCTCGGCATAGATCGTGCCGGTGCTGGCTTCGGTCAAATAGCGGAACTCGGTGCCGAGCTGAAAACCGCGATTCTCAATCCAGCGCGGAGTCAGCGTGGCGTCGTAATTTTCGGCGATATTCCAGTAGTACGGCACGGCAATATCGAGGCCGTTGTCGTCATCATTGCTGAACGACGGCATCAAAATACCGGAGCGGCGGCGATCGTCGATGGGAAAGGTCAGCCAAGGCATGTAAATCGCCGGCACCCCGAACAGATCGATGCTCATGTTCCAGGCTTCGCCCCAGCCTTCGTTGCGATCGAGCAGCATGTCGTCAGCGCTGAGCAGCCAGCTTTCGTCACCTTCCGGGCAGGTGGTGAAGGTCGCGTCTTTCAGCGTGATGAAGCCGGATTCGTCGACTGAAAATTCGCTGGCCGAGCCATGCATGCCACGGTCGGTCAAGCGATAGCGGGTGTCGCGCACCGTGGCGCTGTCGCGGTTCATGTCGGCACTGAGCGAGCTGCCGCGCATTTCGATATTGCGATCTGTCAACACGACATTGCCATCGGCTTCCATCGTGCCCTTGCTCTCATCAAGCCGGGCGCGGTCGGCGGTCAGCGCGCGGCTGCCCTGCTCGATGCGGACGTTGTCGTGCAGCAGGATTTCCGTCGCTGACGGCATTTCGGTGTGGTCGGCGTTGGCATTCAGTGGCGCTTCGCCGAGATCGATCTTCGGTTCGATGCTGGCGACTGGCGGCTTGGCCACTGGGCAGGCGGCTGGGTCAAAGCTGTCGCGCGGCGGCAGTTGCTCGGCCAACGCGAATGGACTCAACAGCACGGCTCCCAACGCAAGCGCGACAGGGCTAAACGCAAGCGCGACTGGGCTAGAAGGCGATGGCCGCTTCGATAGCGAGGCAGGATGGACAGAGCGCGAGGACACCGGCGGCGAACAATTCAGGACAGGGGCAAGCCGGGCATGATACCCGAGCACCTGCTCGGCAGGCGATTGATGTCTGCAGGTGCGGGTCGGCGCTTGTTTGCGAAGCGCTCAGATCCGGTAGGCGGTCGTGGTCATCAGCTTGGCGGCCGCACGCATGGCCTGTTTGATGGGGGCCGGCAGTTCACGGGCGCCGAGCGCCAGTGCGGCATCGGCATGGGCGGCTTCGTCGGCTTTCATCCGGCTGACGATGGCTCGACTGCGCTGATCCTGGTCTGGCAGCGCCTCGGCCCCTTCTATGTGACTGTCCAGATGAGCCTCGACCTGGCGCTCGGTTTCGACGACAAAACCCAGATTCCAGCCATCGCCGGCCAGTCCGGCCGCGGCGCCGAGCATAAATGCCCCGCCAAACCAGAGCGGATTCAGCCGCGACAAGTGGCTGTCCAGTTCGCCGACCCGCTCGGCACACCAGGCCAGGTGGTCGGCTTCGTCGCGAGCGGCAGCCAGCAGATGGGCGCGCAGGTTCTGGTCGCGAGCGGTCAGCGCCTGTCCGAGGTAGAGCGCTTGTGCGCAGACCTCGCCGACGTGGTTGACCCGCATCAGCCCGGCAGCATGGCGCTGCTCGGCGGTGCTGAGCTCGGTCGGTTCCGTTGCCATGGCCGGATTCGGCCGGGCCGCGACCGGCTCGGCGAACACCGTGCGCAGCAGCCGGTCGGCATGGTCGCAGAGCCTATCGAGCGGGGTCAGGCGGCGGTCGGAAGTCATCGTGGCGACATGGTTGGACGTATACGAATGACGATCATACGCAAACCGGCATCGTGCAGGCGATTGACGTGCGTCAATTTGCCGCAGCCCCGGCCAGACGAAGCCCTGTGCAACTGGCTACACTTGCCGCCAGCGAATCCGCTACCTGAAACCCACGGTGGGTGTTGGCTGCCTGCCGAATTGCCGGAGTCTCTTGTCATGAATCGTTTGCTGCTGCTTTCGCTGTCCGCTGCGCTGGTCTCGGCCGCCAGTTCTGTTGCCGCCAACCCGGCGGAAGAATTGCTGAAGAAACATGCCTGCGTCGCCTGCCACAACAACGACGCCCAGTTGGTCGGCCCGGCTTACAAAAAAGTGGCCGAAAAATACCGCGCCGACAAAAACGCTGAAGCCTTGTTGGTGCAGAAAATTCTGAACGGTGGTGCCGGTACCTGGGGTCAGATCCCGATGCCGCCGCACAAGGGCCGGGTCAGCGACGCCGAAGCGCTGACCATGGTCAAGCACATTCTGGCACTGAAATAAGCGCGCTCGCCGCGTGTTATCGCGGCACAGCACCGAACCGCTAGCAGTGAATCAGGGCCGCAGGCAAAATGGCGGCCCTTTTTCATTGCCGACTGAACGACCACCATGAGTGAAGCCCGCGATCTGACCGATCTGCGCCTGCTGCTGCGTTGCCAGACGCCGCTGATCGTGTTGGAAACCCGCGAAGAATTGCGCGCAGTCGAGCTGCTGCGGCAATCGCTGAAAAGTCAGCCGCGGCCCTTCTTCACCTGGAGCGTGGTCACCGGTCTGAGCCGGCAGGACCTGTCGCTCGACAGCCAGAACGCGCCAGATGCCAATGAACCGCGTCGCCTGCTCGAGCACATCCGCAGCAGCAAGCATCCGGGCCTGTATGTGCTGTTCGATTTTCACCCCTACCTCGATGATCCGGCGCTGATCCGCTTGATCAAGGAAATCGCACTCGGTCACGAGCAGCTGAACCGGACACTGATTTTCGTTTCGCATGCGCTCGATCTGCCCGGCGAGCTGAAGCGCTTGTCGGCCAAGCTGGCGCTGTCTCTGCCGTCGAGCGATGAAATCCGCGAGATGATCGCCGACGAAGCGCGTCGCTACGCCGAGCAGCACAACCAGCAAAAAGTCCGCACCGATCGCGAAGTGCTCGACAAGCTGACCCGGCTACTTAGCGGCCTGACCCACAACGATGTTCGCCGCTTGGTCCGCAATGTCATTTATGACGACGGCGCCATCAGCGAAGACGAGTTGCCAGAAATCAACCGCGCCAAATTCGAACTGCTGGATATGCAGGGCGTCGTTTCATTTGAATACGAAACCGCCAAGTTCGCTGACGTCGGTGGCCTGCGCCAGTTCAAGCGCTGGCTCAGCGACCGCGAAGTGTTTTTCCGCGCCGAACCACCGAAAGGCCTGGAGCCACCGAAAGGCGTCTTGCTGGTTGGCGTGCAGGGCG
This sequence comes from uncultured Kangiella sp., assembly GCA_946481205.1. The sequence continues at coordinate 14,801 of CAMLNB010000024.1, read as the reverse complement.
GCGGCAAAAGCCTAGCCGCCAAAGCCAGCGCCGGCCTGCTCGGCTTGCCGCTGCTGCGGGTCGATTTCGGTGCGCTGTATAACAAGTACCACGGCGAAACCGAACGCAATTTGCGCGAAGCACTGAAGCTTGCGGAAGCGGTCGCACCGTGCGTGCTCTGGTTCGATGAAATGGAAAAGGGACTGGCCTCCGATGACAACGATGGCGGTACCTCGCGCCGTGTGCTCGGCAGCCTCTTGACCTGGCTCGCCGAGCGACGCAGTCCGATTTTTGTTGTCGCCACCGCCAATGCTATCGAGGAGCTGCCACCGGAGCTGATCCGCAAAGGCCGCTTCGACGAGATCTTCTTTGTCGATTTGCCGAATGCAGAAATCCGTCAGGACATTTTCCGCATTCATCTGCGCAAACGCGGCGTCGAGCCGACCGGTTTTGATTTGCCGGCACTGGCCGAAGCCAGCGACGGCTTTTCCGGCGCCGAAATTGAACAGGCCGTGGTTGCCGCGTTGTACCGCGCCCATGCCAGCGGTCAGCCTTTGCAGCACGTCGGCGTGCTGGAAGCGTTAACTACCACGCAGCCTTTGTCGGTCGTGATGGCGGAACATATCGTCGCCCTGCGGCAATGGGCGCAAGGACGCACGGTCAGCGCGGATCACTGAGCAAGGCCGATGGCAGGATGCCGTGATGACCAGCAGATGAAACGAAGCTGGTGATACCAATAACAAGGCGCGCTGTTGCGAGGCCAAGCTTCGTGAAGCAGGGCTTCGCGAGGCAAGGGTTCGTATGGACAGAGCTGGCGCCATAACAAAACGGTTGAGAGCATGAATCACCCAGCATGGTCGGCCCATCAGGCCGTTAGCGATTCGCATTTCTTGCAGCAATTTGAGCAGGCGACGTTGCCGGCGGCGCTGTTTGATCACCTCGGTCATCTGCGCGCGGCTTTTCTGTTTTTGGAGCGGGAATCGGTGATTCTGGCGCAGCGCCATTTCGCCAGCGCGATCCAGCGTTATGCGGCTGCGCTCGGCAAGCCGGAAAAGTTTCACATGACCATTACTTACGCGCTGCTTGCGGTGATGGCGGCGCGGCAGGGCGTACAGCGTTGTCCGAGTTGGCAGTCTTTTGTCAGCGCCAATCCGGATCTGCTTAGCGATGCTCAAGCTTTGCTGCTCAGTTATTACAGCGCCGACACGCTGGCCAGCGACAAAGCCCGCCAGCAGTTCGTGCTGCCGGACAAAACCAGTCTCGCCAGTTTGCTGGCAGCAAGCTGAGCGCCTTTCTCTAACTGAGTTGCTGCCATGGCCAAGGTGCTGTCATTCCAGAAAGCCAAGAAAGCGCGCCAGCAGGGCATCAGCCCGCTGTGCCGCGAAGGCTTTCACAAATGGCAGCCGGTGAAAAACACGGGTTTTGATGTCAAACAGGGCAAGCTGGTAACACTGCTGCGCTGCGCCCGTTGTGGTGCCGAGAAAACCGAAGCGCAATAAGCTCACCGCTGCCATTGCCAGCGCAAACCCAGCAACCACTGCCGGCCACGCTGGGGCAAGTCGCGGACAATATTGCCGTAGTCATCGGTACCCAAACCAACGCCGGGCTCAGCCGCCAACACCTGCTCATCGGTGATATTGCGCAGGCCGCCGTACAACTCCCATTGCTCGTTGAGCGGGTAGCGCAGGTTCAGATGCAGCTGGCTGTAATGGCCTTCGCCAGACAAGGCCGGCACCGCGCGTGCCCAGTGGCCGAGCAGATCAATCCGCAAGCGCTCAAACTGCCAATGACTGCTGAAGCTGAGAATATCGCGGCTGGCATAGCGTTCACTGAGCGCGATATCAGGCGGTGCGTCGTCGGTTTCGGCAGCGAAGACATGACTGGCATTGAGTCGCAGCAGCCAGTTGCGCTGTAGTTGCCGGGTCAGTTGCCATTCGATACCGCGGGTTTGCAATTCGCCGCTGTTGCCGATGCGAACGCGACCATCGGGCAAGGGCAATCGGCCAATCAAATCATCAATCGCCAGCGCGTACAGTGTCAGCTCACTGTCCCAGCCTTCGCTGCGGTATTGCCAGCTGGCTTCCAGTGTTTGCGAACGGATTGGATCCAGTGCTTCGCTGGCGGCGAGAATCGGCGTTTCCTGAACGAATTGATCGGCTTGCGAGGGTGGCCGATACGCTTCGGCATACTGCAGTTCAAAGCGGTTGCTGTCATCGCGTTGCCAGATGAACGCCGCACGTGGCGTTGTTGCTTGCTCGCCCGGATCGTACTGATCAAAGCGTAAGCCGAAAATGCCGCGCAAATCGTCGCGGAATCGGTGATCCCATTGCAGATAGCCGCCGCGCAGCCGACGATCCTGATCGGCGACAACGCGATGGGCGTCGTCGTCCTGCAGCACCAGCGCACCGAGATAGGCAAAACTGCGGGTATCGTAATTGCCATAAGCGCCGGAGCGTGGAATCCGCGCTTCCTCCCAAGCCAGGCCGTAATTCAGGATATTGTCATCGTCGAATTGCCAGAGCGCATCGGCAGAGAGTTGCCACTCTTCATGTTTGAGCGCTGGCCCGCCGATGAAGTCACCGAACAGAAACGGAAACACGCCATCCGGTGCCAAGCGAGTCAAGCCATCCCAGCTGGCTTGCAGCCACGCCGCAGCCAAGGTCAGCTGATGGTTGTCCTGTTGCAGCTGCCAGGACAAGCGAGCATTGTTCTGCTCGGTTTCGCTGTAGTTGATGCCATCGGCCATGCGGCCGAGCAGATAAAAATCTTCGCTGCGTCGCCAGTGGTGGCGCAGTTGAAGTTCCACCGATTCGGTGCCGGCGGACAGCAGCGCATCGCGACCGCGGTGCGGATCACGAGTGCCATCGTCGCGACCGAGCGGATCGAAAGCGCCGTCGTAATCGTCACCGTCATCACGCTGCCATTCCAGCCAAGCGCGCCAATGCGGATCCTGCAAACTGCCAGCACCGGTTTGCACCGCGGCACGGCGATGACCAAAACCGCCGACTTCGAGCAAGCCTTGCTGGCGCGGTGCGTCCTGCGCGCTGATCAGATTGATCACCGCGAGCATGGCGTTACCACCGTATAGTGCCGAACCGGGACCGCGAATGATTTCGACCCGTTCGATCGGCGTCAGTGACAACCAGCGATTGGCGCCAGTGAAATTGCCGGTGTAGGCAGCTGACAAACGCTGACCGTCAAGCAGCAACAAAATCATGTGTCCGTACGGTTCATAAACGCCGCGGGTTTCGATGACGGTTTTGCCGGAGGTGTCGGGACCGACGAAGTTGTACGTGCGCATGCCCGGCACAAAGTTGAGCAGCTCATCGAGCGTGCGCACGCCAAGCGCATTCATTTCTTCGCGGGTGAAAACGGTGAGTGCGCCGGGCGCTTCGTCGAGCGGTTGGCTGCGCCGTGCTGCGGTGACCACTTTGACATTGCGCAGACTTTCCAGGTCAAGCTGGAACAGTTCCTCGGCCCGGGTCGGTTCGGCCGCCATTAACCCACGTGGCAGGCAAAGCACTGCCAACGCAAGCAATATCGCCACGCACGGCGTCGCGCTTGGCAACGTCCGTGTGGGCCACCCGTATGCGGGACTCATCCGGAGTGGCATCCCCTGAGATTGTCGAGCCATTACGAGTCTAGAACATTCGTACTTGAAAGGCTCGCCCCGATTGCTGGTCTGCTCAGATCCGCGCGGTGCCCGCTCGCCGTTACCATGACCGACCTCCTGTCTGCGCAATGCTGATCCATGCCTGCTATCCATGCCCAGCTGACCGATACGGTCGTCATGGTCCCACCCGATGACTTTGCATTCAATGAGCAAACCGCCCGCGACAACGATTTTCAGCACGCCGGCGGCGACGCCAAGGCGATTCGCGCGGTTGCGCTAGCGGAGTTTTCCGCCATGCAGGCCCAGCTGGAAGCGGCTGGCGTGCAGGTGCTGCGGCTGCAGAAAGCGCCGGATACGCCGGCATTGCCCGATGCGGTGTTCCCGAACAACTGGTTCTCGACCTGGCCTGACGGTCGCGTCCAGCTGTATCCGATGCGCACCGCCAACCGGCAAGCGGAAGTGCGGCCGGCAGCGCTGCGGGCGTTGCTGAATCAAGCCGGTTTTGTCACCGCCGAACCGGTCATGCTGGCCGCAGCGCCGGGTCAGGCACTCGAAGGCACCGGCGCACTGGTGTTCGATCACCTTGGTCGCCAGGTCTTCGCCGCCCGCTCCGAGCGTTGCGACAGCGAGCTGGTCCGGGTCCATGCCGCCGAGCTTGGCTACACAGCGGTGCTGTTCGACACCCGCGCCTCGACCGGCCGGCCGTTCTATCACAGCAATGTCATGCTCAGTGTTGGCGAGCGCTTCGCGGTGGCCTGTCTGGAGGCTTTGCCGAACCCGGCCGAGCGCAGCGCGCTCAAGCAGGCCTTGCTGGCCGGCGGTCGCGAGCTGATCGAACTGACACTGGCGCAGACCGAACAAGGCTTCTGCGCCAACCTGCTGCAGCTGTGCAACCGGACCGGCGAGCGCCTGATCGTGCTGTCGCAGACCGCCCACGCCGCGCTGACCGCCAGCCAGCGGGAACAGCTGGGTCGGCACGGGCGGCTGCTGCCGGTGGCTATCCCGACCATTGAGCGGGTCGGCGGCGGCAGTGCCCGCTGCATGCTGGCCGAGGTGTTCCTGCCGCGCCGGTCCTGAGCTGCTGGCTGCTCAGTTTTTGATCGTTGCGGGCATCTGGCCGGGCGGGTATGATCCGCGTCCCTTTTTATAGGCGTGCGGTACCCGGCCCGAATGGTTTCAAGGGCGCGCGGATCTGAGGTCAGATCCGGGCAGGCTGGGCGGCGGCACGCGGAGAACCGCCATGCAAGAAGGCATTCACCCGAAATACACCGAAATTACCGCCAGCTGCTCCTGCGGTAATGTCATCAAGGTCCGTTCGACCGCTGGTCGCGACCTGAACCTCGACGTCTGCTCGGCCTGCCACCCGTTCTACACCGGCAAGCACAAGATCGTTGACAGCGGCGGCCGCGTGGACCGTTTCCGCAAGCGTTTCGGTGCCGCTCGCACAGCCAAGTGATGCGATCGACGCTGGGCAAAAAGGCGCTACTCAGCGCCTTTTTTGTTGGCTGTTGCGGGCTCGTCAACACCCGGCTGGCGGCTAATGACGCCGCACCGCTGTGTCGTTTGCCTGGCCTGGCAGAAACCGCCGAAATCGCCTCGGTGCTTGATGGCGACACGGTCCGGCTGGCTGATAATCGCCGGGTCCGTTTGCTCGCCTTCGGCACGCTTGAAGTGGATCACGAGCATCCTGAGCGCTCGTCAGCGCTGGCGCTGGAAGCGCGCAAAACCCTGCAGTATCTGCTGCCGAAAGGCAGCCGCGTGCAACTGCTCAGCGACAGCGAAAAATACGATGTTCACGGCCGCACGCTGGCCCAGCTGCTGCGTGCCGATGGTCAGGATGTTGCCCGGCCGCTGCTTGAACGCGGTCTCGCCCATGTCTACATTTTCCCGCCCAATGACGCGCTCTGGCGTTGCTACGCCCGCTACGAACAGCCGGCGCGCCAACAGCGGCTCGGCATCTGGGCATTGCCGGAATTTCAGCCACGTCCGGTCAAGCAATTGCAGGCCGGGCCCGGTCTGTATGGCGTGGTCAGCGGCGCCGTTTCCGGTTATCGCAAGCGCGGTGACGCCATCACCGTGATCCTCGATCAGCGTTTGCACGTTCGCATTGCCGCCAGCAACGCCGCCTTGTTTCAAGGTGATTTTCGGCTGCCGGGCATCGGTCAGACCATGACCGTACGCGGTCACGTCAATTGGCGCGATGGCAAAGCCTTTCTCGATCTGCGCCATCCGCAAGCGCTAGAAGTTATTTCAGCCGACTGAGTTGTTCGTTTTATAACTGGTTGGTCCATTACTGTGTCGGCGCCGTAAAACCGTTACACTACGGTCACAAAAATTTCCCAACCTTCCTTTTTTTTCAAAGGCTTACATAATCATGCAAGAAGAGAAACGGCGCGCGGCCCTGCGTTATCACGAGGAGCCGAAGCCGGGCAAACTCGCGATCGCGATCACCAAACCCACCGAAAACGTCAACGACCTGTCGCTGGCTTACACGCCCGGAGTGGCCGAACCGGTGCGCGAAATCGCCAAAGATCCCGCCGCTGCTTATCGCTATACCGCCAAAGGCAATCTCGTCGCGGTGATCACCGACGGCACTGCAGTGCTCGGTCTTGGCGATGTTGGCGCGCTCGCCGGCAAACCGGTGATGGAAGGCAAGGCAGTGCTGTTCAAGAAATTTGCCGACATCGATGTGTTCGATATCGAAGTCAATGCCGAAAGCGCGCAGACTTTTATCGAAACCGTGGTGCGCATTTCGCCGACCTTTGGTGGCATCAACCTCGAAGATATCAAGGCGCCGCAGTGTTTCGAAATCGAAGAAGCGCTGATCGAGCGACTCGATATTCCGGTGTTCCATGACGATCAGCACGGCACCGCTGTGGTGCTCGCCGCCGGTCTGCGCAATGCGCTCGAAATCGGCAAGAAGAAGATCGAGGACGTGAAAATCGTCTGTCTCGGTGCCGGCGCGGCCGGTATCGCCTCGATGCGTCTGCTGGTCAGCATGGGTGCGCGCCGCGAGAACATTTTCATGGTCGACCGCCAGGGTGTGGTTCACACCGGCCGCAAAGATCTGAACGCCTACAAATTCATGTTTGCCAACAACACCGACAAGCGCACGCTGGAAGATGCGCTGACCGGCGCTGATGTGTTTATCGGTGTTTCCGGCCCGGATCTGGTTACTGGTGAACAACTGAAGAAAATGGCGCCGAATCCGTTGGTGTTCGCGCTGTCGAATCCGGACCCGGAAATTCGTCCGGATGTTGCCAAAGCGGCGCGCCCGGACGTGATGATGGCGACCGGCCGTTCCGACTACCCGAACCAGGTCAACAACGTGCTCGGCTTCCCGTACATTTTCCGCGGTGCGCTTGATGTTCGTGCCCGCCGGATCAATCAGGAAATGCTGATCGCCGCGGTCGATGCGATTGCTTCGATCGCAAAAGAGCCGGTGCTGCCGGAAGTGTTGGCAGCGTATCCGGATCTGAAGTCGCTGACCTTCGGCCCGGATTACATCATTCCGAAACCGATGGATTCGCGCCTGCGCGAGCGCGTTGCTCCGGCGGTGGCGGCGGCTGCCGTGCGTACCGGTGTCGCTCAGCTGCCGTATCCGGAACACTATCCGCCGATGTCGTAAGCGTAGTGCTGCGCGTTTGTGCTGGCGCAATCTTGGCAAGAAAAAGGGCTGCAATCGCAGCCCTTTTCTTTGTTGTTGTGCGTTGTCGTTTGTCTTAGAACAACGGTTCTTCCGCGGCAATGTCAGGTTGTTCGCTGTTGTCATTGCTATTGAAAATGTCCGGGTTATCTTCCGACTGCGGCGCCGTTTCGGTTGGTGCCAACTCGGCCATGAACAATTCCATGATCGCGTTCTTACTGTTGCTTGCGGCCAGCAAACCGGTTTCAGCATCGATGCGGGCGGTGACAACACCGGGAGGCGGCAGGTCGACCGGCACCGGGGCATTGGCGAGCACGGTTTCCATGAATTGCTGCCAGATCGGCAGCGCTGCTTTGCCACCGTACTCAATCCGCCCCAGTTTTTTCCGGTGATCATCGAAACCGACCCAGGCGGTCGCGACGATGTCCGGGTTATAGCCGGAGAACCAAGCCTCTTTCGAGTCATTGGTGGTACCGGTTTTGCCGGCCAAGTCGGTGCGCTTGAGCAGCGGTGATTCGGTGTTGGTCAGCGTGGTGACCGCCGTGCCGCGATGGATCACGTCTTTCATGATGTCGGTGATCAGGTAGGCATTGCGGGCATCGAGCACGCGCTCACCGTCGCTGCGCTTGGCTTCGTACAAACGATTGCCGCTGCCATCCTCGACATGGCTGATTAGCCAGGGCTCGACGCGTTTGCCGCCGTTGGCGAGGATGGCGTAACCGCGCACCAGCTCCATCGGCGTGATCTCGGAGGCGCCACCGAGCGCCAGCGCCGGATACGGTGGCAATTGGTTCTCAGGAAAACCGAATTTTTTCAGGTGGTTGATGACGAACTCGGCGCCGAGCGCTTGGAACAACCGGATCGATACCGAGTTGGTCGAGCGGGTCAGAGCAACGCGCAAACGGATCGGGCCGAAATAGCGACCGGCATCGTTCTCTGGCCGCCAGGTTTCGTCTTCGCCGTTGTCCTCGTCGATCACCGGTGAGTCATTGACGATCGTGGCCGGTGAAAAACCTTTTTCCAGCGCCGCCGAATAGACAAACGGTTTCAGGTTCGAGCCCGGTTGCCGGCGAGCTTGGGTCACGCGATTGAATTGGCTGATTTCAAAATCGAGTCCACCCACCAAGGCCAACACCGCGCCGGTATCCGGTTGCAGCGCGACCAATGCACCGCCCACTTTCGGCACCTGGCCGAGCACCCAGCGCGCCGGCGTGTCGCCGTTGGCCGGCAAGTTTTCGACGCGGATGACATCACCCAGCTGCAACACGTCGGCGATGGTTTTCGGTGCGGCGCCCATCGAGTTCTCATCGATATGCTTGCGCGCCCAAGCCATGTCGGCCAGCTGAAGTTCGGTTTCGGTGCCATCGGGTAGCAGTACCGTCGCAGCCTGCTCGCTGGTTTTCAGCACGACAGCGGGCGGCTGGTTGGCGAGTACCGGCAACTTGGCGAGCCGGCTCAGCGTAGCATCGCGATCGACCAGCTCGGTCGCTGGCCATTGCTGCTCCGGACCGCGATAGCCGTGGCGGCGATCGTAGTCGCGCAGGCCCGTCAGCAGGGCGCCGTTGGCCGCTTGCTGGGTCGCGCTGGGGGCGGTGGTCCAGACTTTCAGGCCGTCTTCGTAGGCTTTTTCCTGGCCAAAGCGGGCAATGACGTCGAGCCGAACCATTTCAGCCAGATAGGGGGCTTCCAGCTCGACTCGCGGGCCGTGGTAGCTGGAGACCACCGGCATCGCCAGCGCCTGTTGTAACTGCTCGTCAGTAATGAAGTTTTCCGCCCGCATCCGATTCAACACGTGATTGCGTCGGCCGGTGGCGTTCTTCGGGTTGCTGATCGGGTTGTACATCGACTCGCCTTTCGGAATGCCGGCGAGTACGGCGATTTCGTGCAGCTCAAGCTGCTCCAGCGTCTTCCCGTAATAGACCTGGGCCGCGGCGGCGACACCATAGGCCTTGTGGCTGAAGTGGATCTTGTTCAGGTACATCTCGAGGATGGCCTGCTTATCAAATTCGGCTTCGATTCGCAGGGCAAGGAAGATTTCTGTGAACTTGCGCGACAACGTCCGCTCGCGACTCAGGAAATAATTGCGGGCCACCTGCATGGTGATGGTGGACGCCCCCTCGGCCCGGTCGTTGGTCAGGTTGTTGACGGCAATCCGCAGCAATCCCCAGAGGTCTACCCCCCGGTGTTTGAAAAAACGCTGATCCTCGACTGCAATAAAGGCATTCGCCACCAACGGCGGGATCTGCTCGTAGCGGACCGGTATCCGGCGCTGCTCGCCGAATACCGCCAGCAGCTTGCCATCCTGGCTGAACACCTGCATCGGCTCGGTCAGCCGCATTTCGCGTAGCTCGGCTGCTTCCGGCAGTTGCGGTGCCACGTGCAGGTAAATGGCCAAAGCCCCGAGTACAGGCAGGGTCAACAGCAAGAGCAGCAGGCCCAGACTGAGCCGCAGCCAGCGGGGCAGAGAAAGTGGAAAGCGTAATCGCATGGACGAAAAACCGGCTATTTAGTGCCTGACTCTGAGGGGCAACACAGTATATCGGTTCCCCGGTTTCTAACGGGTCACAAAACCAAAAAAAGGTGATTTAGCGCATAGTTAGGACTATTATTTCATGTTAAAACGTATATAGTTTTCGTAAACGCGCACCCTGAAAAGGAAAAACTATGTTGGCGCAGCTCTTCGGGAAGAAGAAAATCCCCTTGATAGGACTGGATATCAGCTCCACGTCCTGCAAGCTGCTTGAGCTCGGCCGGGTCGGTAACCGGTTCCGGGTCGAGAGCTACGCCGTCGAGCCGTTGCCGCCCGACGCCGTGGTCGAGCGGGATATCAAAGACACTGCCGCGGTCGGCGAAGCCATTCGCCGGGTCGTCGCACGGGCCGGCACCAGCTGCAAGCATGTGGCGGTGGCGGTGGCGGGCTCGGCGGTGATCACCAAAATCATCCAGCTGGACAAAGACCTGTCGGAAGACGACATCGAAAGCCAGATCCAGCTCGATGCCGACCAATATATCCCGTACCCGCTCGAGGAAGTTGCGCTCGACTTCTCGGTTCTGGGCGAATCCGAGAAAGCGCCGGACAAGGTGGATGTGCTGGTCGCGGCCTCGCGCTCAGAAAACGTCGACACCCGGGTCGAGGCGCTGGAAATTGCCGGCCTGAAAGCCAAAGTCGTCGATGTCGAGTCGTTCTCGATGGAGCGGGCTTTCCAGCTGATCGCCAATCAATTGCCGAATCGCGGCGAAGACCGGGTTATCGCCGTTGTCGACATGGGCGCGACCATGACCGCGCTGTCGGTGATGCGCAATTTCAAAACGATTTACACCCGCGAGCAGGTATTTGGCGGCACCCAGCTGACCGAAGAAATCCAGCGCCGCTATGGTCTGTCATTCGAAGAAGCCGGCATGGCCAAGAAGCAAGGCGGCCTGCCGGATGATTACGAAGGCGAAGTGCTGGCACCGTTCAAAGAATCGATCATTCAGCAGATCAGCCGTTCGCTGCAGTTCTTCTACGCCGCCAGCCAATACGGCGAAGTTGACCATATCGTGCTCGCCGGTGGCTGCGCCGCTATCGAAGGTCTTGATGAGCTGGTGCAAGAGCGCCTCGGCACCTCGACCAGCCTCGCCAACCCGTTTGCAGACATGTCGATCTCGTCGCGCGTGAACGCGCAGCAACTGGCATCGGACGCCCCAGCGTTGATGATCAGCTGTGGTCTGGCCCTGCGGAGCTTTGACTGATGGCCAAGATAAACCTCCTACCCTGGCGCGCCGAACAACGGCGCGAGCGCTCACGCCAGTTCTTCAGCACCTTGGTGCTGTCGATGATTCTCACCACGATGCTAATGGGTGTGGTGTATTTCACCTATGAGGGCATCATTGCTGAACAGCAACGACGCAATGCCTATCTGGATAGTGAAATCAAAGTAGTCGACAAAGAAATTCAGGAAATCGAAGTGCTCGAGAAACAGCGAGCTGATCTTGAGCAACGCATGAATATTATTCAAGAGTTGCAACAAAGCCGACCGCTGAACGTGCACCTGTTCGATGACATGCCTCGGTTGTTGCCTGAAGGTATTTTTCTAACTGAGGTCGTTCGCAAAGATAACAAGCTGACGATACGTGGCAAAACTGAGTCAAGTCCACGCGTTGCAGCGTTTATGCGCAATATCGAAAGCTCTCAGTGGGTTGGCAGCCCGGATCTTGATGTAATTGCTGCGGACAGGAAGTCCGCGACGCCGTCGAGTGATTTCCTACTTTACGCTGTTCAAAAGGGAGTCAAAGCACCAGAGCCTCCACAAGATCCGAAAGCCAAAGGCAGCAAGAACACGAAAAAGAAAGATGATGGGAAGAAGGGAGCCAAGAAATGAAGCTTAACCTTCAAGATCTGAACAAAATTGACTTCAATAATCTTGGCAGTGCGCCACCGATTGCAAAGGGCTTCTTGATTCTTGTTGCCTGTCTGCTTGTGGTTTTCGCCGCTTGGTACTTCGTCATATCGCCGCAATGGGATGTACTCGAGGCAGCTGAGAAGCAAGAGATGACAAAGCGGAATGAGTTTGAGGAAAAGCAGCGCAAAGCAGCAAACTTGGGAGCTTATCGCCAACAGATGCAGCAAATGCAGGAAGCGTTCAAAGACTTACTGCGCCAGTTACCCAAAAGCACTGAGGTGCCTGGTCTGATTGATGAAATTTCTTATGCAGCATCCGGATCAGGCCTCTACTCCAATAAGTTGGAGAAAGAAGCCGACGTGAGGCGAGAGTTCTATATTGAAACGCCGATTGTTATTTCCATGACTGGGGGTTATCACCAGATTGGTGAGTTCATCAGCAAAGTATCTGCCTTGCCGCGAATCGTGACCATTCATGATTTCACGCTAAAAACCACGGCAAAGGCTGGCGATATTGAGAATTCAGATAGCCTTACTTTGGATCTGATTGCCAAGACATACCGTTATGAGGCGGAGGAAGGCAAATGAAGAGCCCTTTCTTGACAGCCCTGCTCGCTGCGGTAGTACTGACGGGCTGCGGTGGTGACGCCAGCGATGATTTGAAGCTTTGGGTGCGGGAAGTAAAAGCGAAGCCACCAGGCGCTATTCCACCGATGCCTGAATTGAAGCCTCAGGAAGAGTTTCGGTACGCAGCAGCTGATCTGCGTAGTCCCTTTGCGGCGTTCCAAATTGGTCAGATTGCTCAGCTGGCAGAAATTGTTGAGGGTTGCCCAGAAGATGCTTTACCCGATCCAAATCGACGTAAAGAAGATTTGGAGCGGTACACCTTAGAAACATTGCGCATGGTTGGCGTGATCGGCAGCCCGAATAGATTTGAAGCCATTATTCGCGGATCGGCTGGAGCCAACTCGGGCGTGGTGTATCGCGTTGGCGTGGGTAGTTACCTCGGTATCAACCACGGCAAAGTGATGCGCATCGCAGAAGATCGCGTCACCTTGGAAGAACGAATTCCTGATGGCACCGGTTGCTGGGTCAAGCGGGAAACCTATTTGAATCTGGGCGAGTAAAGGGGCGCGCAGGAGTCATGATTATGAATCGGAAGCAGAAATACCAATTCGCATTGACGCCGGTCGGCGCGCTGCTGGCGTTATTGAGCTCGGTCGCGGAAGCTGCCGACCTGACGGCCATGAACTTTAACGCGCTAGGTGGCGACAAAGTCGAAATTCGTTTGACGTTGTCGGAACCAGTAGCCGTGCCGAGGGCATTCACGACTGACAATCCTGCGCGCCTGTCTTTGGATCTCCCAAGCGTTACGTTGGCGCTCGACAAAAAAAGCATGCCGATAGGGGCTGGTTTTGCTCGTAGCGTCTCGGTCGCGGAAGCGCAGGGTCGGACGCGGGTGGTGGTCAATCTTGAGCAGCAAGTTCCGTACACCGCACGGGCAGACGGCAATGACCTCGTTATTCTGCTCGGTGAAGCGGGTGGCAGTACCGCAGTTGCAACGACCAGCAGCACAGCGGCAAAGCCGGCGGCGGTGCGTAGTGATACGGGTATTCAGTCAGTCGATTTCCGCCGCGGTGAAAAGGGAGAGGGCCGTGTGGTCTTCCGCTTGGGCAATCCGAAAATTGGCGTCGACGTTCGGCAGGAAGGCCGTACCGTTATCGCCGACTTCATCGGCACCTCAATCTCCAATGAATTGATCCGTAAATTGGATGTGCTGGACTTTGGTACGCCAGCGAAGATAGTCGATATTTCTCGCCGTGGTAGCAACGTCAGCGTTCGTATTGAGACCAGCGGGGAATTTGATTATTTGGCCTATCAAGCTAATGAGAATTTCACCTTGGAGTTGAAGCCGCTGACCAAGGCAGAGGTGGAGGAGCGCAAGCTGCGTGAACCGACCTACACCGGTAATCGACTGTCGTTGAATTTCCAAGAAATTCCGGTGCGTGCGGTGCTGCAGATCATTGCCGATTACACCAGCATCAATATGGTGACATCGGACTCTGTTGGTGGTTCGATTACACTGCGGTTGCAGAATGTGCCTTGGGATCAGGCCTTGGATCTGATCCTCAAGACTAAGGGTTTGGACAAACGTCAGAATGGCAACGTGATGCTGGTTGCGCCAGCCGATGAAATTGCTGCACGCGAACGGCTGAGCTTGGAGACAGAAAAGCAACAGGAAGAGTTGATTCAGCTGCGCTCTGAATTTATTCAGGTGAACTATGCCAAGGCCTTGGATATTGCCAAGTTGCTGAAGGACGAAAGCAATGTTCTGTTGTCGGAACGTGGCCAAGTTTCAGTGGATGACCGAACCAACACGTTGTTGATACAGGACACTCCACGCAAGCTAGAAGAGGTTCGTGCTCTGATCCGGACGTTGGATATACCGGTCCGTCAGGTGTTGATTGAGTCGCGTGTGGTTGTCGCAAACGATGATTTCACCAAGGAACTGGGCGTTCGTTTTGGTTTCTCAGACAAGAACAGCCAGAGTGGTTTTGCAGGGAGTCTGGAAGGCGCAGAATCTATGGCGGCGAGCGGTACTGCCGACCTTGGTGATCGCCTAAATGTGAATATGCCAGTGGATCAAGCTGCCGGATCGATAGGTATTAATCTTGGTCGGCTATCAGATGGCACGATCTTGGATCTCGAGTTGTCCGCTCTGGAGGCTGAGAGTCGAGGCGAGGTGATTTCCAGCCCGCGCCTGATGACGGCAAACCAACGCGAGTCGTTTATCGAGACGGGCGTTGAAATCCCATATCTGCAGGCTTCGTCAGCCGGTAATACCAACGTGACCTTCCGGAAGGCGGTGTTGTCTTTGACAGTGAAACCGCTAATCACCCCAGATGACAATGTCATTCTGGATCTGACGGTTACCAAAGACAGTCTCGGCGTCGACACGCCGCGCGGCCCAGCCATCAATACTAATGAGGTCAATACCCAGGTCCTGGCTCGTAATGGCGAAACCGTTGTGCTGGGTGGCATCTACGAAGAAGAGACGATCAACAATTTGCGCAAAGTACCGCTGCTCGGCGATATCCCTGGCCTTGGCTGGTTGTTCCGTAACAAAGAAAACCAGAACAACAAGCAGGAGCTGCTGGTATTCGTGACGCCGAAGATCATCA
>CAMLNB010000023.1 GCA_946481205.1 uncultured Kangiella sp. | reverse complement strand
CCGTTGACTATGCCGTTGCTGAGCAAAGTTTTGCGCAAGTGAAGAGTGACGCGCCATTGCTGCAACAGCCGCTGAAACTCGCCGACAAGCCAGAGCGCGTGCGCATCAACAACCGTGGTCAGAAACCGCTGTACCTGAATCTGGTGACGCGCGGCGTGCCGCCAGCAGGCAGCGAATCGGCCGGCAGCGACTCGCTGAGCCTGACGGTGCAATTCAGCGATGGCCATGGCAACCGCGTCGATCCGGTCAAGATCCGTCAGGGTCATGATTTCCGCGCCAAGGTCACGGTGCACAACAGCGCGCTGCGTGAACTGCAGAACATCGCGCTGACCCAGATCGTTCCGGGCGGTTGGGAAATCATCAACACCCGCAACGCCGCAACCGCGGCGCCGGTAGAAGAGTCGGCGTTCGATTACCGCGACGTCCGAGATGATCGCGTGCACACCTACTTCAATCTGAAGAACGGTGAGTCGCGCAGCTTTGTCCTGGTATTCAACGCAGCCTATCCGGGCCGCTACTACCTGCCGGGCTGGCACGCCGAAGCGATGTATGACGCCAAACGCTTTGCCCGCAATGCCGGTCAGTGGGTTGAGGTGCTGCCGGAATAAGGCGGCATCAGATGTTTTCACTGCGACACTAAACAAAAACGCCTCTCAGCCCGGGTTCAAGAGCTGGGAGGCGTTCCTTTCCGTACTCGCGGTTAGCAAAGATAACGATCATGCAACGCTGGCAAGCATTCAAACGAAAGCGTTGGTTGCACATTGTTGCGGCGACAGTGAGCGTTTTCTTGCTGTGGTTTTGGCAAGCCCTACCCGAAACGCTGTTTCAAAGCCCCTACTCGCCTGTGCTGTTCGCCCGTAATGGCGAGCTGCTCGGCGCCCGTTTGGCCACTGACAAGCAATGGCGTTTTCCGCTCGGTGGCGAGGTGCCGGAACGCTTCGCCACGGCATTGGTGGCTTACGAAGACAAACGTTTCCACTCGCATCCCGGTGTTGATCCGCTGGCTTTGCTGCGCGCGATCAAAACCCAGCTCAGCGCCGGCGCGATCAAAAGCGGTGGCAGCACCCTGAGCATGCAGGTGATCCGGTTGTCGCGGCAGAATCCGCCGCGCACGGTGTCGGAAAAACTGCTGGAAATCCTGCTGGCGCTGCGACTGGAATTGTCTTACGACAAAGCCGAGATTCTGGCGCTGTATGCCCAGCACGCGCCATTCGGCGGCAATCTGGTCGGTTTGGAAACCGCCGCCTGGCGTTATTTCGGTCGCGCGCCAACAGCGCTGAGCTGGGCCGAGGCGGCGACCTTGGCGGTGTTGCCAAACAGCCCAGGCCTGATCCATCCGGGCCGCTCGCGGGAACGCTTGCAGGCCAAGCGCGATCGCCTGCTGCAACGGCTGCACGAGGACGGCAAGTTATCGGTATTGGATCTGCGGCTGGCTTTGGCCGAACCCATTCCCGATGCGCCACAGCCCTTGCCGCGATGGGCACCGCATCTGCTCGACAGCCTGGTGACGACGCCGGAAAAACTGGCGCTGCCAACAACCGTCGGCCCGCGCCTCCTTAGTACCCTCGATGCCGATCTGCAACGCGCGCTGACCGATGTCGTCGAGCGCGAAAGTCGCATCTTGCGCGAGCAAGGCGTGGGTCATGCGGCTGCGCTGGTTATCGACAATCACAGCGGTGCCGTGCTGGCCTATTTCGGCAACAGTCGCTCGCTCGATCTCGGTGGCGATGCCCATGCCCTGGATCTGAGCCAGCGGCCGCGCTCCAGTGGCAGCATTCTGAAACCGCTGCTGTACACGGTGATGTTGCAGCAGGGCTTGCTGACGCCATCGATGCTGGTCGCCGACGTGCCAACCCAGATCAATGGCTATGTACCGGAAAATTTTGATCGACAGTACCGCGGTGCGGTACCGGCCAGCGAAGCACTGGCACTGTCGCTGAATATTCCGTCAGTGCGGTTGCTGCGCGAGTTCGGCGTGGCGCGTTTCTATGCGACGCTGCAGCGACTTGGCATTCGTAGCCTGTTTCGGGCGCCGGATGAATACGGGCTGACGCTGATCCTCGGCGGTGCCGAAACGACGCTCTGGGATGTCGCCAGCGTCTACGCCAATCTGGCAGCGGTGGCGCAACAGCCGGAAGCGGAAAGCCTGCGCCTGCAAACGCGGCGCTTGCAGGTGCTCAGCGATCACACGCCGCTCATTGCTGACAACCATCGCAGTGATTATGCCGTCGCCGATTACGGTCCCGGTGCGGCCTGGCTGACATTGCAGGCGATGGCCGAAGTCAATCGCCCTGGCGCGGATTTGTATTGGCGCGAGTTCAGCAGCAGTCGCGCCATCGCCTGGAAAACCGGCACCAGTTATGGTTTGAAGGATGCGTGGGCCATTGGCAGCACGCCACAGCATACGATTGCAGTCTGGGCCGGTAACGCCAGTGGCGAAGGCATTGCCGAACTCAGTGGCACCCAAACCGCGGCGCCGTTGTTGTTTGCGATTCTGAATCATCTGCCGGCCAGCGCCTGGTTTGCCGAACCGACCGCCGATTTGAAACTGATCGACGTCTGCGCCAGCGACGGCATGTTGCCGCAACAACAATGCCCGGTTCGGCACGAGCGCATACCGCGCGCAGCGGCGTTCAGCAAAGCCTCGCCGCATCAGCGCTGGTTGCAACGCGACCCGCACAGCGGTCTGCGCGTGCATTCCGGTTGTGCGGCCGTGGCTAGCATGCAAGCGCAAAACTGGTTTGTCTTGCCGGCCGGCATTGAACATTTTTATCGCCGCAGTCATCCGAACTATCAAGCCTTGCCGGCCTGGCGAGCGGATTGCCTGAACAACGCACCGTATCAGGACGATGGCGCGATCGGGCTGCTCTACCCGCAAGACGGCACCCGTGTTTACATTCCGGTTGAGCTTGATGGCGCGCGCAGCGAAGTGATTTTTGAAGCAGTGCATCGCCGGCGCAATGCCGTGCTGCACTGGCATCTTGATGACGATTACCTCGGCAGCACCCGTGATTTTCATCAATGGTCGCTGCGCATGCCGGCCGGCGAACATCGGCTGACATTGGTTGACGAACAGGGCCAGCGATTGCAGCGGGCGTTTACGGTGGTTGGCAAATAAAAACCGGGCGGAGTTTTTGCTCCGCCCGGCTTTCAATCGCAGTTACAAGATCTCGCAGCTACAACATCAGTTCAGCTGAATGCGATTCTCGATCGCCGCGGTAAACGGCTGCGGCAAGGCGCGAACATAATCGATCAAGGCCTGCAGATCGACCGGACCAACGACCTTGTTACGGCCTTCACGCAGCACGACAAAACCATCGCCGCCATCAGCCAGGAAGCTGTTGACCGCGACAACATAGCTGGCGGTCAAATCGAGTGGCGTGCCGTCGGTTTCTTCTACCGAGACGATGCGCTGACTGACCGGCTGGCTCAGATCGTAGCGATAGCGCAGGCCGCTGATTTGCAGAATGCGGGTGCGGTTCGGATCGCTCCACTGCTGTTGCAGCAGCGTGATGATCTGGGCGCCCGTCAGCTCCAGCTTGACCACATCGTTGCCAAACGGTTGCACGGCGAACAACTCGCCCCAGGTCACTTCACCCAGTTGCAGATCGGCGCGAATGCCGCCCGGATTCATGAACGCAAACTCCGTGTTCATGCTGGCACGCTGGGCATCGGCGATCAGATTGCCGAGCGCCGATTCGCCCGCCGGTGTCGTTGTGCGAGTCAAGGTGGCGCCGGCAACGGCAACCAGTTCATTGACAATCGGCGCGACCTTTTCATCGGCGGCAGCCAGCAAAGCCGCGGCCTCGGCATCCGGTGTCAGGCCAGGACCGGCGTCGGCCCAAGTGGTCACGATGCGGGCGGTTTTGCTGAGCACGTCGCCACTGACGCGGTCGATTTCCAGATCGATATCGCCATAGGCGGTGCCGGACGAAAACGCCTGCGTCACCAGAATGGGTTTGCCATTGCGGTTCGGCAGCAGCGCGTTAGTAAAGCCATGGGCATGACCGCTGACCACGACATCGACGTCGTCATGCAGCTGACGGACGATCTCGACAATCGCACCGCTGACCGGGCCGGCGGCCGGATCGGTCGCGCCTTCATAGGCGGTTTGGCTGCCGCCCTGGTGGATGGTCACGACGAAGCTGCGGATGCCCTGCCGGCGCAGGTACTCAACTTCCTTGTTGATGGCAGCGGCTTCATTGGTGAAGCGCAGGCCGGCGACGCCGGACGGGGTCACGATGGTCGGAGTGCCCTCAAGCACCGCGCCGATGACGCCAATGCGGACGCCATTGACGCGCTTGACCAAATGCGCGGGCAAAAGCGTACGTTTGGCGGCGATATCGACGACGTTCGCCGAAATATACGGCAAACGGGCACCGCGCCACGGGGCTTCCAGGAACGGGCCGTTGGCGTGGTTGCCGCCATTGAGCAAGCGCAGCATCTCCGCCTTGCCCTCATCAAACTCATGGTTGCCCGGGGTGCCAACCATATTGCAGGCGGTGCTGAACTTGAACTCGTAACGGCAGTGGCTGTTCGCCAGCAGGTTCAGGAAGCTGATGCTCGGCTCGTCCTGCAGCAGCGCCGAGTTCGGCGGTGTCGCGCCGACATGGTCGCCGGCATGGATGATCAGGCTGGCCGGCTGTTCCAGCATCGCCTGCTTCAGATACGCGGTCAGCACCGGAATGCTGCCGACCGGCCGGTTGGCGACCCGTCGGCCCGGGCCAAGCTGGCCGTGGAAGTCATTCAGCGTCAGCAGCTGCACCGCCACCGGGTCCGGCGCCGTCGCTGCGCGCCAGCTGACCGGCTTGGCCGCCGCCGCCCGCGCCTGCGGACTGATTTCCGCATCCTGGTTGGCAAAATGTTTCTCGCTGGAGTTGGCCTGCACGATACCGGCGAGTGAAACGGCGATCAGTGCGACAGCAGCCTTGCGTAAGCGCATCGGAATTCCTTTGTTCGAGGTAATGGTTCGGTAGTGAGTGTTCGAGGGGAATGCCGCCGCGACCCGATGCCGCGGCGAACGCGGCTATGCTGCCAAGCGGGTATGGCAGCGCGATGTCAAAGCCGTGAAACCGATGGCGTAGGCTGAAACAAACCCGGCAACAAAAACAAAACCCGCCATGGGGCGGGTTTTGTCAGAAGAATCGACGTGCTCAACGGCGGCGCAAATAACGCGCGCCAGCCAGCATCAGTAGCAACACACCACTGACACTACCGCTACCACCACCACCTCCTCCGCCGCCACCAGTCGAACCGCCAGTAGCAGCGCCAGTCGACACGCTGATGGTTTCAGTAACGGTTTTGGCAACGCCGTTGGCATCAGTAACGGTGAATCTGACGGTGTAACTTCCAGCACTGGCGTAAGTGTGTGACGGGTTGATGGCGTCACTGCGCTGACCGTCACCAAACTCCCAGGCGTATGTCAGCGTGCCGGTGCCACCGGAAGCGGTGCCAGTGAAAGTGACCGTCAGCGCGTTGATGGTTTTTGCCGTCGTTGCCTGCAAGGCCGACGATGCCGGATTGGCGCTGAGGAAAACGCGTGCGCTGCGGCTGTCGGCGGCTTGCTCCAGCACCGACATCACCAGCTTGTGATCCGGCAGCAGCAGACCCGATTGCGGCGATTCCGGGCTGCTGTAATCGTAGCGATCATCAAAGGAATAGATCGCAGTCAAGTGCGTGTCGTCGGTCTTCTCTTCCTGCACAAAGCGCCGGAACGCCGCATCACGCACTTGCTGTTTTGATTCCAGAATCGTGCTGCCTGAGCGCGCGAGCACCTGATCGGCGTCGACTACACCAAGGAAGCCCTGACCCGGATGCAACTCGACATTGTTGTCAGAGAAGTTCTGATCGGCAAACCAGAGCACGACGCCGTGATCATAGCGTTCACGCAGCAAGCCAGCATCCAGGCCGCGGTGGCTGCGCAGTTGCACAAAGTAGTTCTGATCAGCGGTGGTTTTGACCGAGCTGTCGCGACGGAAGCCGGTCAAGCTGACCTGACCGTCCGCTTCGGCATCGGCGCTGAACACCGCGCTGCTGCCGTCGTTGACTTCAATGGCATCCAGAACAATGCCGTAACCGCCAACAGATTGATCCGTCACATACTCGATCGTGATGGTGACGCTCTGGCCTTGATAGTCAGTCAACGGAAAACTCAGCAGCTGCCAACCCGCGGCCGATTCTGCAGTCAGATAGCGAGAGATGCCGCCATGTTCCGGATTGATGCCATCGCGCGTGCTGGTTCCGCTGATTGCCGTGCCGTTCACCAACACCCGCGCGTAATCATAATCGGCTTCGATCTTCCACTGCGCCTGCAGCTGCAACCGCGCCGTCGCGCTGTTTGGCACGGTCACCGGGAATGACAGCGTCCGCCGCTGCTGATCGACATGGCCGGATGCATACAGGTAAGTGCCAGCAAACGCCGAGGCGCTGACGCCGGGTATATCAATCCGAATTTGGTTGACCGGGCCGCTGCGATCAATGGCTTCGACCAAATCGAGTTGCTGATTGGCTGTTTGCAGATCGGCAAGCGGGATCACGGTTTGATTGACCCAGTTGCCGCCATACCACTGCTGGAACAAATCGCGGGCATAAGGGCTGAAATCAACCGGTTCGGTGCCGCGCACAAAACCGGCCCAACTGCCGCCCGACATCACCGACCACATGCCGACCGGTTCGCCTTTGCCGTTCTCGGTGCGCTTGGTGTCGTACTCATCCGGCAAACCGAGATCGTGACCAAACTCGTGCACGACCACGCCGGTAGCGGCGTCGATCGGCTGAATCGTGTAACCAAACAGTTTGTAGCTGGTGCCTGGAATGGCATACGCCGTTGCCGGACTGGCGCTGACCGACCAGCGGTGCGACCAGATCGCGTCGTCATCGAGTACGCCACCGCCGGCTTCTTCACCGACACTGGAATGAAACACCATGACGTGATCGATGATGCCGTCCGGCTCATTCAGATTGCCGTCGCTATCCAGATCGTATTGATCTTCCTGATCGTAATCGGCGAGCGCAAAACTCGGATTGGCGGCGATGGCCTTGGCCACGGCTTCTTTGATCAGATCCGGCACCGCTTTGTCGTCTTCGTCTTCGCCAACATTGCCGCCGTAGTAAGCGGCATTGTTGTCGGCACGCACCCACGGCAAGACATCGCCGGTGAAGTGCAGTGATTGACCGGATGCAAGCTGATAATACTGATACGCCGACTGCAGGTTCTGATTGTTCGGGCCAACATAACCGGTGGTCGAGAACATCAAGTCGCGGTAATGCGCGACGTTGTAATCGGCGTAATACATGCTGGTGTCGGTGCGACTGAGCCGGTTGTTGTTGTAAGGCAGATCCGGAAAGTCGATCAGCACGGTCAAGACCTTGACCGTTTTTTCGGTCGCGGCTTTGGTGGCTCGTTGCTGTTTTGTCTGCGGGCTCTGCTGGGTTTTGCGATGCGCCAGATCCGGTGGCGACAGCCGTTGTGCAGACGCCCGGACATGGGCCAGATAATCGCGCAGATAGGCCGCCTTGTCGGCGGCCGAGGCATTGGTGGCCAGTTCACCGCGTTTTTGCGCCCAGTAAAGAATGCGTTCTTGCTGGATGACGCCCGGATCTTTCGGGGTGCCGTTGGTGGTCAAGGGTTTGGCGGCTACCGAGCTCGCGGCCAGGGTCAGCGCACCGGCCAAGCCGAGCGCCCAATGCGACAGAGAATAGGATTGCATGGCGTTCACTTCTTCGATTGGCAACGGGACAAGAACGCTTGGTTCTTGTTGTGGATATAGGAGCGGATGGCCGCTTCTTTTTGCTCCCGGTCCATGTCGGGTGTGATCAGGCCCTGTTTGAGCAGGACTGGTTCCAGCTTCCAGATATCGTCAATTGGCGGTGGTGCGCTGCAGACCGGTTTGCCCGGCTTTGGCGCAGCAGCGTTGGTACCGGACTCCTTGCTGGGCTCGCTGGCACAGGCCGCCAGCGTCAGGGCGGCGGCGATCAACAAGGCGCCAGCCCTTGGTAAACACTCGGACAACGGGCGCATATCGCCTCCTCGGGTGTAAAAACGGCACTAAACCATCGGGCGGGCAAGCTAGCACCGGGTCACCATGGCTTCCGTTTCCATTTGTACGCAGGAAGCGGAAGAAGTCTACAAAGGCCGTCGCAATTGACCAAATTTTGACCACGGCAAGTACTGCCGCTACAATGCGCGCCCCTGCTCCGCGGCCCTGCTAAACCCATGATTTTTCCCAAGGAATTCGATGTCATCGTCGTTGGCGGCGGCCATGCCGGCACCGAAGCGGCGCTTGCGGCCGCCCGGATGGGCGTGCGGACTCTGTTAATAAGTCACAGCATCGAATCCCTGGGCGCGATGAGCTGCAACCCGGCCATCGGCGGCATCGGCAAGGGCCATCTGGTCAAGGAAATCGACGCCTTGGGTGGCATCATGGCGCGCGGCGCCGACCATGCCGGCATCCAGTTCCGCACGCTGAACGCCTCGAAAGGCCCGGCGGTGCGGGCGACCCGGGCCCAGGCCGACCGCATCCTCTATAAGGCGTTTATCCGTCACGCTCTGGAGAACCAGCCGAACCTGTGGTTGTTCCAGCAACCGGTCGAAGACCTGTTGCTGGAAGGCGACCAGGTCACCGGCGTCGTTACCAAGATGCAGCTGACCTTTAAGGCCCGGCAGGTCGTGCTGACCGTCGGTACGTTCCTGCAGGGCCTGATCCACATTGGTGAGCAGAATTATTCCGGTGGCCGCGCCGGTGATGAACCATCGATTGGTCTCGCCAATCGCTTGCGCGAGCTGCCGTTCAAGTTTGGCCGCTTGAAGACCGGTACACCGCCGCGTATCGACGGCCGCTCGATCAATTATGCCGGCCTGCAGGAACAACCGGGCGACAATCCGACGCCGGTGTTTTCGTTCCTGGGTTCACGCGCCGATCACCCGCAGCAAATTTCTTGCTGGATTACCCACACCACCGCCAAAACGGCCGAGGTAATCCGCAAGAATCTGCATCGCTCGCCGATGTACAGCGGCAAAATTGAAGGCATCGGCCCACGTTACTGCCCGAGCATCGAAGACAAGATCGTCCGTTTTGCTGACAAGGAAACGCACCAGATCTTTATCGAGCCGGAAGGATTGACCACCAACGAGGTCTATCCCAACGGCATCTCGACTTCGTTGCCGTTCGATGTCCAGATGGAAATCGTCCAGTCGATCACCGGCTTCGAAAATGCATACATCCTGCGGCCAGGCTATGCCATCGAATACGACTATTTCGATCCGCGCGAACTGAAAACGACGCTCGAAAGCAAACACGTCAACGGCCTGTTCTTCGCCGGCCAGATCAACGGCACCACCGGTTATGAAGAAGCCGCGGCGCAAGGCCTGCTCGCCGGCTTGAACGCCGCACTGCGCGCGCAGGAAAAAGACGCATGGGCGCCGCGTCGTGACGAAGCCTATCTCGGTGTACTGGTTGATGACCTGACCACCAATGGCACCCAAGAGCCATATCGGATGTTCACCTCGCGCGCCGAATACCGCTTGCTGCTGCGCGAAGACAACGCCGATCTGCGCTTGACCGAAAAAGGCCGCGAACTGGGTTTGATCCCCGACGCGCACTGGGACGCGTTCAGTCGCAAGCGCGAAGCGATCGCTGCCGAGCACGAGCGCTTGCACCGGACGTTTGTCCAGCCAAACTCCGCAGCTGCCGCGCAGCTGAACCAACATTTCGAAAAACCGCTGGCGCGTGAATACCGCATGCTGGAGCTGTTGCGCCGACCGGAACTCGATTACGCCAAACTGACTGCCGTAGCGGATCTCGCTGCAGACAGCATTGATCCACTGGTTGCCGAACAAGTCGAGATTCAGGTCAAGTACGCGGGATACATCGATCGCCAGGCAGAAGAAATCGAGAGCGCCCAGCGCTATGAAAACACCAAGCTGCCATTGACGCTGGACTACACCACCGTCACCGGCCTGTCAGCGGAAGTGATGCAGAAGCTGAATCGGATCAAACCGGAAACGGTTGGTCAGGCTTCGCGTATTTCCGGGGTAACACCAGCGGCGATTTCGCTACTGCTGGTGCATCTGAAGAAAGGCAATTTGCTGAAAGCCTCGGCATAATGTCGCTGACAACAAAAAGGGCCGTCAGTGACGGCCCTTTTTGTTGGTTTCATTCCGCTTTCGGAAACTCTTTTCGCAACCAGGTTTCCAGCAAACGCTTGTCGTGCTCCAGTGGGTCCGAGCGAGTCCCGACATTCAATAAATAACCCAAGTCACGCAGCTCGCGGTCACCTTCGCTGATCACGCTGCCGTCGGCCTGGCTCAGTTTGAAATGAAATTGGACCCGTGGCGGATAGATATCCTTGAGAAAGCGGACGTCCTGAAATTGCGGGCCCTGCCACGGCTCGAATGCGCCAGCCAAATCGATATCCTGAAATGACAGCTGCAACTGCTGGCCATCGGCCAGCTGCGAGGCCGCGCGTTTTTCCAGCCAGGTCTTCAAGGCTTTCAGGTTCTGGTTTTTTTCCGGTGCAGATTTGAATTGACGCTCGTTGACGTCGGTGAATTTTTCCGGCTGCAGAAACTCGACCTGCACTTTCACCTCGGCCACTACCGGCAATGACAGAGCAGTGAGGACGCTGGCGGCAAAAACGGTGTGACGGATGCGGACCATGATCGGTCTCCGGTTGCAGGTGATGACGGGATGGCATTTAGTCTGCGCGCGCAGCGGTCTGGTTCCAAGCCAGATCTGTCAGGCCTGCGACCATACGGGGTTTTCGCGTTCGTGGTCAGCGATTCGCGGCTATCGTTACAATGCCAGCCCGCCGCGTTTGCTCACCCGCCCAACGAGTCCCGCCGATGTCCGATCCCTTGCTGCCACGCCTGCTTACCGCCTGTCAGGGCTGGGGCCACGCCATTGATACTGAGACTGCGGGCAAGCTGCTGAAGCTGCTCGATAACCTGCTGCTGTGGAACAAGGCCTACAACCTGACCGCGATCCGCGACCGTGATGAGGCGTTCACGCTGCATATTCTGGATTCGCTGTCGCTGCTGCCCCATCTGAGTGGTCCGGATCTGCTCGATGTCGGCACCGGCCCGGGCTTCCCGGCGCTGCCACTGGCGATCGTTCGACCGGATATCGCGATCACGGCGCTCGATTCCAACGGCAAGAAAATCCGCTTCATCCGGCAGATGGCGCATGAGCTCGGTCTCGGCAATATCACGCCTGTTCAGGCCCGAGTCGAAGAACATCACGGCCAATACCAGCAAATTACCAGCCGTGCCTTTGCTGAGTTGAAGCTGTTCCTCGACCTGACCGAGCACCTTTTGGCCCCCGGCGGCGAGTGGCTGGCGATGAAAAGCCAGAGCGCCAGCAGCGAACTGCTGGCTCTGCCAACCGGATTGAAAGCCGAGGTGTTGCCGCTGCAGGTGCCGGGACTCAGCGCCGAACGCTGCCTGGTCCGAGTCCGGCGTTGACAATGACGGCAAGGCCGGCCGTTGTGGCCCAACGGCTCCGAACGTTGGAGGTTCGGCTGCCAGACGGTCGCCTCGACTCGCTCAGTGCTGCCAGTGGATTAGTCAAAATCGGTCCGTTTCTCTACGTTATCGCCGATGATGAACTCGGTTTGGCGCAGTTTCGGCTCGACTCGGCCGATCCCGGCCAGTTGTTACCACTGTTGCCGGGTCAGTTGCCTGAGGGGGCCCCTGAGCGCAAACGGCACAAGCCAGACTGGGAAGCGTTGCTACAGCTACCTGGCAGCGCCGCATGGCCGAACGGGGCCTTGCTGGTGTTCGGTTCCGGCTCGCGGCCGAACCGGCAGCTGGCCTGCATCGTGCCGTTGGGGCCGGAGGGGGATTGGCTCGGCAGGGTTGAGCGCTTCGATCTGAGCGGGTTTTATCAACAGCTGAAGCCCTGGACCGCCGATCTGAATATCGAGGCGGCGTTCTGCCGCGGCGGCGAGCTGCTGCTGGTCAGTCGCGGTAATCGTCGTCAGCCGCACAGCTGGCTGTTTCGCTGCCCGCTTCAGGCCTGGCTTGATGGGCTGGTCGGGAAAACGGCTGTGCTGCCGGCAGTTACGGCACTGTCGCTGGAGCTGCCGGCGCTGGCTGGCGTGCCGGCGGCGATCAGTGACGCCGCCTCGGTTGATGACGGCTGGCTGGCAACCGCCATTGCTGAAGCAACCGATGATGCTTACCAGGACGGCGCCTGCGTGGGCGCAGCGTTTGCGCTCTTCGATGTGGAACATCGGCTGCAGGCATGGTGGCCGCTGACCGAGCCGATCAAGTTCGAAGGCGTGGCCACCGAGCCGACGCAAACCGGCTGGCGGCTGCTATTGGTCAACGACCCGGACGACCGCGCGATCGCGGCCGGTTTGTATGAAGTTTTTTTGGCCAACCCGGAAAATTCACCGAGTCGCTGATTTTGTGACCAAAAATCGGATTATTCCGAGTTATCCACAGTGAATACACCGATCTGTTCCGTGGAACAGCGTTCCACAGATCCGTTACCCTAACGCCCCGGTTTTGAATGCCGGGTTTTGCTCGGGAGCCTTCCGTGGGTCGCATCATCGCAGTTGCCAATCAGAAAGGTGGCGTCGGCAAGACCACCACCAGCATCAACCTCGCTGCCAGCCTCGCAGCCACCCATCGCCGGGTGCTGTTGATCGACTTGGATCCGCAGGGCAACGCAACCATGGGCAGCGGCATCAACAAGCACGGCCTCGAAGCCACCATTTACGACGTGCTGATGGGCGACATCAACGCCCGCGGCGCCATCATCAAAGCCGCCAACGCGGGCTACGATCTGATCCCCGCCAACCAGGAACTGACCGCCGCCGAAGTGCATTTGCTCGAAATCGAGCAACGCGAGCACCGGCTCGAACTGGCGCTGCAAGAATTGCTTGGCGATTACGATTACATCTATATCGACTGCCCGCCCAGCCTGAATATGCTGACAGTCAACGCGCTGGTTGCTGCCGATTCGGTGCTGATCCCGATGCAGTGCGAGTATTACGCACTGGAAGGTATCTCGGCGCTGATGAACACCGTTGAACAGATCAAATCGGCGTTGAATCCGGAGCTGCATATCGAAGGCGTGCTGCGGACCATGTTCGATCCGCGCAGCAATTTGTCCACCGACGTTGCCATGCAGTTGCAGGAGCATTTCGGTGAGCGGCTGTACAACACCGTGATTCCGCGCAATGTCCGTTTGGCCGAAGCGCCGTCGCACGGCGTGCCGGCATTGGTCTACGACAAACTGTCGGCGGGGGCGAAAGCCTATTTGACGCTTGCTGGTGAAGTCTTGCGGCGCGACAACGTGCCGTTCTCGGAAATGTCCGTGCAGTAATCCGATTTTATTCGCGCGACCGCTGGTTTTGTACAACACGCGTGTCGCGCGCTTCGGTGTATTCGGCGCCAGTTAGCGATTCAGGCGCGAGGCACCGGTTTCGCTGCTTTCACAGCGACCATCCGTATTGATTTTGGGGACGACAACAATGGCAGTGAAAAAACGCGGCCTCGGCACCGGCCTGTCGGCGCTGATTGGCGCCAATACCGCACAAGCACTGAGCACCGGTAAAACCCTGGCAGAAACCGATGGCGAACTGAAGCAGTTGCCGGTCGAGTTCCTGCAACCCGGCCGTTATCAACCGCGCCGGATCATGACCGAAGACGCGCTCAACGAGCTGGCGGAGTCGATCAAGGCGCAAGGCCTGATTCAGCCGATTGTCGTCCGTCGGCTCGGTGACAACAAATACGAAATCATCGCCGGCGAACGCCGCTGGCGCGCCTCGCAAAAAGCCGGGCTGATGCAGGTCGCCTGCCTGGTCAAGGAAGTGTCTGAGCACGGCGCTGCCGCGATGGCGCTGATCGAAAACATCCAGCGCGAAGATCTGAACTGCATTGAAGAGGCGATGGGTCTGCAGCGTTTGATCCACGATTTCCAATTGACCCAAGAGCAGGTCGCGACGGCCGTTGGCAAATCACGCGTCTCGGTCACCAACTTGCTGCGCTTGCTGCACCTGCATGCCGATGTCAAAACATTGCTCGAGCGCGGCGATATCGAAATGGGCCATGCCCGGGCGCTGCTGTCGCTGGAGCCGAAACAGCAGGTAGAAGCCGCACGCGAAGTCGCGGCCAAGCAACTGACGGTTCGCGATACCGAAAAGCTGGTGCGCCGTTTGCTGCAACCGGCCAACGAAAAAGCTGAAAAGCCGAAACAAGGTGCCAGCGATGTCGCCCGACTGGAGCGGCAACTCGCCGAAACGCTCGGCACGCCGGTACGTTTCGAACAATCGAGCAAGCATGCCGGCAAACTGGTGATCAGCTACAGCTCGCTGGAGCAGCTGGATGGTGTGCTGGCCAAGCTGGGCATCATCAGCGAAGAGTAAGCGACGCTATCGACGGAGCGCGTTGACCGGCTCTGTCTTTTCCCAACGAATAACAATACGGATTCATCACGCATGAAAGCCAATCGTCTGACGCTGTACATCATCATCGGTCTAGTGGTCGGTTTGGCGACCGGTTACATCGTCAACGCCCATTACAACGCCAGTGCAGCCGGTTTCGCCGATGGCATGAGCCTGATCACCACGATCTTCCTGCGCTTGATCAAAATGATCATCGCGCCGCTGGTGTTCACCACGCTGGTGGTCGGCGTCGCCAAGATGGGCGATCTGGCGGCGGTGGGTCGGGTCGGCGGCAAGGCGCTACTCTGGTTTATTTTTGCCTCTGTGATCTCGCTGACGCTGGGCCTGATCATGGTCAATCTGTTCCGGCCGGGTGATGCGCTGGTTGGCAAGGTTGCGCTCGATGCCACGGCGAGCAGTGGCATCAGCGGCGCGTCGCTGACGCTGAAAGAGTTCATCACGCACCTGGTGCCGGCCTCGGTGATCGATGGCATGGCGAAGAACGAGATCCTGCAGATCGTCGTGTTCTCGTTGTTCTTCGGCACCGGTCTGGCGGCCATGGGTGAACGTGGCAAGCCGTTGATCGAAGTGATCGACATTGCTGCCCATGTGATGCTGAAAGTGACCGGTTATGTCATGTGGCTGGCGCCGATTGCCGTGTTCGCTGCGGTTGCGGGCGTCATCGCCAAAAGTGGCTTCGGCATCATTGCCGATTTCGCCTGGTTCATGGGCGAGTTCTATCTGAGCATTCTGATTCTGTGGTTGCTGTTGATGGCGCTCGGCGCGATCTTCCTGCGCGGCCGCGTGGTCGAGTTGATTCGCATGGTCCGTGAGCCGCTGATTCTGGCGTTCTCAACCGCATCCAGCGAAGCGGCTTATCCAAAGACACTGGCACAGCTGGAGAAATTCGGTTGCAGCAATCGCATAGCTTCGTTCGTGCTGCCGGTCGGTTACTCGTTCAACCTCGACGGTTCAATGATGTACTGCACGTTCGCCACGGTGTTCATTGCCCAGGCGTATGGCATCGAGTTGTCGCTCGGTACCCAGATCACGATGCTGCTGATTTTGATGCTGACCTCGAAGGGCATGGCCGGCGTGCCGCGTGCCTCGTTGGTGGTGATCGCCGCAACGCTGTCGCAATTCAATATTCCGGAAGCCGGTTTGCTGCTGATACTCGGTGTCGATCACTTCCTCGATATGGCGCGTTCAGCGACCAACGTCGTTGGCAACTCGGTGGCCACCGCGGTGGTTGCGAAGTGGGAAGGCGAGCTGACCGAGGCTGTGCCGGATAATGGCGACAAAGCCTGATCGGTGCAGCGCATGAAAGCAGAAGAATTGGCCAGCCTGCGCCGCGACCAGCAAGCGATGCTGGCCAATGTTGACGAGGTCGAGCAAGCCTATCTGGCTCGCCCGGACAATGTGCCAGCCGATCCGGAACTGGAGCAATGGATTGCCGATACCCGCCAGGCCGTTGCGGATCAACAAGAATGGTTGGCTCAGGTTCAACAGGATCTGGTTGAGCGGCAAGCGGACAAACAGAAAGCGCTATTCGGTATCGTCGTTTTGATCATCGTATTGGTCGGTATCATTGCGTTTTCCTGAATCGATCATGCAATCGGAATCCACAAAGGACGTGTTGCCATGGCAGTGACTCTGGATGGCAAGCTGGTCGTTGCCGTGTCGTCGCGCGCGTTGTTCGACTTTGAAGAAGAAAACCGCCTGTTCGAGTCGAGTGACGACCGCGCTTATATGCAGCTGCAGCTGGATCGGCTGGAGCAGCCGGCGCGGCCCGGCGTTGCGTTTCCGCTGGTGCAGAAACTGCTGGCCTTCAATCAGCAACAGCAGCATCGGGTCGAAGTGGTGATCCTGTCGCGCAACGATCCGGTTTCCGGTTTACGCGTGTTTCGGTCGGCGACCAATGCCGGGCTCGAACTTCAACGCGGCGTGTTCACCCGCGGTGCGCCGCCGTATCGTTACCTGAATGCCTTGCATGCCAATCTGTTTTTATCGGTCAACGAAGACGACGTCCGATCGGCGCTGAACAGCGGCTTTCCAGCGGCGCGGGTTTATCCGCAATCGATCAAGGCTGCTGAGCAATACCCGGACGAGATCCGCATCGCCTTCGACGGTGATGCCGTGCTGTTCTCGGATGAGGCCGAGCGGGTGTTTCAGCGCGATGGCCTGCCGGAGTTCCAGCGCCACGAACACGACCACAAAGGCCGGCCGTTGCCGCCGGGGCCGTTTCAGCCGCTGTTGAAGGCGCTGCATGACCTGCAGCAATCCGGCCACGACGCGCCGATGCGTATCCGCACCGCGCTGGTCACCGCACGCAGTGCCCCGGCGCATGAGCGCGCGATCCGGACATTGATGGACTGGAACATCGTTGTCGATGAAGCGATGTTCCTCGGCGGCCTCGACAAAGCGGCTTTTCTGCGCGAGTTCGCCCCGGATTTCTTCTTTGACGATCAGACCCGGCATTGCGACTCGGCGGCCAGTGTCGTGCCGACCGGCCATGTCAGCGCCGGTGTGGCCAACGAAGGTCCGGCCACATAGTAGGAAGCAGGCCTGCTGACCACTACATCTGGTGTACGTACGTAATCGAAAAGGCGACATAAACGCTTGAACTGCCTGCGTTTCTGGCGTGAATAACGCATTGTAAAAGCCCCCTGTCGCCCTTATAATGCCGCGCGTCGCCGGCAGGCCAGATGAGAAACATTCTCATTTGACCGCCACGCTCCCAAAACTCCAATTTCCAAAAGTGAGATCCGGCTTATGACGCAGCATCCGGTAGAACGCGGTCGTGCGTTCGTTGGCCGGGTGCACGGCCTCATGGCCCTGCTGGCATTGGTGTTGGCTGTTGCCATCGCCGTTTTAGTGGGAATCACCGAAGCTCTGGCTACCCTTGCGGGTGCCGCCGCGGTCTTGCTACCGCAGAATTTTGTCGCCCGTCGGTTGTTGCAACCGGTGGGTGCACGCAATGCCAGCCAGTTTGTGCTGCGGCTCTGGATGTTCCAGGCCGTCAAATGGGGTGCCAGTGTCCTGCTGCTTGCGGCGGCGATTGGTTACTTCAGGGCGCAGTCCGGCTATGTGTTGACTGGATTCATCGTCATTTTTCAGGGGTTGTGGATCATCCCGTTGATCCTGGCCCGAACAGGTAAGTCATGAGCCCAGAAATGAGCGAGCAAGCGACCGAAAAAGGCCAAACGGCTGCTGAGTACATCAGTCACCACCTGCATCACCTGCAAAGTGCTCATCAAGAGTCGCAGGTGGATTTCTCGGTGGTCAACCTCGACACCGTGTTCTGGGCTTGGGTTGCCGGCATCCTGGCACTGCTGGTGCTGTGGAAAGCCACCCGCAAAGCGACCACCGGTGTCCCGGGTCGCTTGCAGTGCGCGATCGAGATGCTGGTTGAGATGGTCGACGAGCAAGCCAAATCGATCGTCCACGGTGATCGCTCGTTCATCGCCCCGCTGGCGCTGACCATTTTCATGTGGATCATCTTCATGAACTCGCTCGACTTGATCCCGGTCGACTGGTTCCCGTCCATTGCCCACGCCATGGGTTTCGAATACATGCGTGTGGTGCCGACTGCCGACATCAATGCCACCTTGGGCATGTCGTTTGCGGTGCTGCTGCTGTCGCTCTATTACGGTATCAAGATCAAGGGCATCGGCGGTTTCAGCCATGAACTGGTCGCCGCACCGTTTGGTGGCGCCTGGTACCTCTGGCCGATCAACTTCGCCATGCAGCTGATCGAATACGCCGCCAAGACCCTCAGCTTGGGCCTGCGGTTGTACGGCAACATGTATGCCGGCGAATTGTTGTTCATGCTGATCGCCCTGCTCGGCGCGCTGGCCTTCCCGTGGGAAAGCACCGCCGGCCTGTTCGGCTTCATCGGCAGCTTTATTGCGCAACTGGCCTGGGCGATCTTCCACATTCTGATCGTCGTGCTGCAGGCGTACATCTTCATGATGCTGACGCTGGTTTATCTGGGTCAGGCGCACGACGCGCACTAAAGCGAAGGTTTCAACGATTTTGGCAGTACCTGTTTTGTTCGGTTTGTTTTGTTTAGTAAACACTTAACACCTTAGCGAGGAAACACAAATGGAAAGCATCGGTCTGTTGGCTCTTGCGTGCGGCATCATCATCGGTCTGGGCGCCATCGGTGCTTGCATCGGCATCGCGATCATGGGTTCGAAGTTCCTGGAAAGCTCGGCTCGCCAGCCGGAGCTGATGGGTCAGCTGCAAACCAAAATGTTCTTGCTGGCCGGTCTGATCGACGCCCCGTTCATTATCGGTGTGGGTCTGGCGCTGTACTTCGTCGGCAACCCGTTCGGCGGCTAATAACGCCCTTTCCGGGCACCTGGCTCGACAACTGCTGAGGAAGCATTAACCGTGAATCTGAATGCAACCCTGCTAGTGCAGACATTCACGTTCCTGGTGTTCGCGTGGTTCACGATGAAGTTCGTGTGGCCGCCGATCATGAAAGCGATCGACGAGCGTCGGCAGAAGATTGCCGACGGTCTCGCCGCTGCGGAACGTGGCAAGCACGACATCGAGATTGCCCAGAAGGAAGCGACCAAGATCATCCGCGACGCGCGCGATCAGGCTACGGAAATCGTCGAAAAGGCGAACCGTAAACACGCCGAAATCGTTGACGCGGCCGCCGGTGACGCCCGCAAAGAAGCCGAGCGCATTATCACCAGCGCGAAAGCCGACGTTGAGCAACAGGTGCAGCAGGCGAAAGAAGCCCTGCGTAGCCAGGTTGCCGTGTTGGCGGTCGCTGGTGCCGAGAAGATTCTCGCGCGCTCGATCGATGCCAAGGCGCACACCGATCTGGTGAACCAGCTGGCGCAAGAACTGTAATGTCGTACGTAAGACCGTCTCGTTGTGAGACGGTCAGAACTTAAGATTTGCATACCGCCATGAGCGAACTGACCACTGTTGCGCGTCCCTACGCCAAAGCCGCTTTCGAGCACGCACTCAGCGTGAAAGCGCTCGGGCCATGGGCGGACTTTCTGCAACTCGCGGCGCAAGTCGTGAACAATGCTGAAATGCACGCTCTGCTCGACAATCCGCGCGTGCCCAAGGCGACCCGCCTCGCGGCGCTCCTCGCCGTCTGCGAAGGCCGTCTCCCTGACGGCGGCAAGGCGTTTATCGAATTGCTGTCAGACAATGATCGTCTGGCGGCGCTGTCGGAAATCTGCGTGCTGTTCCTGGTGGAAAAAGCGCGTCATGAAAAGACGGCAGAAGTGGTCATTACCTCGGCGGCTGTGCTCGCCGATGCCGAGCGCAAGGCGTTGACCGATGCGCTGGCGAAAAAATGGAACAAAGCGGTTGTCGCTTCGTACGCTGTGGATGCTGCGCTGATTGGTGGCGTGGTCATTCGTGGTAACGACGTCGTGATCGACGGCTCTGTTCGCGGCAAATTGAATCGTCTGGCCGAGACCCTGCGGGCCTAATCAGGAAACCGAAGCATGAGCATGCAACTCAATCCTTCAGAAGTTAGCGAGCTGATCAAAAGCCGCATTGCCCAGTTCAAGGTGCAATCGGAAGCCCGCAACGAAGGCACCGTAGTATCGGTGTCGGACGGTATCGTCCGTATCCACGGTCTCGCCGACGCGATGTACGGCGAAATGATCGAACTGCCGGGCAGCAAATATGCGCTGGCACTGAACCTCGAGCGTGACTCGGTTGGTGCCGTTATTCTCGGTGATTACAGCGGCGTGGCTGAAGGCCAAACCGCCAAGTGCACCGGTCGCATTCTGCAAGTGCCGGTGGGCGAAGCGCTGCTGGGTCGCGTTGTTGACGCGCTCGGCAACCCGATCGATGGCAAAGGCCCGATCGCGCAAACCCGTTACGAGCCAATCGAAAAGGTTGCGCCGGGCGTGATCTGGCGTAAGTCGGTCGACCAGCCGGTGCAAACCGGTTACAAGTCGATTGACGCGATGATCCCGATCGGCCGCGGTCAGCGTGAGCTGATCATCGGCGACCGTCAGACCGGTAAGACCGCGATGGCGATTGACGCGATCATCAACCAGAAAGGCACGGGTATTAAATGTATTTACGTTGCGATCGGTCAGAAAGCCTCGACCATCGCCAACATCGTCCGCAAGCTCGAAGAGCACGGCGCGCTGGCTCACACCATCGTGGTCGCCGCCTCGGCTTCGGAATCCGCTTCGATGCAGTTCCTGGCGCCGTTCTCGGGCTGCACCATGGGCGAATACTTCCGTGACAAGGGTCAGGATGCGCTGATCGTTTATGACGATCTGACCAAGCAAGCCTGGGCCTACCGTCAAATCTCGCTGCTGCTCAAGCGTCCGCCGGGCCGTGAAGCCTACCCGGGCGACGTGTTCTATCTGCACTCGCGTCTGCTTGAGCGTGCTGCTCGCGTCAGCGCCGAGTATGTCGAGAAAGAAACCAAGGGCGCCGTCAAAGGCCAGACTGGTTCGTTGACCGCACTGCCGATCATCGAAACCCAGGCCGGTGACGTCTCCGCGTTCGTTCCGACCAACGTGATCTCGATCACCGACGGCCAGATCTTCTTGGAAACCGACTTGTTCAACGCCGGTATTCGTCCGGCCGTTAACGCCGGTATCTCGGTATCGCGCGTCGGTGGCGCGGCCCAGACCAAGATCATCAAGAAGCTGGGCGGCGGTATCCGCTTGGCGCTGGCTCAGTACCGCGAACTCGCTGCGTTCTCGCAGTTCGCTTCGGATCTGGACGAAGCCACCCGCGCTCAGCTTGAGCACGGTCAGCGCGTCACCGAACTGATGAAGCAGCTGCAGTATGCGCCGATGTCGGTTGCCGACATGGCCATCTCGCTGTTCGCCGCGGAATTCGGCTTCCTGAAGGATGTCGAGCTGAGCAAAATCGGCAGCTTCGAGAAGAATCTGCTGGCGTTCATGAAGAGCGATTTCAAAGCTCTGGTGGACGACATCAATGCCCGTTGCGACTACAACAAGGACATCGAAAAGCAGTTGTCCGAAGCCATCACCAAGTTCAAGCAAACCGCTTCTTGGTAAAAGCTGGCGCCAGCGCATGGCTGGCGCAGTTGTAGCGGTGGTGAGTGGCGCGAAAGTGACAACTCACCACCTCGCGATACGTTGATTCGGTAAGCGGTTCGTTGGAACCGACGCTTGTCAAAGCGCTTACTCTGGGATTGTTATGGCCGGCGCAAGAGAAATTCGCACCAAGATCGCCAGCGTGAAAAACACGCAGAAGATCACCAAAGCGATGGAAATGGTTGCAGCCTCGAAAATGCGCAAAGCGCAGGAACGAATGGCTGCCACCCGCCCATACGCGCGCAAAATCCGCAAGGTGATCGGGCATCTGGTGCATGCGAATCTGGAATACCAGCATCCGTATGTGATTCCGCGCGACGTCAAGCGCGTGGGTTACATCATCGCCTCGACCGATCGCGGTCTGTGCGGTGGCTTGAACGTCAACCTGTTCAAGCGCGCGCTGAACGACATCAAGGCCTGGACCGACAAAGGTGTGCAGGTCGAGCTGTGCTTGATCGGCAGCAAAGCCACGCAGTTGTTCCGCCGCATCGGTGGCAATGTGGTGTCGCAGGTTTCGCACCTCGGTGACAAGCCGTCGCTGACCGATTTGATCGGCACGGTCAAAGTGATGCTCGATGCCTACGATGCAGGTCGTCTGGATCGCGTGTTCCTGGTCAACAACACGTTCGTCAACACCATGACCCAGTCGCCGACCATCGAGCAACTGGTGCCGGTGCAGGCGAATGCTGACGATGCCAAGCCGGATCACAGCTGGGATTACATTTACGAGCCGGAAGCCAAGCCGCTGCTCGACATGTTGTTCAAGCGCTATATCGAATCGCAGGTCTATCAGGGTGTGGTCGAAAACATCGCTTGTGAAATGGCAGCGCGGATGGTGGCAATGAAGGCCGCTACTGACAATGCCGGCAGCCTGATCACCGAATTGCAGCTGATTTACAACAAAGCCCGTCAAGCAGCGATTACTCAGGAAATTTCTGAAATCGTCAGCGGCGCGGCCGCCGTTTAACGCGGAAACTATTTCGATTTAGAGGATATACAGATGAGCCACGGTATCATCGTTCAAATCATCGGCGCCGTTATCGACGTCGAGTTTCCGCGCGACGCCGTTCCGCAAGTGTATGACGCGCTGTTGGTGGAAGAATCGGGTCTGACCCTGGAAGTGCAACAGCAAATGGGTGACGGCGTGGTCCGTACCATTGCGATGGGCTCGTCCGACGGTCTGAAGCGCGGCATCAAAGTCAGCAACAGCGGCAAGCCGGTGTCGGTGCCGGTCGGCAAAGAAACCCTCGGCCGCATCATGGACGTGCTCGGCAATCCGATCGACGAAGCCGGTCCGATTGGCGAAAAGAGCCGTCTGCCGATTCACCGCAAGGCCCCGACTTACGCCGATCAATCGAACGCCAACGAGCTGCTCGAAACCGGTATCAAGGTTATCGACCTGCTCTGCCCGTTCGCCAAGGGCGGTAAAGTCGGTCTGTTCGGCGGCGCCGGCGTCGGCAAGACCGTCAACATGATGGAACTGATCAACAACATCGCCAAAGAACACTCGGGTCTGTCGGTGTTCGCCGGTGTCGGTGAGCGTACCCGTGAAGGTAACGACTTCT
>CAMLNB010000022.1 GCA_946481205.1 uncultured Kangiella sp. | reverse complement strand
CGGCTTCGCCGAGCGCCTGCTCCATCTGCACCAGATCGTGCAGATCGATATCGAGGCAGAACAGCGTCGCACCGTGGTTCTCGGTTTCGACCACGGTGTGACTGGAATAAACGTGAACAAGATGGCCGTCCTTGTGCTGCAGCGCCAAGCGCGCGGCCGGCACGCCTTGCTTGTGCTCGAACATCCAGCGGACATCTTTGCGCACGATGTCGCGCGCCGGTTCCGGAATGATCAACTCATACAGACTGCCGCCAATCGCTTCGCGCTGACTGTAGCCGTACAGCTTGGTGGACGCCGGATTCCAATACAGCACGGTGCCGTCCGGGGCGTAACCCTGGATGGACAAGGCATCAACATTCTCGAACACGGCCCGAAAGCGGGCTTCACTGATCTGCAGGGCCTGCAGCAGGGCGGCGATGGCTTCCGGATCCGTGGCATCCATCGGTCTGGGCACGGTGTGCCTCGGCGTGGCGGGATCACAAACAAGCGTATGCGCTGATAAGGAAAACGCCAGTCAACACCGTCGCAAAATGATGTTGCAGCACAGCAGGCGATGGCCAATGTGCTGCGCCACTTTTTCGCAGGCAAAAAAAAACGGGAACTGCAGGCAGTTCCCGTGTTAGCAGTGTTAATGCCGAAGGGCCAAGATACGGAGGGATGGACCGCTTCAGCCACGCTAAGCAACGCTAAGGAGACAGAAGTAAACCTCGAAACACTCGGTCGTCATATTCGGGGGGGAATATGACAACCGCCACCCAGGGCTCGTGTTAAACAAGTCCCGAATCGATCGGCGTTTCGAAAACCGATCGAAGCTTGCAATCAGTCCGCACGCGGGCCGGTTGCTTGCTGCCGGGTCACCATCGCAACCGGATTGCCCAGAACGCTGCTGTCGGACAGCGTGGGCATTTCCAGTTTCAGTGCTGCCGGGGTCAAGGCAGACTGGATGGCGCTCCGATTGATTTCCTTGGCCGCTTTCACCGCATTGCTGCGGATACCAGCTGACCATTCGCGGACCACCTGGGCCTTGCTCGGGAGATTGCTGTCTTCAGAGAAGACACCCGATTCGGCCTTGACGGCAGACGCCGCAATCACAAACAGCGAACACAACACAAACTTTGCAGACTGATTCATAAACTTTCCCCTACGTGTTCAATCCATCGAACGCCGTGCTCACGAGGCCTGGTTATCCAATAACGGTTATCCAGAGACGGCTATCCAGCGACCTCGGCGGGGTGGCGACCACTGGGTAAGCCCTGGTTTGGCCTAGCCCAACTCGCCCCGCCATCAATGTTGCGTTGCAGCAACGTCGTTGACGGGGCGCATTCTGGGCATTTGCTGACCACGCTTCAAACGATCATTTATAATGCGTGCCATGAATTTTTCTAATGCATAGATAAGCGTATGAGCCGAAGATTACCCCCCCTGACCAGCCTGCGCGCTTTTGAGGCAGCGGCCCGTAACCTAAGTTTCACAAGGGCTGCAGAGGAGCTACATGTGACGCAGGCCGCAATTTCGCACCAAGTGAAGGCATTAGAAGATTTCTTGGATGTGAAATTGTTTACACGCCGAAGCCGTGATTTGCTCTTGACAGAGGAGGGGCAGATGTATTGGCCCCCCATCCGCGATCTGTTCGAGAAACTGGCCGAGGCCACCGAACGGGTCCGCGCCAAGGCCCGAAAAGCCTCGGGACCGTTGTCGGTATCGGTGGTGCCGACCTTTGCCGTGCAGTGGCTGGTGCCGCGGTTGTCGGCCTTCAATGCCGAATTCCCGGATATCGATGTGCGTTTGAAAGCCTCCGATGACGAGGTTGACTTCCTCGCCGACAACGTCGATGTCGCCATTTACTTCGGCAACGGTAAATGGCCGGACATGCTGGTCGATCTGTTATTGGAAGAGGCGCTGTTCCCGGTCTGCTCGCCGGCGCTATTAAAAGGCCGCAAGCCGCTAAAGACGCCGCAGGATCTGGCCAACCACGTGCTGCTGCACGACGGCAGCCAGGAGGCGTGGCGCAGCTGGCTCGAATACGCCGGCGTCAGCAACGTCAAATGGCAGAACGGCCCGGTGTTCTCGCATACCGCGATGGTGCTGCAGGCAGCTGCGCACGGTCAGGGCGTGGCGATTGGCCACTCGGTGCTGGCGCAAACCGATCTGCGCAGCGGCCGCTTGGTGATGCCGTTCGAGCAAAAACTGGCGCTGGACGAAGGCTATTTTCTGGTGTGCCCGCCCAGCGCGGCCGAGCGGCCGAAAGTTGCAGCGTTCCGGCAATGGTTGCTGGCGACCATTCATCAGGAGCAGGCCGAAGCCGAAGCGGCGCTGAAACCGGTGCCGGCGCCGACACCACTGAGTTAAGGGAGAAAGGCGCGCGGCGTTCGCTGAACGCGCGGTGTGTGGTTTTCGCAGTGTGTGGTTTCGGAATCGAAACCGCGAACTCAGAATCGCAGCTGGTAGCTGAGCTGGCCGGTGAGTTCATCCGGGCCATTGGTGACCAGTCGGGTCGGCACTTGATCCTGCACATCCGGGTGCTGTTGTTCGTCGCCGAGCACATTGCCGAGATCGACACTGAGCTGCCAGCGTGCTTGCTGGTAGCGATAGTGCAGCGACAACAGATTGCTGGCATCGGCGACGGCGCGCTCGCCGATGTGGCGCAGCGCGGCGCCGAACTGATGATTGCCGTGGTTGTAACGGCTGCCGAGACTGAACTGGTGCTTCGGCGTTTGAATGGCGAAACCATCGGCCATCGAATCGCCTTCTTTTTGCCAGCTGGCGCTGCCATACCATTGCCAGTTTTTCTGTTGCCAGCGCCATTCGGCTTCGATGCCGTTGCGGGTGAACGGTGCGACATTGACGAAGGTCACTGAGGTGCTGTTCGGGATCAATTGCCGACGGATCGCATCTTCGATATCGAGCCGGTACGCGGTAATGGTCAGGCTGTGCTGTGTTTGTTGCCAGCTCCAGGCCAGTTCCAGATTCTTGATTCGCTCGGCGCGCAAATCCGGATTGCCGAGAATGGCATTGGGCGGAATCAGCACATTCAGTTGCAGAAAGGTTGGTGCGTTGTAGCCTTCGGAATAGACCAACCGCCAGTTTTGTTCCGGCGAATAATCCCAGTGCAGTGAGCCGCGCGGCAGCCATTCGTTGCCAAACTGATCGCTGTCAACACGGCGCATGCCGAGCACGGTGCGCCAGGTGCCAAAGCGGGCATCCCATTGGCCATAACCGGCCAGTTCGTTGCTTTCATCCGCGGGCATTTGCACCGCCAACAAGGCATCGGTGTTGCGGTTGAAAAGCTGGTATTCGGCGCTGCGCCGGCGTTCGCGTACCACGCCGGCCTGCAAATACTGTTGTTCGTTGAGCAGCCATTGCCAGCGCAAGCCGGCGCGTAGCCGTTCGTTGTCGTCACCGTCATGAGCAAAGGTTTGCAGGCCATCAGTAATGCCCGCGAGTTGGCGATCGGTTGGAATGCTGAGCGTGTACTGGGTGTAATCGGCAAACAGTTGCAGCCGGTGCGCACTCG
Source organism: uncultured Kangiella sp. (assembly GCA_946481205.1). Next base: position 20,624 of record CAMLNB010000022.1, on the reverse strand, counting down.
TGAGATCAAAGCGGTAATCGCTGCTCAGTTGCTGGCCTTCATATTCCAGTGTCGATTGATTCAACAACGACGCGGCGGCGGCGAGGCCTTCGCTGTCGCTTTCAAAACCATGCCAGTGCAGCAGCAGATCGCCGTGGCGGTAACGCAGGTACGCCGACTGCTGAGCTTTGTCGCGCGGCACCTCACCGTCGCGCGGCGTGCCCGGTGGAAAACTGCTCGGCACGGGGCGATCGGTGAACGCGCCGTCGTACTCCTGACCATTGCTGACGGACACCGCCAGCGTCAGATCGCGCCTTTCATCGAAAGCGTAGTGCTGGTAGCTTTCGCCGCGATTGCTGTGGTGGCTGCCGACACTGAGCAGCACATCGCGATTGGCATCGCGCCGAGTCACCACATTGATCACGCCAGCAGTGGCGTTGGTGCCGTAAATAACGCCGCCGGGACCGCGGATCACTTCGATGTGAGAAATCAGCGTCAGCGGGATCGCCGGCAATGGAATATCGCCATGGGTCGGCTGCCAATACGGCACGCCATCAAGCAGGAACAGCACTTTCTGATTAAAGGCTTCGACCAGGCCGCGCATCATCACCGCTTCGGTGCCGATGGCGGTGTCCTGCACGATCACGCCGGGCAACATCGACAGCCATTCGGCCAGCGTCTGCAAACCGTATTGCCGGGCTTCGCTGGCATCGAGCCGGGAGACCAGGACCGGGGTGTCGCGCAGGGTTTCGTCACGGGCGCTGGCGACGGTGACGCGAACATTCAGCAAATCCTGCAATTCCAGCTCGAACAGATCGTCGGTGTCGGTGCCGGCTTCGCCGGCCTGAGTGGGCGGCGCCAACAGCAGCGACAGCAGCAGGACAGGCAGCAGCCCCGAGGGGGCACATCGTGGGAGCGCTTGCGTGGGCATCAACCGTAGCAAGTCAGGGGACGAGTCACTGCAGTATAGACAGCAGCGAAAAATCGGCAGCAAGGTGAGTCAATCACATGACCGGCGTGTCGCGCCGGTCATGTGATGGGGACGGTCGCGGCTCAGCGCGGCAGGGCAAAAAAATCGACGATGGTGCGGGTGGCTTCCAGCACCCGGATGATCTGGCCATCGACATGTACGGTCATAGTACCGGCGGGGCCGACCGGCAATTGTGCGACCAGCGCCGGCGGCAGCGAGTCGGCGGCGGCCAGCACATCCGGTGGCAGCACCGCACCGACTTTCAGGCGCTTCTGCCAACCGGGCGGCAGCTTGCCTTGCGCGGCTTTTTTCTGCAGACCCGGCGGTAACGATTGGTTCTTGCGCTCGCCTTTTTTCGGTTCATGGTATTGCTGGTAAACCTCGGCGTCGCGCTGCAAGGTTTGATAGTGGCTGCTGATGGCTGCGCGTTCGCGTTCACTGAACGGCGGAGTGGCAGTTTTCTGTTCGGCTGCCAGACTGATGGAGCTGAACAAAAGCAACAGGGTGCTGATCGCAAGAGCGTGTGACATGGCGATGCTCCGATAACACTGAGTAGGGTCCAGTGTTTAGTGTAAGCACTTGCCTTGCTTCATGGCTGTGGCGCCCGGCACAATGCGGGCTGTTCTCTTAAACAAGCTGGGCCGGAGCAGGGATGAGGCGGCGACGTATCGGGTGGTGGCACGCTTTAACGCGCTGCAGCGTGCTGGCCCTGGCGACCTGGATGACCGGTGCCGCGGCCAGTGACCTGAGCCAAACGGCATTGCCGCCGCTGCCGCAAGCGCTCAGCAACAATGCCGTGGCCCAGCTCAGTTTTGCCGGCCGGCCACGCTTATATAGCTTCTTCGGGCTCGGCAACGAGCGCACCCCCGCCGCCATTTCCCGCAGTGCCTACGAATTTGACCCCGATACCAACCGCTGGCACGTGCTGCCGTCGGTGCCGGGCAGTGGCCGGCTGGCCAGCGCCGCGGTCGGGCTGGATCGGGCGGTGTTCCTGTTCGGCGGCTATACCGTCTCGACCGCAGGCGCCGAGGTTTCCACCGCCGATGTGCTGCGTTTCGATCCCTTGCAGCAGACCTATGAAGTGCTGCCGCCCATTCCGACACCGGTCGATGACAGCGTCGCGCTCGCCTGGCAGGACCGCTATGTGCTGCTGGTGTCCGGCTGGAACAACACCGATAACAGCGCGACGGTGCAGTGGTTCGACACCATCACCGAGCGCTGGCTGCCAGCCCAGCCTTACCCGGGCACGCCGGTCTTCGGCCATGCCGGCGGCATGCTGGATCATGAACTGGTCGTCTGCGGCGGGGTCTACGTTGCCGGTAGCGTAGGCGGCAAGCGCCAATACACGCTGTCCGATGCCTGCTGGTATGGCAAGCTCGAAGAAAAGCAGATCGGCGAGATCAAATGGAAACAGCTGGCGACCATGCCCGGTCCCGGTCGTTACCGTGCCGCTGCCATCGGCACCCGCTTGCGGGGTCGACACATTGTGTTCTTTGGCGGTACCAGCACCCCGTATAACTACAATGGCACCGGCTACGATGGCACGCTGGCGCAGCCAATCAAAACGGTCACCGCATTCAACCTGAACAGCCGACGCTGGGAAGACTGGGGTGAATTGCCGGTCGCCGGCATGGATTTTCGCGGCGCGCTGGAATTGAACGGCGGCTTGTTGACCGTGGGCGGCATGGAAGCCGGTCCGAAAGTGACGCCGGTTGTGCGCCGGTTTGTGCCGCCGAATCGCCGGCGCTGAGCACAGCATGACGACGCGCAACAACCGTGGGCAAAAAAGCAGCAGCGCGTCGCGGCACAGACTCGACGGGGCTTGCGCATCGCTTTGCGCCTGCCGTTCACATCTTTTTCCACAGCCGTTGTGGACAGTGCGTCAGTGTGAAAACTGAACGCGTTGCCAACAACGGACGAGGCACACCATGTCAGATGTACTGACCACGCAGGAAACCGATATCGAATGCGCCGACGGTACCCGCTTGCGGGCCACCGAATGGCGGCCGGCGCACAGCAATGGCTGCGTCGTGCAAATCAATTCCGCACTGGCAGTGCCGCGTCGCTACTACAGCAAGTTTGCGCACTATCTGGCCGAGCAAGGCTTTGCTGTGCTCAGTTACGACTATCGCGGCAATGGTGACAGCCTGCAGGGCTTGCCCAAACACTGCAAAGCGACCTTTCGTCAACTCGGTGAACTCGACATGGCCGCGGCGACTGCGCATGTCAAACAACGGTTTCCGCAGCAGACCCGTCATGTCGTCGTTGGTCATTCGGCTGGCGCTGCGCTGTATGGTTTGGCAGCGAATTGCGATCAGGTCGATGCGTTGCTTGGCGTCGCAGCGCCGTCGGCATTTCAAGGCCACTGGGCCTATCCGCACAAATTTGTCATCGGTCTGTTCTTCAATGTGCTGATTCCGTTGACCACGCCAGCGTTTGGTTATTTTCCGGGTCAGTATTTCGGCATCGGCCCGCTGCCGCCGGACATGGCCCAGCAATGGCGGCGCTGGTCGCGGCACAAGGATTATGTGACCGCCAGCGACGGCACGCCGCTGCGCGAGCACTATCACCGTTTCCGCTCGCCGCTGCGGTTTCTGCATATTGCTGATGACAAGCTATACGGCCCGCTGAAATCGGTGCAATCGGTGGCCAGTTTCTATGCCAACGCGCCGCGCCAGATTGTCTCGGTGGCACCGCGCGATGTCGGCATGCGCAAAATCGGCCATTTCGGTTTCTTCCGCAGCACCATGCCGCGCCAGGTCTGGGATAACACCGCGCGCTGGTTACTGGACCCGCAAACGCCATAACTGCAGTCAAGCTTGGTGCAATCGTTATCGAACGGTTCAATGCAACAGCTCAATGCGACAGAGACCACGAGGCACGTAACGGTGTACACCCTGTATGAAATGCCGCTCAGCGGCAACTGCTACAAGGCCCGGCTGGCGATGCATCAGCTTGGCATTCCGTTTCAGCGCGTTGCGATCAATCTGCACGCGAATGCCGCGGACCGGGCGCTACTGATCCAGTTGAATCCCAATGGCAAAGTGCCGGTGCTGAAGCTCAGTGATACCGAAGCGTTGCCGGAGTCGAACGCCATTTTGTTCTATCTGGCCGAGCGCTCCGCGTTGATGCCGCAAGCGCCGCTGGCGCGGGCGCAGGTGATGCAGTGGCTGTTCTTTGAGCAGTACAGCCATGAGCCCTATATCGCGACGGTGCGGTACTGGAAAAAGTTTACCGCCAACCCCGCGGCCTATCAGGCCGATATTGCCCGCTGCATGCCAAAAGGCGAAAAAGCCCTGCAGGTCATGGAGCAGCATCTGGCGCGTCAGATCTTCTTTGTCGATAACCGTTACAGCATTGCCGATATCGCGCTCTATGCTTATACCCACAGCGCCAATGACGGCGGCTACGAGCTGAACCGTTATCCGGCTGTGCAAGCCTGGCTGCGCCGGGTCGAACAAACGCCGCGGTTCATTCCGATCACGGCCTGATTTTTTTCGAGCGAGTCGAGCTTGGCTCGGCATGGCTCCGTACACTGCTGAGGATACGTTCGTGCTACGCACCGTTATCAAAACCCTGCAATTGCTGAACTCGGAAACCGGGCCTTGGCAACTGGCGTTCGGCGCCAGCTTCGGCATGATGCTCGGCCTGACGCCGCTACTCAATCTGCACAATCTGCTGGTGCTGCTGTTGATCTGCCTGCTCCGGGTCAATATCAGTTTTGTGCTGCTGTTCATGGGCCTGTCAGCCGGTTTTGCCTATCTGTTCGACAACCAGTTCCACCAGCTCGGCTACCAGTTGCTGAATAGCGAAACACTGATTCCGCTATGGACCGACTGGTACAACGATGCGCTGCTGCGCTGGAGTCGGTTCAATAACACCGTCGTGCTCGGCAGCGTGATCGCATCGTTGGCGCTGTTCTTCCCGGTCGCGCTGCTGGTGCGCTTTGCGGTTGGCCAGTATCGCCAGCGTTGGCAGAAAAAATTGGAACAAACCCGGTTCATGCAGCTACTCAAAGCTTCGCGCTGGACCGAAGCATTCAGCAAGCTGGGGGAATAAGCGATGATGAAATGGTTCCGCTGGCAGGGGGCGCTGGTGTTCATCGCGCTGGTGGCCTTGCTGATAGGTTTGTACTGGTTGTTTGCCGACTGGTTGATCAAGCGCAGCATCGAGCAGATTGGCAGCGAGTTTGTCGGCGCCAAAGTCGAGCTCGACAGCGCGGAATTGAAACTGCTCGACGGGCAGCTGACCCTCACCCGTCTGCAGATCACCAATGCCCGTTCACCGATGCGCAATCTGGTCGAGCTGGCCGAAATCGATGCGGCCATCGATCTGAAGCAGCTGTTCTGGCAGCGCATTCATTTGAACAATGTTGCGGTCAAAGGCATCCAGTTTGATAGCGCACGCAGCAGCAGCGGTGCGATTCCGGGCAAGGAGCCGGCAGGCGTCATGAAGCTGGTGCCGGAGATGGCCAATGTCGATTGGGCTTCGCTCGGCAACAAAGAAGGCGGCATGGCCTTCCTGGAGTCGTTGCAGCTCGAATCGCTGCAGTCGGTCGACAAGCTGCGCGCGGAACTCGATGCCGCCAAGCAGCGGTTCGAAACCCGGCGCGCGGCGCTGCCGGACAGCAGCAAACTCGACGGCTACAAAGCGCGGGCGAAGGCGCTGAAAATTGATCGCGATGCCAGCAAAACCGAGCAGGCTTTGGCGCTGCTGAAAAGCGCCAAGGAAATCGATGCGCTGCGCAAAGACATCAAGCGTGATATCGATGCGGTCAAAGCGCTGCGCGATGAGGTCAAGCAAAGCCGTGATGCGTTGAAGGCGCAGTATGAAACCGTCAAAGCCGCGCCGAAGAAAGACATGGACAAGGCGCTGGCCCAGCTGAGCGTCAACATTCCGGGCACCGACAAGCTGGTGTCGGGCATGCTCGGGCCGGAGTTGGAGAATCGACTGAATCAAGGCGTGGGCCTGTATGAAACGGCCTCGCCGTGGATCAACAAAGCCCGCATTCTGGCCGGGCAGGATCCGAATGCACCGCCACCACCGGCGCGGTTTGCTGGCGTCACCGTGCACTTTCCGGAACGGGATCCCCAGCCGGCGTTCTGGTTGAAAACTGCTGCGCTGGATGGCGCGCTGGATCTGTTCGGTTGGCAGGGCAGCTTTGCCGGCAAGCTGACCGACGTCAGCGACAGCCCGGCGATGATCGCCGAGCCAACCCGACTGAATTTGAATGGCAAAGGCGCAACCGGCGGCACGCTGGATCTGCAAGCCAGTCTGGACCGCCGGCAAGCCGAGGCCGTTGCCGACGCCGCGCTGCGGTTTGCTGCGCTGAAATTCCAGCCACAGGTGCTGAGCAAGCAACCCTCGCTGCAGTTGACCGCGGAGCAGGGCTTGCTGGGCGGTGAGCTGACGGTGCACAGCAAGGCCGATCAGCTGCGGCTGGAAACCGAGCTGGCGTTTTCGGCCTTGAAACTGCAGGTCGCCAGCGACCAGAAGAACGAGATTGTCCAAGCGATTCTGGCGGAACTGGCTCAGACCGAGGCGCTGCAATTGTCCTTGCTGTTTGAGCGCTCGGCCGCCGGCACCCGGCAGGAACTCCACAGCTCGCTGGACGACATCGTCAAGCAGGCGGTACGCCGCGTTCTGAGCAAGGAGCTCGATAAGAAGAAGGCCGAGCTGCGTGCCAAGGCGGAAGAGAAAGTCCGCGCCGAGCTTGGCAAGCTCGATGCTGCATGGCAGCAATTGCTCGATCTCGATGGCCCGCTGGCAGAACAGCTGAAGCAACTGGAGGCGGTCCTGCCGAAGAAGTAGGACGCGCCCTGGCAAAAAATACCGGCATGAAAGGCAGCCGGATCGCCCGTGCTATCATGCCGCTCCGAAATAACCCGTGAACCTGAGGAACGGAGCGGCCATGCCGTCGTTTGATGTGGTGTCGGAAATAGACCGGCACGAATTGACCAACGCCATTGACCAAGCCAAACGTGAGCTGGAAACCCGGTTCGATTTTCGTGGCACTGCGGCGGCCATTGAGCCGAAGGAATTGGTGATCAAGCTGGTCGCCGATTCGGAATTTCAATTGCAGCAGCTCGGTGACATCGTCACCCAGAAGCTGACCAAACGCGGCATTGCTCTCGGCTGTGTCGAATTTTCCGAGCCGGAGCCGTCCGGCAAAATCGTGCAACGGAACCTTACCCTCAAAGAAGGTATCGAACAGGCATTGGCCAAGAAGATCAGCAATCTGATCAAGGACGCCAAGCTGAAGGTACAAACCCAAATCAATGGCGACAAACTGCGAGTCACCGGCAAGAAGCGGGATGATTTGCAGGAAGTGATCGCCCTGCTGCGTGGATCGGAGATCGAGCAGCCTTTGCAGTACAACAATTTCCGGGATTGAAGTTGTCGCCATGTCCGGGCAGACCATCCCGAGCTTGCAACACCGGTCTGTGTGGGCGTGGCGGTTGTTACCAGAAGAACAATGGAGCGTCGCAAATGAAAGCTTTATGTCATCTGTTCGGGCTGTTGATGGCAGCAGTGGCGAGTAACACCATGGCAGCAGAGCCGTACTGTGTTGATGGTGTCTGTCTGGGTATGAACGTCGAACAGCTGCAGGTGAAATGGAAGGACCTGCCGCCGACCACGCAAGAGCGGCTCGATGCCGAGGCCATGCTGCGAGGGCAAGATGTCAAAGCGGTTTATCGCGAACGCAACGAACTTTTGGTGGCAGCGGAAAGCACGCTGCGCGATCTGTATCCCTATGTGATCCGCCGGCAGGTGTTTGACAACCATGTGCTGGGCAAGCTGCGCGAAGTCAAAGCGTATTGCTCATCAACCACGCTGACCGGCGAAGTGGTCCGCGAAGGCAAGGAACATTTGTACGTGACCGTGCGGGCGATTCCGGACAACGGCGGTATCGGCAAGCTGCGCGTGGTCGGTATCGAAAAGCAGTTTGATATCATGGCCTCGTCGCTGCGGCCGCAAGATCGGCCGAAAGACAAGGCGGTGCGTGCCGAGCTGAAAGTCGCGTATCCGGACATGGTGGAAGTGCGCGATCTGGATTCGACGCGGCAGTCGTCAGTGGATGTCAGCATGGCCAGCGCCCAGATCGGTTACCGCTTCCACTCGGAAGTGTCGATTCCGTTGACACTGCGCTTGCGCGACATTGAAGACATCGAGATGCTGGAAGAATCGGCCCAAGCGCATCCGATGTGCAAAAAAGAATTCCAGGCCAGCGAGTAACGACAGGGAAGCGCCGCGCGAGCATTGCGTCGGACATTGACTCGGTAACAGGAATTGGCAATGGATTTACGCGGCAAAACCATCTGGCTGACTGGAGCCTCGTCCGGCATCGGCGAGGCCTTGGCGGTGGCGCTGGCTGATGCTGGCGCCAAACTGATTCTGTCAGCGCGTTCACTCGACAAACTCCAAGCGGTGCGCGCACGCTGTCAGGCCTCAACGCAGCATCAGGTAGTTGCCTTGGATCTGGCGGATGTTGCCGCCATTCCAGCGCATGTCCAGCGCGTGCTGGCCGAGCACGGACCGGTCGACATCCTGATCAACAATGCCGGTATCGGTCAGCGCGCCAGTGTGCTGGAAACCCAGCTGGCCGTTGAGCGGCAGATCATGGAGCTGAATTATTTTGCCGCAGTGGAGTTGACCCGCGCGCTGTTGCCTTCACTGCTGCAACGACCGGAAGCGATGGTGGTGGCCATTGCCAGCGTCATGGGTAAATTCGCAACGCCACGCCGTTCGGCATACTGCGCCTCGAAACATGCCTTGGTCGCTTTCATGGATTCGCTGCGTGCCGAGTTGCATGGCAGCCCGGTCAAGGTGCTGACGGTCTGCCCGGGTTATATCAATACGCCATTTTCACTGGCGGCTTTAAAAGGGAATGGCGAGCCGCAGGCGCAAATGGACCCCGGTCAAGCGCAGGGCATGGCGCCAGCGCGCTGTGCCGCCGGCATTGTCAAAGCCATGCATGCCAACAAAGCGGAATTGTGGATTGGCGGCAAAGAAATCTTTGGTGTTTACTTGAAGCAGCTCTGTCCGCCCTTGTTGCGGCAGCTGGTCAGTCGGGTGCGGGTCACTTGAGTTGAATGGTCAGGCGCGCCAACGCCCTGACTACCGGAAATGCGTTTCGGAGTGTCTGTGCACAGTTTGATATCTACCCGGTTTCCCCGGGACAAATTGCAGCCGGTGTTACAGGGGCTGCCGTTCTTCAGCGAGTTGGCCGCGCAGGCGCCAGCCGAGCTGGAGCGTTTGTTGCCGCATACCCGGGTGCTGCTGGCTGACCCCGGCGAACTGATCATGCGCAAAGGCGAGTTTGATTCCTGGTGCTATTTCTTGTTGAAAGGCCAGCTCGCCGTGCAGAGTGGCGATGACGCCAGCGGCAAAGTGGTGGGCTATGTTCAGCCCGGTGAGTTGTTTGGTGCGCTTGCGATTGTTCGCGACAGCGAGCGCAGCGCCAGCATTGCCGTACGCGGTCGCGATCCGGAAAAAGATCGGGCGATTTTGTTTGGTCTGGATTTCTCACCGTTTGGTGAGCTGGATGATTTTTCCCAGATCAGTCTCGACACCAAGCTGCGTTTTTTCCAGATGGTGGTCGAACGCACCGAAGCGCGCTTGCACGCATACGAACGGGAAATGCCCGGCACCGATCTCGGTGTGCGTTTGGCCATGCTGCCGAGTTTTTCCGGGAACCAGGCAGACGTGGCGTTTCTGCAATACCTGCAACAGCGCGCCGATGCCTTGGCCGATCTGCTGACCGAATGGAATCTGACACTGGAAAATCTCGACAACTATCAACCGATCCGCGAGTTGCCGCGCGCGGATGTGTTGGCCGATCTTGAGCGACTGTATTTCGGTTAACCGGTGCGTGCGCCGGCTCGCTGCGATCGTGCTGTTGGCGCTGCTTAGTGCTGTCATCGCGGTACGGGCGAGCGAAAGCCAGCTAGCAACTCCCGATTCGGTCAAAGCACGTGGCGAATATCTGGTCTATATCGCCGGCTGTCACGCCTGCCATACCGATCATGCCAATCAAGCGGCCTTTCTCGCCGGTGGTGCTGGCATTCAGACGCCGTTCGGTACGTTTTATCCCCCCAATATCACGCCCGATGTGGAAACCGGCATCGGCGGTTGGACCGAGGCGCAGTTTCTGACTGCGATGCAGCACGGCCGGGCGCCGGATGGTCGCGCTTATTTTCCGGCGTTTCCCTATACCAGTTACAGTCGGATGCGGACCGCCGATTTGCTGGCTATCAAACACTATCTCGATCAGCTGACACCGATCAGCCAGCATCGGCGCGCGCATCAAGTGAGTGGATTGGCGCGCTGGTCCGCGCTATTGCCGGTGTGGCAGGCGCTGAATCTGCAACCGCAATGGAGCGCGCTGGCGGATGACGTAGTTGTCAGCGCTGACGCACAACTGCAACATGGCGCGTATCTGGTTGAGGCGGTAACGCATTGTGGGGAATGTCATACCGCGCGCAATGAATGGGGTGCTACTCGCTATCGACATTGGCTGCGCGGCGCGCGGTTGCCCAGCGGCCGCTGGGCCAGCAATCTGACACCGCATCCCGATGGTCTGGCGGCTTGGGATGCCGAAGAGTTGGCTGAATACTTGCGCACTGGCCGCACCGATATGGGCGCCAAGGCGCGGCACGAAATGCGTGAATTCGTTCAGCACGCCGGTCGCTATCTCAGCGACAGTGATCGCCAAGCGATTGCTGCTTACTTGCTGGCGTTGCCGGCACGAGCGGATAGGGCGCCGTGCCGGCAACAGGGCCCGCGTTTGCGCCGCTGCCAGTGGTAATGTGAAGCGTGATGCCGGTTGCAACAAGGGCATGGATAACAGGTTGAAAACCGTTGTGGGAGTAGAGCAATGGCCAAGACAGGCACAGTCAAGACCAGCACAGCAAAGCCGCTAACCACCAGCAAGTCGAGTAAAGCGAAATTGGCAGCGGCGACGAAGACCGCTGCCACCAAAGCCACGACAGCAAAAGCTGCCACACCGAAAACAGCGAGCAAAAAAGCGGCACCAGCAAAGCCGCGCACGACCGCCGTCACGGCAACCAAAATGACTGCCACGGAAACCCAATCCACCCGAACCCGAGCTGGCAAAACATCGAGTACCAAAGCATCGGCAGCAGACAGCAACGTGACCGGGCAAAAGACCAGGTCAAGCAAAACGGCGCAAGCCAAGCCTACTTCGGTTAAGGCTACTTCAAAGAAGACTATTTCAACGAAGAACGCTCCAACGAAGAGCACTCCAACGATGACTCCCCCAACTAAGACTGCGCAAAGTAAGACTAAGCAAACCAAGGCTACCCAGCCCAAGACAGTTGAAGCCAAAACCCAGCCCACAGCGGCCGATGTCGGCGCGTTTCTGGCGAGTGTCGCGGACGTGGAGCGTCGTCAAGACTGTCAGACCGTGCTGGCATTGATGCAGGCTGCGACCAATACCACACCGATTATGTGGGGCAGCAGCATTATTGGCTTCGGCAAATACCGTTATCGCTATGCCAGTGGTCGGGAAGGCGAGTGGCCGATTATCGGTTTTTCGCCACGCAAGCAAGATCTGACGCTGTATCTGCTCTGTGACCTGCCTGCGGAAGCGGCGCTGCTGAAACGCCTTGGTCCGCATAAGCACGGCAAAAGCTGCCTGTATCTCAAGCGTCTCGCCGATGTTGACATGGCGGTGCTGAAGCAGCTGATTGCAATGGCTGTTGCCCATATGCAGCCGAAGCGCATTGCCTGAGCTACACAATCGCGCGCTGGTCTTACCTTTCTTTTCACATTTTGAAACATCCGCGTTGGCAACAGTTGGCTTGGCCCTGAGAGACAGCATTGCTACCATCGCTCGGTTCTGTAGTGACTATCGACCGAGAGGTGAGGAATGAGACGTTCGCTGTTGGCGATCGGATGGCTGCCCGTTGTGGCGGCGTTGTCATTGACGGTTTCTGCGACGGAGTCCGTCAGCACCGAAACGGTCCGGCGCGAGCAAGGTCAGCTGGTGATGGAGAACATCCCGGCGATTCCGGCCGACATCAGTGAGCGTTTGGCCCAGTACAGCAATACCCGCAGCGCGACGCTGGCCGATTGGTTGCCGGATGGCAAGGGGTTGTTGGTGCGCACCCGCTTTGCCGACACCGTGCAATTGCATCAGGTCGTGCAACCGCTCGGCATGCGCAAGCAGTTGACGTTTTTTTCCGAGCCGGTCGGCGGTGGTTTGTATCAGCCGGGCAGTCAGAGCCGCGGGTTTGTCTACAGCCGTGACAACGGTGGTGATGAAAACTATCAGCTCTATTTTTTTGACAACGCCAGCGGCAAAAGCCAACGCCTGACTGACGGCCAATCGCGCAATCAAGCGGCAGTATGGGCACCGAGCGGGCGCTTCCTGATGTACTCCAGCAGTCGGCGTAACAATGTCGATTTCGACATTTATTCGCGCGACATGGACAGCGGCGAAGAGCGGCGCGTGTATGACAGCCAAGGTTCGTTCAGCACGCTGGATATCAGCATGGATGAGCAGTCTGCCTTGCTGCTGCAGTATGTCTCGGCCACCGAGTCGCGCTTGTTCCTGCTCGATCTTGCGACCGGCAAAGCCCGCTCGTTGAATATCGGCACCGGTCGGGTGGCCTATGGTGATGCGCTGTTCAGCAAGGACGGGCTCGGCATTTTTCTGACCTTGGATGCCGGCAGCGAATTCCAGCAACTGGCATATTACGACCTGAACAAGGCCCGCTTGCACAACTTGACGCCGGAGCTGCGCTGGGACGTTGGTAGCATGGCCCTGTCGCCAGACGGCAAGCTGCTGGCGTACACCGTCAACGAAGATGGGCTCGACAAGATCTACGTGCTCGACGTCGCTGCCCGTAAACAAATGAAGGCTCCAGTGCTGCCGCCAGCGGTGGTCGGTTCGCTGCGGTTTAGTCCGGACAGCCAGCGTCTGGCGATCAGCTTCAGTGCTGCCAATGCCCCGTCCGATGTCTATGTGTTTGAGCAAAAGAGCGGTCACCTCAGTCGCTGGACTGAAAGCGAAATCGGCGGCCTCGACAGCAGCCAATTCCTGTTGCCAGAGCTGGTGCATTTTCCGACTTTCGATCAAGTCGATGGCGCGGCGCGGCAAATCCCGGCATTCGTCTACAAACCGAAAACCGCGACCGGCAAACTGCCGGTGGTGATCAGTATTCACGGCGGTCCGGAAGCGCAGTACCGGCCGTCGTTCTCGGAGTTTGCCCAGTACCTCAGCACGGAAATTGGCGTTGCGTTCATCGCGCCGAATGTGCGCGGCTCCAGCGGTTACGGCAAGACCTATCTCGAACTCGATAATGGTTTCAAACGCGAAGATTCGGTCAAGGATATTGGCGCTTTGCTCGACTGGATTGCGACCCAACCGGATCTGGACAAGGACCGCGTGCTGGTGATGGGCGGCTCCTACGGTGGCTACATGACGCTGGCGGCACTGACCCATTACAACGTCCGCTTGAAAGGCGGTATCGACATTGTCGGCATCAGCCATTTCGTGACCTTCCTGACCAATACCAAGGGATACCGCGCCGACCTGCGCCGAGTCGAATACGGCGATGAACGCGAGCCGGCAATGCGCGAATTCATGGAGAAAATTGCGCCGCTGAACAATGCCCAGAAAATCACCGTGCCGCTGTTCGTCGTGCAGGGCTTGAATGATCCGCGGGTACCGGCTTCAGAAGCCGAACAGATTGTCGCGAAAGTGCGTGCCAACCAAGGCGAGGTCTGGTACCTGCTGGCCAAGGATGAAGGCCATGGTTTTGCCAAGAAAAACAACCGCGAGTTTTATCAGGCCGCGGCCGTTACCTTTATCCGTAAACACCTGCTGGGACAGTGATGATGAATGCACAGTTTTTGCGGCCGCTTGCCGGCCTGATGCTCGGAGCGCTGACCAGCGCTACCGTGCTCGCCGCTCCGGATATCACGATGGAGCAGATCATGGCGCATCCGGATTGGATTGCGACCTCGCCGGAGCAACCGTATTTCAGCGCCGACGGCAAGCAGATCTATTTCCAACGCAAGGCCGTTGGTTCTGAACTGCGTGATCTGTATCGGGTCAGTGCGGTCGGTGGTGAACCGAGCAAACTGGCGGCCGCCGATACCGTGGTTGCCGAAACCGAGAACCGCATTTTCAGCGCCGATCGCAAGCAGGTGGCGTGGCTGCGCAATGGCAACCTGTTTGTCCAGCAAGGAGGCAAAGCCCGGCAACTGCTGGCCACCGGCGAGGTCGGCGAGTTGCTGACGTTCATCGGCGAGCGCGAGCTGGCTTGGCGTAACGAAGGCAAAGTGTTTGCCATACATTTGCAAACCGGTGCGCTGCGCTTGTTGGCAACGCTGAAGACCGAAGACGATCCGGCAAACAAGAAAGCGGACGCAGATTATCTGACCGCGCAGCAAACCCGCTTGTTCGACATCATCAAGCTGCGCGAACAGCGTAAGACGGAGCGCGATGCCCGTCAGAAAGAACTGGCAGCGCAGGACGGCAGCGTGCCGGCGCCGATCTATCTTGGCAAAAGTCGCGAGCTGAAAACGGTCAGCCTGTCGCCGGATGGTCGATATCTGATCGCCGGTACTGTCGCGCCGAAACGCGATGGCCGCGCCGACAAGATGCCGCATTACGTCAGCGCCGATGGCTACGTCAAAGTGGATGATGTCCGCAGCAAAGTCGGCACCGATCAGCCGGATGATGAAACGCTGTTCCTGATCGAGCTGGCCAGCAACAAGCTGACCAAGCTGAGCTACGACAAGCTGCCGGGTATCAACGATGATCCCTTGCTGGCACTGAAAACCGAAGTCGCCAAGCGTGAAGGCAAAGAAGCGCCGAAAGCCGATGTGCCACGCGCCGTGTACGTGCATGACGATTGGTCAAATGGCAAAAAAGGCGTGCGCTGGAGCCGCAGCGGCAAGCGCGTCGCGCTCGATCTGTTCAGCTACGACAACAAAGATCGCTGGCTGGTCGAACTGAATCTGAATGATGCCACACTGAACACCTTGCACCGCCTGACCGACAACGCCTGGGTCAATGACAGCGAGTTCAACGAATTCGATTGGCTGCCGGACGAAAGCGCGTTCTGGTACCTGTCGGAAGAAAGTGGCTACAGCCATTTGTATTTGCTGCGCGATGGCAAAGCCAACGCGCTGACGTCCGGCAAGTTTGAAGTGAACCGGGTGCAGCCGACTGCTAACGGCAGCTGGTTCTATTTCCGTGCCAATGAAAAGCATCCTGGCATTCACGAGGTTTATCGGGTCAGCCGCGATGGCAAGCGCAAAGAGGCCGTCACCGATCTGGGTGGCGCTATTGAATTCGAGCTGGCCTCAACCGATGACAAGCTGTTGCTGGTTCATTCCAAAACGACGCAGCCGCCGGAATTGTTTGTCCAGGCCGCGAGCCCGGGCGCCAAGCCGCGTCAGCTGACCCACACCGTGACCAAGGAATTTGCGGCAATTGACTGGGTCAAGCCAGAAATTGTCGCGGTGCCGTCCAAACACGGTGCGGCGCCGATTTACTCGCGCGTCTATCGTGAACAAAATGACCGTAACGACAGCACCCAAGCGGGTGCCAAAAAGCCGGCTGTGATGTTCGTGCATGGCGCCGGTTATCTGCAGAACGCCCATTACGGTTGGTCGAGTTATTTCCGCGAATACATGTTCCATAACCTGCTGCTGAAGCAAGGCTATGTCGTCATCGACATGGACTATCGCGCATCTGAGGGCTATGGCCGCGATTGGCGCACGGCGATTTACCAACGCATGGGTACGCCGGAGTTGGAAGATTATCTCGACGGCATTGACTGGCTGGTCGATAACGCCAACGTCGATCGCCAGCGCGTCGGCATTTACGGCGGTTCGTATGGTGGCTTCATGGCATTCATGGCGCTGTTCAAAACGCCGGAGGTGTTCGCTGCCGGTGCCGCACTGCGGCCGGTTACCGACTGGGCGCATTACAACCACGGCTACACCTCGAACATCCTGAACACGCCGGCCGTCGATCCGGATGCTTACGCGCGCAGCTCGCCGATCGAGTTCGCGGCGGCGCTGAAGCGGCCGCTGCTGATTTGCACCGGCATGCTCGATGACAACGTGTTCTTCCAGGACAGCGTGCGGCTGGTCCAGCGGCTGATCGAGCTGAAGAACCCGAACTTCGATCTGGCGGTTTATCCCATTGAGCCGCACGGCTTCCGCGAGCCGGAAAGCTGGCTGGACGAATACCGGCGCATCTACAAGCTGATGGAGCGTGAAGTCAAAGGCCGCAGCCTGTAGGGAAAGCGGCGGTAAATAGTGCCCGGAACAAGGCGGCGGTGGCTCGGTCAGACCACCGCCGTTTTTGTTGGCCAGCTACAAATTGATACCAAAGCACAACGATTTGTGACTGGAGCGACTCGCATCCGGTCGGCAGACTGACCAAGGCCGGCTGCCAGCAGCCGGCCTTGGGTTCAACGGACGAGCCCTTTGCGTCATAATCTCTTTATTGCAGGCTACTCCCGTGCTCCTGAACGACATGCCGGAAAACCCCCATCTGTTGTTGGTCGACGACGACATCAAGCTGACTGAGCTGGTTGCGGCCTTTCTGCGTGAAAACGGCTACCTGGTCCAGGTAGAACACCGCGGTGACACCGCCATTGACCGCATCCTGACCGAGCAGCCGCGGCTGGTCGTGCTCGACATCATGCTGCCCGGCGCAGACGGTCTGGCCGTTTGCCGCGCCGTGCGGCCGAAATACAGCGGTCCGATCATCATGCTGACCGCGCTCAATGACGACATCGACGAAGTGGCCGGGCTTGAGCTCGGCGCTGACGATTACCTCGGCAAGCCGATCAAGCCGCGCCTGCTGCTGGCCCATATCCGTGCTCTGCTGCGCCGCTTCGACGAAGGCGAGGCCGAGGCCGGTGCCAACGGCAAACCGGCCAGTAATCGTCGGCTGACCGTCGGCGACATCGTGCTCGATCAGGGCCAGCGCCAAGCCAGCCGACAAGGCTCGGTGCTCGATCTGACCACCGCCGAATTCGATCTGCTCTGGCTGCTGGGCCAGCACGCTGGCGAGGTGCTGAGTCGGGAAGAGATCCACCAACGCATTTTCCGGGTCGAGTACGACGGTGTTGATCGCACCATCGACTTGCGCATTTCCCGTATCCGCAAGAAGATAGGCGACGACCCGCGCTCGCCCCAGATCATCAAAACTGTGCGCGGTAGTGGTTATCTGTTCGCCGCACGCTGATCCCCACGGCCAGTCCACATCGCTGGCCGTTGTTTCCGGCCCAGCGGGCACAGGCCTTCTTCCCGGCATGGATGCTGTCCGTTCAGGCAGCTTCGTTTCGGACCGTGAGCGCACACGGCGAACCCCGATTGCTTTGGAAGCTTGTACATGACCCGAACGTTTCTGCGCTGGCTGGGTTTGCTGGCCGTTGCCAACGCCTTGGCCTATTTCGCCTTTGGCTGGCTCAACATCTACTTGATCGAGAATTACCAGCTGCGCCGGGTCCGGGAAGAAGCGCACGCGATCATCACCGCCGAACTGCCGCGCTTTGACATCCTGCCGGAAGCCCAGTGGGAAGAAGCTGCCCGTACCGTGCATCAGCGCTGGCAAGTCCCGTCGCGGCTCAGCAATGTCCAGCTGCTGCCGCCGACTGCCTGGCAGAACCTCGGCATGTTCGATAACCGGGTTGGTTACGACTACAACTTCCCCGGCGGCGCCTTTGCTTACATGGTGTTGAAAGACAACAACACTGTGCTCGAAATCGGCCCCTTGCCCGGGCTGATGGCGCTGACGGCGATGGACAACGTCGTTGGTATCACGCTCTGGCTCGGCTTCAACACCTTCATTCTGCTGTCGCTGCTCTATCAGCAACACCGCCGCAGCGTCGCCATCGAACGCGCTACCAACGCCTTCCTTGCTGACGGTACTGCCCGCCATATTCCGGACGATGCCGCCGACAGCTACGGCCCCGCTGTGCGTTCGGTCAATGCCATGGCGAGCCGCGCCGAGCAGCTCATTCGTCAACGCCAGCAGATGATCAGCGAGCAGCGCGAGTTGTTGCACGCGGTGGCGCACGAGTGCCGGGCGCCGCTGGCACGGGTGAGTTTTGCCTTGGAAATGCTCGAGCACTCGGAAAGTCCGGGTCAGCGCAAACAGCTGTCGCGCGACATGGAAACTGCCATCGCTGAACTCGATGGTCTGGTTCGCGAGCTGCTGACCTACGCGCGCCTGCAGCACGGTGCCCAGCGCTTGGAACTGGCCGAAATGGAGCTGGCGCCGGCTATCGACGATGTCCTGACCAAAACCAAAACGCTGTACCCGACCGTGGCGTTCCGCTCGGTGCCGGCCACCGATGCGCCGGCGAAAGTCGTGGTCGACAGCCGACTGTTCCATCGTGCGCTGACCAATCTGGTTCGCAACGCGGCGTGTTTTGCCCACAGCGTGGTTGAGGTCGGCGTCAGCCGGCAGGGCGATCAGCTTTGCCTCACTGTTGACGATGATGGTCCGGGCGTTCCGGTTGATCAGCGCGAACGCATTTTCGAACCGTTCGCCCGGCTCGATCCCAGCCGTTCACGCGATTCCGGTGGTGCTGGCCTGGGTCTGGCCATCGTCCGCGGCATTTGCGAACGCCACGGCGGCGTCATCGATGTCGAAGACGCGCCGCTCGGTGGCGCCCGTTTCCGGATGTTCTGGCCGCTGCGCGCCGGCGCCTGAACGCGCCAACGACTTGGCGAACCGGCAGGTGGCTCCTAAACTGGTGCCATCGTATCGAGGGCTGTGGAGATCCATTTGAGTTCGTGGTGCCGACAGCTCGGCTTGGCCGCTGCACGGGTAGCGTTGTGCTGCTTGTTCAGTTTGCTGGCCAGCCCTTCCAGCCAAGGTTCGGAACTGCCGATTGACGCGCGCAGTTTGCGTGGCGTTTGGCTGGAGCGGTTCACCCGTTTTGTCGAATGGCCGACCGGCCATCGTGTCAGTCAAATCCAGCTGCCATTCGAACTCTGCGTGATCGACGATCCGGCATTCGCCGACGTGCTGGCAACGCTGTACAGCAGTCAGCGCATCAAAGGCAAAACGGTGCGCGTGCACAAGCTCGACGCCAGCACCAACCCCCTGCCCAATTGTGATCTGCTGTTCCTTGCGGAAGTGCCGACAGCCACCCGCGATGCCATTCTGCAAAAAGCCCGCAGCAGCGCCACACTGGTGGTCAGCGCCAGCGACGGTTATGCCGCCGCTGGGAGCCACATCAATCTGTACGAAGAAAAAGGCTATCTGCGCTTTGAAATCAATCTCGATGCGGTCCAGCAGGCCGGCTTGTCGGTGTCGTCGCATCTGCTGAACATCGCTCGCGTGATCCGGCAAAAGGAGGGCAGCTGATGCGCTCCTTGAGTGTTCGCGCCAAACTGGTTGGCATCATCGTGCTGGTATCGTCGCTGGCGATCGGCATGGGCTTGATCGCGCTGGGCATTTATCAGCAGCGCGCCGCCCGTGATGCGCTGATTGAAAACGTGTCGGCGCAGGCCCGGCTGATGGCGCTGTACAGCGAAGTGGCGCTGACTTTCAATGATCGCAGCGCGGTGTTGGATGTGCTGCACAAAGGCCAGTTGCCAACTCTGCTGAAAGCTTCGGTCTACAACGCCGACGGCGAGTTGTTTGCATCGGTTCAGCGTGATGGCGCTGATCAATTGCCAGCTGATTTGCCGCCGACGGTGATGCTGCCACTGACTCTCACGGCCGATCGACTGGCGCTGCGCCAGAACATCGGCGCGGATGCCGCGCATCCACTCGGCTATCTGGTGCTGCAGGTATCGCTGCGCGAACTCAATGCCGATATCCGGCAGTCGTTGTTGATTCTGTTCCTGATCGGTGGTGGGCTGGTGCTGGTGTCGTTCCTGCTGGCACTGCGTCTGCAGCGCTATGTGTCGGCGCCGATTCTTAATCTTGCGAAACTGACCAGCCAAGTATCCGCGCGCAATGATTTTAGTTTGCGCGCACCGGTCGATGGTGAAGATGAAATCGCCCGCTTGGCCCGCGGCTTCAACCACATGCTCGATGTGATCGGCGAGCGCGAGCAGGCGCGTGATCGGGCCGAGTCGGCGCTGCGCGACAGCAAGGAAACGCTCGAACAGGCGGTGCAGGAATTGCACCATCTGGCCAATTACGATGGCCTGACCGATTTGCCGAACCGTTCGCTGTGCATGGACCGGATCGCCAATGCGCTGATGCGTGCAGCGCGTGAACATGATCGGGTTGCCGTGATCTTCCTCGATCTGGATCACTTCAAGGAAGTCAACGACTCGCTCGGTCACGCGGTCGGTGACGATCTGCTGAAAGCAGCCGCTAGTCGCCTGCACGATTGCCTGCGTCGCGGCGATACGCTGTCGCGGCTCGGTGGTGACGAGTTTGTTCTGGTCCTGGAAGAACTGCACGATGATCTGAACGTGATCACAGTGCTGAACAAGATCATTTCCGCGTTCTCGGAAGCATTCCATATCGGTGGTTACGTCGTCAGCACCACGGTCTCGATGGGTGTGGCGGTGTATCCAGTCGATGGCCGCGATGTCCACACGCTGATGCGCAACGCCGACACCGCGATGTACAAGGCAAAGGAACTCGGCCGCAACACCTACCAGTTCTACCAACCGGATATGAACGCGCTGTCGCTGCGTCGGCTCAGTC
>CAMLNB010000021.1 GCA_946481205.1 uncultured Kangiella sp. | reverse complement strand
TTGCTGAAAGTCAGCCAGTGGCTTTGGCCGTAGACGCGTTTCTGCATCAGATACAAATACAGTGGCGCCCCGATGCCGAGCAGCATACCGCTAACGGTGCCGAGCAAGGACTCCAGCCATGGCAGACGCGCGGTCAGGCCGTAGCTTTCTCCGAGCAGGTGATTGCTCACAATCAGCAATGTAAACAAGATGAACAGGAAGCAGTGACTGTGCAGGGCCACGATCAAATGCTCCATGTACAGTCGATTAGCAAATGGATAAAACAGTTTCAGCAACAACGCGAACAGCGGCAGCAGGATAAACATTGACTGTGGTAGAACACTCAAAACGGCTTCCAGCAATTTTTGCGGATTGTTCTTGATCTGTTCTGCCTTGACCTGTACGTCGTGGTTCAATGATTCCAACCAAGTGTTCGCAAACTCCGGCAGAAATGGTAGCGGCTCGAATGCGGTAACTTCGATGCGTGGCTCGACTCGCGCGGGAAGTGTCGAAACCTTGTCAGCCACAGAGAGAGTAGGAGGCGCTGGGATCCTCGGCGCCCCGGGATTGACCAAACCTTTTCTGGCCATAGCTTCTCGCGCGGCTGGTGCCGCCTCCTGAATGGCGGCGACCACCTTGGGATCCTGCAAGGCCTGCTGTACTTCGGGGTCGTTCAGAAGCTCGCCGGCAGCTTGCGTGTCGCTGTCGAACTGTAGGCCATCACCCAGCGAAAACAGCAAACCGGCGATAAGAAAGAACACCAGACTGGCGATTACATACAGTCGCAGCGGTGGCACGTAACGCTGGCGGCGGCCGGCGAAATATTCCAGCGTCAAATAACCGGGTTTCAGCAGCAGCGGTTTCAGTGTGCGAATGGCGCGCGAATCCAGATTGAATACATCATGCAGAATGTCACGCAGCAGCAGCCCGGCATGGCGCAGTGAAGAACGCTCGTGCTGACCGCATTGGTAACAGAACGGCCCGTGCATCGGCGTCTGGCAGTTCTGACAAACACGTGCTGCCGGTTCGATGACCGTGGTACTGAGCAGGCCTGCCTGTGGCGAGGTGCTCAGGCTGTTGGCGCTAGGATTGACGGGTAATTGCGGATTCATGACTCGCTTCAGCGGACGGCATCAGTCGCGCGGCCGCGACTGTCGGTGATGGCGCCAAGGGTAAGGCAGCCGCAGCGAAACAACAATCGTGAGCTGCAGCCACCAGACCGGCGAAGGTCTGAGCGGGCCGGTGCTATAGTCGAACAACGCAGCAGGCAGACGCGATACAGCACAAGGCTTACGCTCTATGTCTTCTCCCACGACGTCAGCAATCTCCACGACCGTAGGGCGGTCGCCGCCCACACCGCCGCCAGTCACGCCGCCACCAGGCACTGAGATTGCCATCACACGCGCCTTGCAGCGCAAGCAATGGGCGTACGCCATCGTGTTCCTTCCCTTGCTGCTGCCATGGGTGGGACTGCATTACGGCATGCTAACCGGGTACGACACGCTGTTCTGGTTCTGGACACCGTTCGTCGTGTTTGTGCTGGTGCCGATTGCTGATTTCCTCGTCGGCCGCGACACCCTCAATCCCTCTGATCAGGAAAGCCGCGAGCTGGCGATGCGGCCGTGGTATCGCACACTGACCCTGCTTTGTCTGCCGTTGCAGCTGTGGAACTTGTTCAGCGGTGCGCTGGTCGCCAGCAGCCTGACCGAGCCGTTGCTTTGGCTGGCCTGGCTGTTCTCGATTGGCACCATCAGCAGCGTTTTGGCAATCACGGTGGCGCACGAACTGATCCACAAGAACGCGGCGTTGGAGCAACTGACCGGCGGCATGCTGCTGTCAACGGTCTGCTATGGCGGCTTCAAGATCGAACACCTACGTGGCCACCATGTGCACGTCTCGACGCCGGAGGATGCCTCCAGCGCTCGCTATGGCGAAAGTATCTTTACATTCGTGCCCAAGGCGATCTACCGCAATAGCCGCAACGCCATACGGTTGGAACGCGAGCGGCTACAACAGAAAAATCTGCCGTTCTGGTCTTTGCACAATGAGTATCTGCACTGGGTTGCGCTCAGCGCTTTGCTGGCGCTGAGCCTAATGCTGATCGGCGGCTGGCTGGGTCTGCTGTTCTTTGTCGGCCAGAGTCTGGTCGCGATTGTGCTGCTGGAAACTGTTAACTACATCGAGCATTACGGCCTGCACCGCCGCCAGGACGAGCATGGCCGCTATGAACGGGTGACACATCAGCACTCATGGAATTCTTCGCACCGGCTCAGCAATCTGTTGCTGTTTCATTTGCAGCGGCATTCTGATCATCACGCCTTCCCGAAACGGCGTTATCAGATCCTGCGTCATTTCGACGACAGCCCGCAGTTGCCAGCTGGATATCCGGCCATGGTTGTGCTGGCCTGGTTGCCGCCACTGTGGTTTGCAGTGATGAATCCGCGGGTCCGTGCCTACTATGGTGGTGCGCCACAGCGTTAAACGAGCTATGGCGCCCTTGATTTCGTTCGCGCCAGTGCAAATTTCTATTGAGCGCAAAATAGCTCAGCTAAACAAAGCTCGCGCCATTGCACTGGCCAATAGCGGAAAGCCGAGCAGTAACAACAATTGCAGGCTGACCAGTCGCTGCGCGGCGGCGATGCCGGCGCCGGTCACAGTTTCACTGCCTTTGCGCCAGCGGCTAAAGCGCTGGGTCGGCGCGAGCGAAATCAAACCGATGACGACGTACAAACCGATCTTCAACCAGAACACCGGTTGTCCAGTGTAGAAGCTTACGCCTTTGGCGCCGAAGAATAGCCGCAGCAATCCGGTCGCCAAAGCGGCAAGGGCGGCGAGAAAGTAAAACAGATCCACCTGGCTCAAGCGTGCTGGCTGTTGCAATGGAATCTGCCAGCGCAGTAGCAACCATTCGGCAAACAGCGTTGCCGCCAACCCGCCAATTGCCAGCCAGTGCAGTGTCGCCAGTAGTGCATCCAACCACATCGTGATTTGCCCTCAGATACCGCTGCCAGCGCTGTCGCGGCATTGATTGTTGACGCAGCTGCAACCGGCCGGCTCTTGGAAGCCGCAGATGCTGCTGCGGCCTTCCTGTTCACACAAAGCTTTTACCTGTTCGGGAAAGGTTTGCACGTCTTTGTGCACGCACTGAGGGGTATAGCCGCAGCAACTGCCGACATTCTTGACAGTGCAATCGGCATCGGTTTCGCAGCGGCGAGCCAAACTGCTCTGGTACTCGGCCAATGAGCGTGGTGCGGCGGTGGTATTGCCATCGCTGGCATCGGCGAGTTGCGTTTCCGACATGTTTGCAGGCGTTGTTGCCGGAGCGGCTTCCGTAATCACTTCCGGCGCCACGGCCGGTTCTGCCGTTGTAGGCGCGCTCTGCGCTGCGGGGGTTGGTGTTGCGGCTGAGGCAGCGGATTCGCTGCCATTGCAACCGATCAACAGCAGCGCGGCGGCCAGCGCCGCGCTGGAACACAACAGATGCCAGTTCATTTGTTCTCATCCTTGGCAAAGCCACTGAGCAAAATCGACAGGCCACCGAGTATCACAAACACGGGCCACCATTTACCGAAATTCAAATCGAGCAGGAACATACCAGCCACCAGCGCTGTCGCCAATGCGCCAATGCTGGTGCCGGCGGCTTCGGCATCGAAGCGGCCGAGCCGGCGAACGCGCGCGACAACGCGTGCGGTCATTGCCACCGCCGGAATCAGAATGAACAGCGCCCACCAATTGTGTATCCAGAGAAAATCCAGTTTGTAACCGTGCTCACGGGCCAGAAACAACAGCCCGATCACGATCACGACCAGACCCAACGAGATCCGATAGATCAGCTTGTCGGTGTTGTTGGCGCGGCTGTCATCGGTATGGTTTTCCATGGTGGGTGACTCCTTTGAGGGCCGTTATCCGGTGCGAAGCCATTGTCCTGTGACAACAATGGCTCGAACGGTTCAATTCACTTCTCAGTACAGCGATTCTGAGTATCGGATCTCCGTGCGGCAGACCCACAATCGATTCAGCCGGCGGCCGCTTCACGGCGGAATTTCCAGACGCCGCTACCATAGGCGAGCAGACCGGTCACAATCAAGATGCCGAGTGGCAACAGCATTTCGCTGCTGCTGAAATCCCGCCACAATGCACCTTCCAAACTGAGGATGCCCCATTTGATCGGGCTGATGTGGCTGACGGTTTGCAGCCACTCCGGCATCATGAACAGCGGAATCATCGAGCCGCCGATCATCGCCAACACCATCATCACGGCCCAGCCCATGCCATTGACCGCTTGCTCGGTTTGCGCGACGGCGGCCATCAAGGTCATCAGGCCGCTGAAGCAAATCGTCACCGCCAGCACCGCGGCAATCAGGCTCAATGGCTGCGGAATGGCCACCTTGAAGAACAGATGAGCAATGCTCAGCAGCAGGGTCATCACCGCGATCTGGGTCAGTGCGCAGGCCAGCGCTTTACCGGCCAGAATTGCCGCCGCGCTGATCGGTGCGGCTTGCAATCGCTGCAAGGTGCCGCGAGTGCGTTCCAGCACCAGGGACACACCAAAACCCATCAGGCAACCGAGCACCGCCCACATGATCGATTGCGGGAACAGCACAGCGTAGGCATTACCCGGACCTTTCTTCTCGATCGCGACACTTTGTTGCTCAATCAGCAGTGGCGTCATGCCTTGAAAGCCGTCGCCATCGGCGCTCGGTGGCTGCCAGCCTTGCTCGGCAACCAAGGTTTCCATTTTCGGCAGGTATTCCAGCAACAGCGTCCGCCACGGCGCCGGCATCTCGGTGCTGGTTTCGATTTGCTGCCGCGATTGCTGTAACTGCTGCTGCAGGTTTTCACCGGAGCCGAACAGGTTTTTCAGCCGCTCGGCACCGTATTTCATCAGCACGCCTTGCAGCAGGCCGGCATCGGCTTCGCGCGCCGGATCGACGCCCAGAATCACTTGTGGGGCCTGGCCGGAAAAGCCTGCTTGCCAGCGCGCGCCAAAACCTTCCGGCAACACCAGATAAGCGGTTTTCTCGCCTTTGCGGACCATATCGTCGGCCGCTTTGCGATCGGCCTCGGTGATCTTCAGCTCCGGGGCGGCTTTCAAGGTATCGACGAACTGAGTGGTGGCAGGGCTGCTGTCTTCCTGCACCAACACCAGATTGATTTGCCGGCCTTTGCCGCCGCCGCCCATCATGCTGCCAAACAACAACGCAAACAGCAGCGGAAACACGAAAGTGAAAAACAGCGTGATTTTGTCGGTCAACAGCAGCTGAAAATCCTTGCGGGCGATTTGCAGCATTGCATTGACAAAATGGCTTGCAGCATTTCCGGCGTTTTTCCGCTCGGTGGGCGCCTGTTCTGTGGATGAGTGCTCCGTGGTCGTCATGATCAATCCCTCAAGGTTTTGCCGGTCAGTTGCAGAAATACCGATTCCAGGGTCGGCGGCCGCACTTCCAGCAGGCTGCTGTGACTGCTGGTACTGGGTTCACGGACCGGTTCGGGTTCGCTACGCAGCAACTCGCGCAAACTGGTCAGCGGATCCGGGGTGCTGATCTGGCGGCGACCGTGCGCATTGCGCAGAATGATTTCGCTGGCGCCACCGTGCTGCTGCAACAAGCCCGGCACGGTATCCAGCGCCAGCAAGCGACCGTGATCGATAATCGCCACGCGATCACAAAGCCGTTCGGCTTCTTCCATGTAATGGGTGGTATAGATAACCGTTTTGCCAGCGGCTTTGAGTGCGGCCACCGTATCGAACAGGCGGTTACGCGATTGTGGATCGACACCAGCGGTGGGTTCGTCCAGCAGAATCAGATCCGGGTTGTGCACCATCGCGCAGGCGAGATTCAAGCGCCGCAACATGCCGCCGGAGAACGTGCTGACAGTGTCGTCAGCGCGATCTGCCAGACCGACTTGCGCCAAGGCCGAACCGATTGCTTCGCGCGCGGCGAGCCCGGTCAGCCCGTACAGCGAGGCAAAGAACTGCAGATTGCTGCGCGCACTGAGCCGTTCATACAGCGCCAGTTTTTGCGGCGCCAAACCGATCCGGTGTCGAATGCTCGGCGCCCGCGGGTCGACGCCCGCAATGCGCACGCTGCCGCGATCTGCTGCGAGCAAGCCGGTGATCAGCGCGCAGGTGGTGCTTTTGCCGGCACCGTTCGGGCCGAGCAGGCCAAAAATTTCACCAGCATTGACAGTAAAGCTGAGGCCGTTCACCGCGATTTGATCGCCATAGGTCTTGCTGACGTTGTCCAGTTGCAACATAGCAGACACTCCTTCAGACATTGAGTTGGTGCAGGCCGATCAGGCGGCGCGCAGCTGACGCCAGCGCAGCTCCAGCGTGACGATGGTGACCAGATAAATCGCGACAATCACGGCTGGGATCACCAGATAACGCGCGTCCGGAAACAGGTACCAGGCAGCGACGATCAGCGCCGTGCGAACAACGGTATGCGCGATACCGATCCAGTGCTGGATGATCCAGCTGAAGGGGATCCACATCAGGCCGGTCAGAATGCCGACCGTCATCGGTAGCGAGGTTTGTTCGACCAGAACGAACGGAATCGCGATGGTGTACACCAGAATCGCCATGAACGCGCCGAGCAGAAACAGGGTGTCGAAACTGTTTTTCGGTCGCGATTTGTCCAGCATGTTTTCGCCGGTAAAGCGCGACAGGAACATGCCGAGATAAACGATGCAGCCGGTACCGATGTAAATCAGCATGTTCTTGCCGAAGGCACTGAGGAACAAAGAGCCGATGCCGATGACGGCCCAGATCAATGTGCCGGCCAGCGGCATGGCCAGAAAACGCCGGCGCGAGAATTCCGCGCGTTGCAGCTCAAGCGAGCGGCTGTTGTTGTCGTTGCTGTTGCTGTTGCTGGCTTGGCGGTGGTCGGTATTGCGGTCGTGGTGGTTCATCTGGGCTCCTGCCGTGGTGGGCAGCCGTTTCGGTGGCTGCTGGGGTTCGGATGGCGCCAGTTTCGGCAATGGCACAACGGCGCGTTAGTGCCAGTCGTCATCCGCGCTGGGTGACGTTTGTCATATCGCGCGGCGGGGCTGTCAGGATGCGGCCGATCAGGGTGGAGCGTGACGCGACTTGCCGGCAGGGTGGCCGGGGCGGGACAATAGCGGCCGGTATTTGCAGCACCTGTCAGGAGTTTTCATGCACAAGCTTGCCGCCCACAGCCACGACGACGGCCATGTTCACGGCCCCGATTGCAACCACGACCCTGATCATGACCACGGGCATGTTCACGGCCCGGATTGCGATCACGACCACGATCACCACCATCATCATCATCACGTGCAGGCGCCGGTGCGCAACCCGCTGCGCGAAGTTGGCCGCAACGATCCCTGCCCCTGTGGCTCGGGCAACAAGTTCAAGAAATGCCACGGCCGTTGAGTGCCAGAGGCCAGAGAACACGATGAGCAATGACGTTCAGCAACACGAAGTGCAGCAGCAGGAGTGCTCGCGGCTGCTCGGCGCCATTCAGCAAGAGCTGATGCGGCTGCAGGTCTGGGCGGCGATGCCGCCACCGGTCGAGCGCTTTGCCAGTACGCTGCCGTTTTGCGTCGATACGCTGTCGATTGAGCAATGGCTGCAGTTTGTCTTTCTGCCGCGCATGCAGGCGCTGCTCGATGCCGACCGTGAGCTGCCGCAAGGCTCCGGTCTGGCTGACTATGCGGAAGTCTGCTTCCGCGATCGGATGGTCGAGCGACGCGAGCTGATTGCCTTGCTCAAAGCGATGGATGCCTTGTTGCTGGCGCCGCGGCTGCATTGAGCCGACGTCACTGGGCTTACGGCTCGCTGGTCACGAGTTTGCGGTAGGCACGACCGTTCTCCACTTTCACCCCTTCCGCGCGCAGCCGTTGTAGCTGCTCGCGCCAGCCGGCTGAGCCGGGTTCCAAACCGGGTCGGCCGTCAGCTTTCAATACCCGGTGCCAAGGCAGCTTGCTGCCCTTCGGTTGATGGGCCAACAACTGTGCTACTTGTCGGTGATAACCCGGCAAACCCGCGCGCCGCGCGACCTCGCCGTAGCTGCACCAGTCACCGGCCGGGATCGCCGCGATGACGGCGATCAGGCGTTGGTTCAAGTCCGATGGGGGGCTCATAAAAGTTTCTGTTGACAAGGCGCTGGCCAGTCCGTATATAGCTCGGCCGAATTTTTCACCAATTTGGTTGAGGTGGGCAGTATGGCGGGTATTGAAGGTCTGGATGAAGACTTTGTCGAAGTGGAGTCGAGCGAGACCATTCACGTCAACGTCAACAACAGCGCTGATGCGGCCAAGCATCCGCCGCGCTGGCGCCAGATTGAGATGTTGCGGGAAAAGCGCGAGCTCTCCCAGGCGCTGAGCGAGTACGACGACTACGAGTTCGACGACAGCGAAGAAGAGTAAATATTGACCAGCACTCCGGCGCCACTTTGGCGCCGGAACTGTTTTGGCCCAGCCGAGGTCTGACGGTGCGTCAGTGGTCTGTGCTTTGTATGAGGTGTCACGTGTTCCGAGCAGCTGTTCTCGCGCTGGTGAGTATGCCGGGCTTGGCCTTTGCCAATGGTTGCGGCACGGTCTCCACCTTCTTTGAAGGGCCGGAAACCAAGAATGTTTACGAGGCGCGCATCGGCGCCATCGACAGCAGCAATACCTTGCTGGAAACGCCGGAGCATCGATTGGCGCCGGGCAAGCATGAATTGCGGGTCTATGAGTTCATTGATGCGCCGGAGCTGCGAGTGCCAGCCCGCCATCGCGGTTATGGCAAGGTGCTGACGCTGGAAGTGGAAGCCAACAAGGTCTATCGCATCGGTGCCCGCTTCAATCACCAGAAGCCTTTTGATCGCAATGAGTTTTGGGAACCGGTGGTCTGGCAGGTGGCGGACAAGGTCTGCGAACCTTGATGCACGAATTGCCGCAAAGAAAAACGCCGCATCGCGGCGTTTTTCTTTGCTCCCATCGCATCAGTTCTGCAGTGCGCGGCTCAGCGACTCGCCATCGCTTTCGAACCAGACTTTCACCAGCGCATAAGCGACGGACGCACGCGTTGGCAGTTTCATCGTGCCGGCTTTGATCGCGGCAATCAGTTCAGCCCGGCTCAGCCATTGCGCATGTTCCAGTTCGCGATCTTTCAGTTCCAGCGCGGTACCTTCGCTGTCGGCGAAATAGGCAATCATCAATGACGCCGGATACGGCCAGGGCTGCGAGAACGCATACGTCGGCGTTGCCCGGATGTGCAAACCGGTTTCTTCCATCACCTCGCGGGCAACGGCTTGCTCCAGGCTTTCGCCGGGTTCAACAAAGCCGGCGATCATGCCGTAGCGACCGGCCGGCCAGCTGGCCTGGCGACCAAACAGCAATTTATCGCTGTGCCGAATCGCGACGATGATGGCCGGATCGGTGCGCGGAAAATGGTTGCGCTGACAGCTCGGGCAATGCCGGCTATGGCCGGCTTCGGCCATGTCGGTCGGTGCGCCACAACCGGCACAGAAGCGGTGTTCACGATGCCAGTGCAGCAAGGCTTTCGCTTGGCAGGCGATCAGCAAATCGGTGGCTGACAGATTGGCGGCGTGCTGGCGCAGATCGACAAAGTCGCTGGTTTGAAAACCGCCCTGCACCGGCTGCTCAAGTCGCAAGGCGAAGGTGGGCTGGGCATCGTACAACCCCAGAAAAATCGCCTGTTCGCGCTGGGTCGCGCTGAAGCCACTGAGCGCTTGGTACGGCGTGGCACCGGCCAGCGACAACAGATCCTCGTGCATGGCCAGAACGCGGGCATCGGCGCGGGCGCGCAAATCCGCTTGTGCCGCAGCATCGTTGCGCAGCAGCGCTTCGCGTTGCAGCGTGTAATGCAGCAAGTCGGCATGGAGCAAATCAGAATGCAGCAGATCACGATTCATGATGGTGTCCGTTCGTCAGCGTGCAGTCGCCGTATCAATCCAGCGGCAGCAGTTCAATGGCCAGTAACGAGCTGATCGCGAGGATCAGCCAGAGCAGAATCGCCAGCAACAACGGCCTTAGGCTCAAGTTTCTCAAGGTCGTGCGGCTGATGCCGGCACCAATCCACAGCAGTGCCAGCGCAAACAGTGCGCGAGCGGTTTGGTTGATCAGCGGTGCCCATTCCGCCAGCGCTGGCAACAGTGTGCGCAGCAGACTGGCGAGCAGAAAGAACGAGATGAACAGCGGGAATACCTTCTTGCTGTCACGCTGCCGGTTGACGATGCCAAACAGCAAGACCAGCGGCACGATCCAGATGGCGCGCGCCAGTTTGGCGGTGGTGGCAACGTTGAGCGCCTCGTCGCCGTACTGTGCCGCCGCGCCGACAACCGAACTGGTGTCGTGGATCGCCAATGCAGCCCACAAACCGAATTCATTTTGACTCAATCCGAGCCAGTGACCGAGCGATGGAAAAATCAGCAAGCCGACGGCATTGAGCAAAAACACCACGGCGACGGCAACTGCGATGGTTTCGCTTTTGGCGCGCAGCACCGGCGCAACGGCGGCAATGGCGCTGCCACCGCAGATCGCCGTGCCGGCCGACAATAGTTGCCCGAGTACCGGTTCCACTTTCAGCCAGCGCGCCAGCGCCCAGCCCGCCAACAGTGCCAGGCCAATGCTGGCGATGGTCAGCAGCAGGCTGTCGCGCGCAGTCGCCAGTACCACGTCCAGCGGCAGACCAAAACCCAGCCCGACCACGGCGAGCTTCAATACCCAACCGGCACCGAGCTGACTTTCACGCAGCAGCGGGTTGCCAAGGCTCAGGCCGAGCGCAATGCCGACCAGCAGCGCCAGGCTGCTGTCGAGCCAACTGAACAGACAGGCCACGCTGGCCAGGGCCAGCAGCGCGATTGCCAGCAGGGCGGGCAGAGGTTTCAGGGTGGAACGGGCTATCAACGTCGGGCGCCGGGCCAATCGCCAGAACGGCAAAGGCCGGCATTGTGAGCGGCAGCGGCGGGGCAGGCAACCCGGCGGCGCTGCCCGCTCGGTCAGCACCGGCCGATTTACCTTTGTTTACAGTCGCCGGCAATCGGTCACAGTCTCGGTGTTATAGTTCACTACAACACCGCCACGCCAAGCATGCAGGGCAACGCGTGTGGAGCAAACCCCGGCCTGACCGACCCCGCAGGCCGCTACCCCGAGCGCAGGTGCTGACCGGGCTTTCCCGACCGGCCGGCGCCGAACACCAATCCGGACCGGCCCTGCCGGGCCTCGTATGGAGTAAGGAAGGAGGCGTATGCGAGCAGAGTGGAATGACGAAGCGCCGATTTACCGGCAGCTGCGCGAACGCATCGTGCAGCTGATTCTGGAAGGCGCGCTGACCGCGGGCGATGCATTGCCCTCGGTACGGCAGGTGGCGGCGGATTACCGCATCAATCCGCTGACCGTAAGCAAGGCATATCAGGAATTGTCCGAGGAGAACATCGTGGAAAAACGACGGGGCCTGGGCCTGTACGTCAATGAAGGCGCGCGGGAGAAGCTGAAAACGCAGCTGCGCCAACAATTCCTCGACGAAGAGTGGCCACGCGTACTCAAGCGCATGGAATTGCTGGATCTGAGTCCGGCCGAATTGCTGGCGTTCAATCGTCAGCCGGGAGGTGTCGCATGACCGCGCTGGTTCAAGGTCGTGGCATACACAAAGCCTTCGGCAAACACGATGCTTTGGCGCAGGTCGATTTCACCATCGAGAAAGGTCGCATTGTCGGTTTGATCGGCAGCAACGGCGCCGGCAAAACCACGCTGCTGCGGGCGATGCTGGGCCTGACCGATTTCGATGGCGAGCTGTCGGTGCTGGGCATGGATCCGCGCACGCAACGCGATCAATTGATGGAGCGCGTCGCTTACATTGCCGACGTGGCAATTCTGCCGCGCTGGTTGCGGGTTGATCAGGCCATTGATTATGTCGATGGCGTGCACCCGCGGTTCTCGCGCGAACGCTGCCTCGAGATGCTGAAGAAAACCGAGATCCCGGCGAAAGCGAAAATCGGCACCCTGTCGAAAGGCATGGTCGCCCAGCTGCATCTGGCGCTGGTGCTGGCCATTGATGCCGAGCTGCTGATTCTGGATGAACCGACGCTGGGTCTGGACATTGTCTACCGCAAGGCGTTCTACGAAACCCTGCTCGGTGATTACTACGAGCGCGAACGCACCATTGTGCTGACCACGCATCAAGTGGAAGAAGTGCAACACCTGCTGACCGACATTCTGCTGATCAGCAAAGGCCAACTGGTGTTGAACGCGACCATGGATGCGGTCAGCGAGCGCTACACCGAAGTGATGGTGCCGCGCGAACAATTGGAAGCGGCGCGTGCTTACCGGCCGATCAGCGACCGGGAAGTGTTTGGCCGGCATGTGCTGATGTTTGAAAACGTCGCGCGCGAACAATTGCGCAGCTTGGGTGAACTGCGAACCCCCGGTATCGCCGATGTGTTTGTCGCCAAAATGACGGAGGCAAGAGCATGAATACCAAAGCCTTTGGCACGCTGATCAAGCGTGAATTGTGGGAAAGCAAGGGCAGTCTGATCTGGACGCCGATCATTGTTGCCGCCGTGTTGGCGCTGCTCAGCATCTGGGTCGTGGTCCGTGGCGCCTACGAGATCGGCGTGTCGCCAGAAATTCATCTGGACGGTGAAACGTTTCAGATTGGCTACCTGGCCGACAAGCTCAACGGCATGACCGACACTGAGCGCAAGGATGCAGTCGGAGCCGGCTTGATTGGCCTGAAAGTGCCATTCGATGTGCTGATGCTGATCATGCTGCCGTTCTATTTTGTCGCGGCGCTGTATGACGAACGCAAAGACCGGTCAATTTATTTCTGGCGCTCGCTGCCGGTATCGGATTGGCAAACCGTGCTGGCCAAATTTGTCACCGGTACCGTGGTTTATCCAGCGATCATGTTGGCATCGGCAGCAGCCTTCCAACTGATCTGGATGCTGATCGCGACGGGCCTGAGTTGGTATATCGGCGTCAGTGCGTGGTCGACTGTCTGGGCACCGAGTGCGCTGCCTTTGCATTGGCTCAGCGCGTACTTTGACTATCTGCTGGTGATGCTGTGGTTGGCGCCGTTCCTGGCGCTGTATTTGGCGCTGTCGGCGTCAACCCGTCGGCCACTGGTGATTGCGATTGTGCTGCCGCTGGCTGCGATGTTGATCGAGAAACTGGTCACTGGTACCGAGCACATTGCCGATTGGTTGGGTGAGCGTGCGGTAGGCGTAGTCACGCTATTGTGGGGCGATATGCGCGATATGCAAATGGCCGAGCAAAGCGGTGCCTATCCCTTCGCCAATTACAGCCATGGCCTGGAAGTGTTCGGCAATGTTCAGCTCTGGTTTGGTTTGGTCGTGGCAGGTTTGTTGCTGGTTGGTGCCGTCTATGCCCGCCGCCGCCTGCACGACGTGTGAGCCACCTCCACGCGAATACGATGATGGAACCGCTCGCTTAACAAGTTGTTGTAAACGCAGTTCTTGCAAATGACCGTTTCATAAAAAGGAGTAGCAATGAAGAAGCTAATGTTGGCCCTGTCACTGGCGGCATCGACCACCTTGGGCGGTTGCGTGATCGCGGTTGGCCCGGATGGCTTTGACAGTGGCGACCACGTCAGCCGGCGCGACAGCAAAATGCGCGAGCGCCTTGCCGAGCTGCCGCTGGGCCAGAGCATGGCGATGGTGCGTGATGAACTGGGCGAACCGGAATTCAGCGAAGCCTTCACCGGCAAGGATGGCGAATACCGGGTCTATTTCTACCGCACCCACCGCACCAAGTCGGACGGTGATACTACGCGCGACGAGACCACGCCGCTGGTGTTCCGCGACGGCAAGCTGATTGCGTTTGGTGCCGATGCCTATCAGCTGGCTTTGCGTAACTGATTGGCGTTTGTTATCAAATCGGTGTGGCATCGGTTCTCAGGTTGTCGCTGCACCTGAAACAAAGGCGGGCCTTGGCCCGCCTTTGTTGTTGCTGGCATTGATACCGACATCGAGGCTGCGACAGCGGCGGCGAGGATGTGCGAGAATGCGCGCCGCTTTTGACCATTCCGGGACGGCGTACGATGGCCTCTTCCGAGCTGACGTTGACTGACTGGCTGGCCGGTTTGCCGGCTACCGAGCAGCAGCATTACCAAAACCTGATTGGCCGGTTGCAGCAGCTCGGCGATCCGGAAAAACTATCGGTGGACGAGCGGCAAGAACTGGCGGATATGGCCAATCGTTTTGCAGCTGCTGGTGGCAGTGCTACGCCCGCGCGCTCGGCGGCTGCCGATGCTGTGAGCAAACTGAATCGACCCGTGCCAACAGCTGCGGCACCGGCCATACAGCCGATCAGCGCGGCGTTTTTGCAGACCGAGTTTGTTGCATTTGTCCGGGAAGTGTTGAACCGCGACTGGTGCGCGCGTGGCGGCACCTTGCAGGATGCGGTGTTGCATACCTTCGAGCAGAAATGGCTGCCCGATGAGCTGCGTGACGAGCAGATCTGTGCCCAACTGTACCGGCGCTACCAACGCGATATCGATCAGGCCAATGGTTTTCGGCAGGGGCTGGCTGGCAATCAGCAACTGGTTGGCGACAAGCGCATGGCGGTGGGTTTGGCCTGGTTCACCACCATCTACAAAATGCACCAATTGCTGGCGCAAGGTATCGACCCGGACAGTTGAACGTCGTGTACGCGAGACAGAAAAAGCGCGGTGATTGTTGTAAAAACAAGCCGCGCTTTTTCGTTGCTCCATCAAATGCTAGTTACAGCCGCAGACCGCCGTCGATTTCCAGCACCCGGCCAGTCAGGTAATCGTTTTCCAGAATGAATTTGACGGTTTGCGCGATGTTTTCCGGCAAGCCCATTTTGCGCAGCGGAATGCCGGCTTCGATTTTCGCAATGACGTCCGGCTTCATGCTGGCGGTCATGTCGGTGGCGATGAATCCCGGTGCAATCGCGGCAACGCGGATGCCGTAACGGGCTAGCTCTTTGGCCCAGGTCACGGTCATTGCGGCAACGCCGGCTTTGGCGGCTGCGTAGTTGCTCTGGCCCATGTTGCCTTTGCGGGAAATGCTCGAGATATTGATGATGACGCCGGCGCGGCCGTTCTGCACCATTTGCGCTGCCGCTTCACGGCCGCACAAGAACACCCCGGTCAGGTTGACGTCGATCACTTTCTGCCAATCGCTCAAGCTGAGTTTGCTTTCGACGACGCCGTCTTTGGCTTTGACCAACAGACCGTCGCGAATGATGCCGGCGTTGTTGACCAGCGCATCGACCGGGCCGAGGCCGGCGTTGATCCGTTCAAACAGACTCACCACATCGCTCTCGCTGGCGATGTCAGCGATGTAGCCTTCGGCGCGGACACCGTGACTGCGGCAATCGGCGACGGCTTTTTCCAGCACTTCACCGTTGCGATCAATCAGCGCCAGCTTGGCGCCCTGTTTGGCCAACATCAGTGCCATGGCTTTGCCGAGGCCTTGGCCGGCACCGGTGATGGCAATGACTTTGTCGTGAATCTGCATGGCGACGTCTCCAGCTAAT
Organism: uncultured Kangiella sp.; assembly: GCA_946481205.1. The sequence continues at coordinate 8,751 of CAMLNB010000021.1, read as the reverse complement.
GGCTTTTGCTGCAATGCACAAAACGGCGGCACTATAGCAGGATTCGTCGCGAGGGGAAGTGGCCGGTCGTCGGGTCGGAAGCCGGCTGCGCCGCAGTGAGTGCTTACAGTACGTTGCGCAGCCCGAGCTCAGTCGGCCAGGGCGCAAAGTAGAACTGTTGTTGCAGATAGGCATCGGGCTGGCGACGCAGATGGTGCTGCAGCAAGGTCAGCGGGACGATCAGCGGGATTTTCTCCAGCCGATAATCCTCAATGACGGTCGCAAGCTCCTCGCGATCACCGCTGTCGAGCGTGCGCTTGAAGTAGCCGGCGATGTGCTGCAGCACGTTGACGTGCCGCTTGCGGCTGGCTTTGCGTTTCAGTGCCGCCATGAACTCGCTGGCGTATTGATCGAGCCACTCCTGGGTCAGTCGGCCTTTCAATTCGGCGACCATACGACCCAGTCGGCGATAGGCCGCCTCATTGTGGGCCAGCAGCAACAGCTTGTGCCGGGTATGAAACTGAATCAATTCAGCCTTGCCCGGATGACTGGCGCGCAAGGCTTGCCAGCGGGCATAGGCGTAGACCCGCGTGATGAAGTTTTCGCGCAGCACGGCATCGTGCAACCGACCTTCTTCTTCAACCGGTAACAGCGGCAGGTTCTGTTGCAAGCGGCTCGCATAAATGCCGCTGGTGTGCTGCGGCAAACCGCCGCTGGCGCCGTGCAACTTGACCCGCTCCATGCCGCAACTGGGCGATTTGCTTTTCAACACATAGCCGGACAGCAACTGTTGCTGGTGCTGCTGCTGATCGGCAAAGCGCTGCATCGCTTCGGTGAAATCCTGCTCGGTTTGCTGGACGCCGCGCAGACGAATTTCACCGGCAATATTGATCAACTGGATTGCTGGTCGCGGCACGCCCAGGCCAATCCCCACCTCTGGACAAAACGGTCGGTAATCGAAATGGCGGCTGAGCACCGAGGTCAGGTAGTCATCGCGTTTGTGGCCGCCGTCGTAGCGCACCGGTTCGCCAAGCAAGCAGGTGCTGATGCCAACCAACGGTTTTTGTGCAAGCGGTTCGAACGGGATCATCGGCGTCAGGTAGCGAGCGAAAACGTTGGCTAATACGCAGTCGCGGTCATGGTCGATCACCACCGCGATTGCGCATCATGATTCAGAACCGCGAGAAGCGTTTGCTGCCGGACAGCAAATGCGCTTCGGCGGCTTCGATGTTTTCCGGATAGCCCATCAGCACCAGCGTGTCGCCAGCGCGCAGCAACTCATTGTTGGCCGGGTAGGGCTGCTCGTTTTCGCCACGGCGCAAGGCGGTGACTTCGACGCCCATCGCTTCCAGATTCAGTGCGCCGAGATTGCATCCGGTGCCAGCCGAATCCGGTGCCAGTGTAACCGGGTGCAATTGCTGTGGTCGCTTGCTGCTGTCGGCGGTCATGTCGGCGCCAGCGCCATAGAAAAAACCTTTCAACTGTTTGTAGCGGGCGCGGCGGGCCTGCTGCACGCGATGCAGCACTTTGTTGACCGGCACATCCAGCATCACCAGCACATGCGACACCAGCATCAAGCTGCCTTCGAGAATTTCCGGCACCACTTCGGTGGCGCCACTTTCGCGCAGTTCATCGAGATGGCTGTCATCCTGGGTGCGCACCAAGACCGGGATCTGTGGTTGCAGTGCCCGGACGCGCCGGACAATCAGCTCCGCGTGCTCAGCGCTGTCGACACAGACCACCACCATCCGGGCGCGATCAAGACCTGAGGCGCGCAGAATTTCCGGTCGACTGGCATCGCCAAAGAACACCCGCACGCCGGCTTGATTGGCTTCGACCACGCGCTGGCTGTCGCGATCCAGCGCCAGTGCTTGATAGCCTTCGTGCTCGACAAAGCGCACCACCAGCTGTCCAACCCGGCCGAAACCGCAGACGATCACGTGCTGGTTCAACTCCAGCGCCGCGTGCTCGATCACTTGCAGTGGATCGCTTTCATCATCTTGGCGTCGACGCCGGCGCAGAATGCGGTCGGCCAGATTGCCGCTGTGACGCAGCGCCAGCGGCGACAGCAGCATGCTGGCGATGCCAACCGTCAAGGCCACCGAAACCGTGGTGCGGTCGATCAGCTTGGTATCGGAGGCCAGCGCCAGCAGTGCGAAGCCAAACTCGCCAACCTGGGCCAAGACCAAGCCGGAAATAATCGCTTCGCGCCGGCGCTCTTTCAGCACCCGCAGCGCGATATAAACGACCAGTGCTTTGATCAGAATGATCAAGGGCAGTGCCAGTAGAATCACGGCCGTGTGATCGACCAGCACGGTCAGCGTCAGCAGATTGCCGATGCCGATAAAGAACAAGCCCATCAGCACGTCGCGGAACGGACGGATCTCGGCTTCGATCTGATGGCGGAACTGGCTTTCGCCGAGCAAGGTGCCGGCGAGGAAAGCGCCGAGCGCCATCGACAAGCCGAGTTCATGGGTCACTTCAGCGGCGACCAGCGTCACCAGCAAGCAGACCAGCACGAACAATTCGTCGCTATGGGTTTTGCTGACCCAGTGAAACAGCGGCGGCAGAATTTTTCGGCCAATCAGAATCAGTAGCGCAGCGGCGGTCAGGCCTTTGGCAAAGGCCAGCAGCAAATGCTCGGTGATGCCGCCTTCGCCGGTGACGGCAAGCGCCGGCACCAAAATCAGCAGCGGTACCGCCGCCAGATCCTGGAACAACAACACGCCGATGGCGTTGCGGCCATGGCGGGTGTTCAGTTCCCGCTGCGTCGCCAGTTGCTTGCTGACCAGCGCGGTGGACGACATCGCCAAGGCCAGTGCCAATACCAAAGCCAGTTTGCTGTCGAGACCAAACAGAATCAGCGGCAAACCGAACACCGCTGCGGTGCCGAGCAGCTGACCGGGACCGAGCACGAACACGGCGCGGCGCAGGCTTTTCAATTTGGGCAGTGAGAATTCCAGACCAAGCGAGAACAGCAAGAAGACCAGGCCGAGTTCGCCAAGCAAACGCAGCTGTGAGGATTCGCCGTACAGTTCATAACCGAGTTCGCGTAGCACAATGCCGGCGGCGAGGTAGCCGAGGATGGCCGGCAATTGCCAGCGCAGCAGGATGGCGATCACCAGCACGGTCAGACCGAGCAGCAGGATCCCTTGTAACAGCATCGGTCGGCAGTCCCCGAATCAAAAACGCGAGCCGGGGGCTCGCGCAAACTGGCGCCTCAGGCGCGGGAGAAAATGTATTTTTCGCGTTTGACGGTTTTGACCCCGAAGCCGATCGTTTTCAGCCGTTCAAAGACTTCATCGACCATGGCCGGGTTGCCACAAAGATAGACCAGATCGCCGTCCGCTTGTGGGTTCAGCTGTTGCAGCCGATCGGTGACCCGGCCGGCGTATTCGTCGCTGGCCGTTACGGCGGCACGCGAGACACACAGGCTGAAACGGAAGTTTGGAAAGGCCGCCGCTTGGGCTCGGAAATCGTCCAGATAAAACGCTTCGGCCTGGTCGCGGACGCCAAACAACAATTCAACCTGCAGGCCTTGTTGCAACGCCGGCTGCATTTGCTTGAGCATGGACCGGTATGGCGCGACACCCGTGCCGGTAGCGATCAGCAGCAGCCGTTTCGGCAAGACTTCCGGCCAGACCAACTGGCCATGTGGACCGGCGTAGGCAATTTCGGCACCCGGTTGTGCTGACCAGAACCAGCGGGTGGCGCGGCCGTTATCGACAAAGCTGGCCACCAGCTCAAGGGTTTCGGCGGCTGCCGGATTATCGGCAACGGTGGCAATGCTGTAACTGCGCTTGTAAATCTCGCCGCTGTCATCGGGCAGATGCAGCGAAACGAACTCGCCCGGGCGATAGGAAAACGTACCGCCATCGCTGCGGACAAAACGCAGGCGGCGGACGTTGCGGCTGAGCATGACCGAGTCGGTCAAGCGGATCGGAATCGTGAGCATGAACACTACCTGAATCGGACAGTGCTCAGTGTAGGGGCCGGCTCGGTGAGGCGTCCACCGTTCAGGATCAATTCAGTGCGTCTGTCGCCAAATGAGGCCATCACGAGATAGCCACTTCGGCTATCCGGCGTCAGGGAGTGTGCTCAATGTTGCGTCGCGCTATTGCTCTTGCCGTTGCGCTCGGCGTTTCTGCGGTCGGGGCTGAGGATATGCCGGCGGTGTCGGCTCAATCGCACGGCAATTATCTGTCGGCAAAACCCAAGCCGGCTACCGTCGAAACCAAGCAACAGACAGGCTCCGCCGCCGCGCAGGCGAATTATCACAGCGGACCGGTAGTCAGTGGGCCGGCAGCCGCGACCGATGCCGCCGGTAAAACTGCCGCATCCGGCGAAGCGGTCAGCACGCCCGTCTTGTACCGGGATGAATCCCGACCGCAGCCGAACGCCAGCAAAGCGGGCAACACCAGCGAAGCGAGCACAGCGGAACCGGATCGGCCGGCGACCGTGAGCTTGCGCAAGAGCGCCTATGACTTCCGTTTGTGGGATGCTGGTCGTGATCTGATCACCGATATCGACGCCGACGGCTATTACCGCCGTTTTGAAATCCGCTTCGATGCCGATGTCAGCAGCGGCAGCGCCTTGGTCTACGCCAAGCTTTATCTGCGCCGGGTTGGCAGCACCGGCCCGTGGCAGCATTACTTTTCAACCGACGACTTCTGGATCAACGGCAGCAGTGATTCCGATGATTACTACGTCGAAACCACGCTGAACGATGGTTACCCCACGGCCGACTACGACGTGCTGGTCGATTTGTACGAAGTCGGCTACAGCGGCATTGTCGCGACGATGGGGCCGTTTGAGGACAGCTCCTTGCGCGATCTGCGCTTGGAAGATTCGGGCCTGGATATTCCGGTACCAAATGCCGGATACCGAATCGGCAGCATCGCCACGACTTTGCTGACCGATCAGGATCGCGACGGTTACTACTCGCGGTTTAAAGTCGAATTCGATCCGGATCGCGATTTTGGTACCAGCCTCGCTTACGCCGTGCTGCGTGTGCGTGCCGAAGGCGATGACTGGCGCACCGAACACACCTCGGCACCGTTTGAGGTGCACGAAACCGGTGATGCCGATCGCTACAGCTTTACCGGTGAATGGCTCAGCGGCTATCGCACCGCCCGTTACGATCTGCAGATCGATCTCTACGATGCCGGTACCAACCTGCTGGTCGCGACGGTATCCAGTGAGCGTGCCGAACTGTCACGGGTGCCGCTGGAAGATGATGGTCGTGATCGCTCGCCGAACAGCGGTGGCGGCGGCGGCGGTGGCGACAGCGATTCGGATGGCAGCGGCGGTGGTTCGATGAGCTTGGTCTTGCTGGGACTGGCGGCGGGTCTGATCTACGCCCGCTGGCACCAGCGCCGTGATCCGGTCATGAACCGGCGCCGTAACAAAGAACCGTGATAGCAGGGCGAGATGGGCTAGAGCAAAGATGCCGCTCCAGATGAGCGGCATCACGGTTCGGGTGGCAGCGTCAACACCAAGCCTGCCGCCCATTTTTTTGCCGGCTTATTTTGCTGGCTTAGCGCAACGACGGTATTAGCGCTGTGTCTCGTAGCGCTGGTCCTGGCTTTGGTCGGTCGCTTCATTGAAATAACGGCGGAACACCAGCGGGTCGGCGATATTGCTGATGGGCGCCATCGGGCCGCCGCCGGCCGAGACAATCACATCACCAAAATTCAGCATCCGGCCGAGCAGGTTTTGCTCCACCTGCAAGCTCTCCACTTTGACCAGATTGATCTCGATGGTGTCGCGCCGGACAAAGCCGCGCTTGACGATGATGCGCTTGTTGGTGATGGCCAATTCGGTGGAACGCTGCTTGATGTAAGCCACCAGTGCAACCACGGCCGAACAGCCCAGCATCAGCAACGGCACCACCGGCATCGGCCGCCAGATCGAAATAGCCAGCGCACCGGCCAGCAGCAACAGTGCCAGCAATAGCGGCCAGAACAAGGTCCACCACGAAATATGGCCGGTGTGCAGCACCTTTTCTCCGGTGGTCAGCACTTTCTTGACATACGAATCCATCTTTTTCTCCACCACAACAAATTTGTCAGCGCATTCTGGCGTCGGTGAGCGTCGGACTCAGCGATACGCCCGGGCGCTGGCCTGCACAAACGAATACAGGAATACGGCATTCGGATTGTTCTGCACGCTACCGAGTTCGGTTTTCATGGCGTCTACCAGCGCCGGGGTTACTTTGTTGGCGGCGATCAGCTGATCGGCTGCCGACAACAGCAACTCGGTCCAGTACTCGATGATCTCCTGGCGCTTGTCCGGATAGCGGTTGTCGAGGTGCCAGGTTTTCAGCTCGGTGCGGATGTCATCATAACCGAGCGCCAGCAACAGATTGCCAAGCTTGGCGCCGACAAACGGATCGCCAGCGCATTCCAGCTGATAATCATTGAAAGCCATCCAGTATTGCAACAGATGCGGCGAGTAAGGGTCGAGAAAGAAACTGGCATTCATTACTTCCGTGATGTAGACCACACCGCCCGGCTTCAGCACCCGCCGCACTTCCGACAACACCAGCGACGGATTCGGCACGTGTTCGAGCACCCAGCACAGAAACGCGGCATCGAAACTGCGGGCGCGAAATTGCATGGCGCCAGCATCCATTTGCTTGAGCTGATAGCGCGACGTCGCCCACGGTACGCTGGCCAAATGGCTGGCCGCCGCTTCAAGCTGACGCGGGCTCATGTCGATGCCAGTCAACTGAACATGCGGAAACCGGCGCAGCAGAATTTCACTCTGGGCACCGACGCCACAACCGACCTCCAGCACCGATTGGGCATCGCGCAGATCGATATCGCGATAGACCATGTGCTCGGAAAACTGCGCCTGTTTGCGCAGCCGCTGTTGTTCGGTGGTCGAAAATCCGTGAATGTAGGGAAAATCCGTTTTGCTTTGACTCATGGCCGGCTCCTCGGCAAGGGTGAATTCAGTGCGCTCATCGCTGTCAGGTCCGTGCGCGAGCGTGATGCGATTTTCGGCGGCGCTGCTGACGCAGCAACAATCGCCACAACAAACAACAAAACACCGCGACGCTGCAACACGTAGCAACGCGCGACTGAGCCTAACCAATCGAACGCCACCTGCTGCTGGCCGATGACTGCGACACTATCGTCTATGCACGGTCCGCGCGCGGTTGCCGAGAAGCTTGGTACTGGCCGTTGGATCTGCATGCGGCTCGGCAACGCCTGCGGCATGGTAACGCGTTGGGCCGCGGTTGGTGTTGGCGTCACATCGCGGCATTGTTGCCGAAGCCAGCGCGCCAGCGGCAATGCCAATCGCCATTACAAAAGCATAGAACCCGATCAGCTGATGATGTTCACGGACGGCATCGACGCGTCAAACCGGGTTTGATCGCTTGTAGCCGGGCTACTACCCGCTCGGATGCGATGCTGGGGGCATTCGCATTGAGCACCACAGCTGCTGTACCGCCGCCACGGCCCTGCTAGGTGAATGCGTTGACCGCGCGGGCGGTCACGGTGGGCAAGTTGAGCTGTACGGTGCGGCCGAAGTGCTGGGATGATATCGGGCAGGCCCAAGCAGCATACTGTCAAAGGGCTTTACAGTTATGTAAGTTGAACTGACAAAATTGCTTAATAATCAAATGGTTAATGCGGTGGAATAGTCCTTGCTCAATTCTTGCCCAACCCACCCCGGGCAACTCAAGGAAGGAAACCAACATGCGGAAACTCTTCGTCAAAGTGGCAGCGCTGCTGTCGTTGCTGGCAGCCGGTGCAAGCCAGGCGACGGTGATCGATTTCGAAGCCCTGCCCAATGCCAACGGCTACAACAGCCATGGCTTCACCGTGTCGGAAGACGGCTTCACCTTGAACAACCTGGGGAGTCTTGCATTCGCATCGTTTGGTCCGACCGAAGGCCGCTACACCGGCAGTGTCGCACTGTTCAATGACACCATCGGCGGTGTCACCGAGTTGGTCCAAGATGGTGGTGGGGCCTTTGATCTGTACTCGATTGATATCGCTGAGTTGAACGGTTCCGCTGTGGCAGACATTACCTTCATCGGCGAGCTGCTCGGTGGCGGTTTTGTCCAGCAGACCTTTACGCTGGACGGCTTGGCCTTCGGTATGGAGACCTTCCTGTTCTCGGGTTTCGTGGATGTGGTTCGGGTCAGCTGGTCGCAAGACTCGCCGTTCCACCAGTTCGACAACATCGTGATCGACCGCGTCAACGAAGTGCCGGAACCGGCGCCGCTGTTGCTGCTCGGTCTGGGTCTTGCCAGCTTTGCCTTGCTGCGTCGTCGCAGCCGCTAAAGCCGCAATAAACGCTTCAAGCAAAACGCCCGCAGCTGCGGGCGTTTTGCTTGTTGCCGGTCGGCAAAGCGGGCCTCAGCGCTCGTGCAGCAGCCCGTCGCGATAAAACCAACGACCGCCCTCTTGCACGAAGTAGCTGGTCTCATGCAATCGAAACGCTCGGCCATTGATCTTGAACCGCGCGACAAATTCGACAATCGCCAGTTCGCCTTCGCTACCCGTGCGGCGAATGTCCAAGCCCAGCCATTGTCGTGGCGGTTCTTCCTGAAGCGCCAATGTATCCGGCCGCGTGCTGCTGTGCCATGTGGCCAGCAAATAGTCTGCGTCACCGCGGACATAGGCACTGTAGCGGGAGCGCATCAAGACTTCGGCGGTATTGGCGGTTTCCCCGCCATGATAACGACCACAACAGGCGGAATAGCTTCGGGTGCTGCCACAAGGGCATTCGGTCGCGGGTGTTGAGGCAGGCATGAGT
>CAMLNB010000020.1 GCA_946481205.1 uncultured Kangiella sp. | reverse complement strand
ACGGCAGGCGCTGTTTCAGCAGCTGGAGTCACGGCGGATGGCGTGACTGCGGCGGTACGTTCGCCGGGAAGATCCAGCAGCAAGGCGTAATCGCGCAAATAGCGGGTGCTGCCCTCTTCCGCCACCAACACCAGATTCACCAGCGGTTCGCGCAACGCCACGCGACTGCGCAGCTGCAACACCAGACGATTGTCGCGTTGCTGCAACTCGGCGCGGATGTCATCCACTTCCGGCGCATAGTCGTAGCCGAGCGCGGCAAAATCTTCGCGCCGGCCAACCCGAATACGAATCGAGTCACTGGCATACGCGGGTACACCGAGGATCGGAATTTCAGCTTGCAGCGGTTGGTTGAGCTGCGACTGCAATTGCAGTTCGCCAAAACCCAACGACGTGGCAATCGGACTGAATGCCACGCCGATCAGCAGAGCCGGGAGGGAGAGACGATAAGGCGCCATGACAGCCTTCCTTGTGCATGACTGCGCCGGAATGCGGCGACGACGCCGTCCGGGATGACGGCACGCACAATCAGTATGGAAATGCCGGGGCGAATTTGCAAAGCAGGTCGATGTTGCTGCGCACGATGCAGGCGGGTGTTATTAAAACAGGCGGTGAACCGAACGAGTCAGACTTAAAACTCGGTCTTGAAACCCGGTGTCACCGCGCCAGAAACAACAATGCCGGCGATTGCCGGCATTGTTGCTGCGCACATGCGTGCGAAACGGCGCGGTGGCTCAGCTGAAAAACGCCTTGACCGCCTCGTCCGGAATCGGCGCGCCGGTGGCTTTGGCGCGCTTCAGCAGCGTCCAGAAATAACGATAGGTCGCGCGATCGTGCAGCTCGCCTTTGTGCTGGATCGGGCCCCAATGGTTGGCTTGCGCGGCCAGCAGAATCTCGGCGCCATCCTGAATCTCGGAGAAATCCGGCTTCATCGCATCGACGATGGCCTGGATCTGAGTCGGGTAAATCGACCACTGGCGCAGGAAGCCAAACTCGTAACGGGCACGATGGGCATCGGCGCGAGTCTGTTCCGGGTTCTTCAGATCGAGCGTGACGTTGTGGGCCGGCACCACGCCGTTGGCCAGCGCGGCGGCAACCATCTCGGTCTTGGCGCGGGCCAGCAACGGATGATCAAACTGCCCCGGCGAACGCATGCAGGCAGCCGGAATGGCACCATGATGGCCCGAGACAAAATCCATCATGCCAAAGTCCAATACCTCGACCCATGGCAGCGTGGCAATCTGCCACACTTCGTGCAGTGCACCATGGGTTTCAATCAACACGTGCACCGGCACTTCGCGTTTCAGGTGCAGCTGCCGGCATTTGTCCTGGATATAGGCCACCATCTCTTCGGCCTGGCGGGCGTTGAGCGATTTCGGGATGGTGATATAAGCGATGCGGTCACCGGCGCCTTTCAGCAGGATGTCGACATCCTTGCGCCAGAATTCATGGCCATAGTCATGGATGCGGACGCCGGCGCGGTTGTGCTTGTTGGCATCGGAATTGATGACCGAGACGACCATTTCGGCGTGCTCGACCTCTTTGCCGGCCTGCGCGCCATCTTCGCAGTCGCAGGTGATGTCGAAGATCGGACCAAGCTCGTTTTGCAGTTGCAGCGCCTTGTTGATGAGCTTTTCGCTACCGGCGAAGTGCTCACAGCTGGCCAGCGCCGGAAACGGGCGCTCGCCTTCAAACAGGGCGACATCAGGGTGCACGGGCTTGATCACGGGTGGTCTCCTTGCGACAGGTTCTGGTGTTGAGAACGGGGTCCGAGTGGGGCATTTTGCCCGAGTTTTTCTGCAGGAATGCGCCCGTACTGCTTTAGTCGTAGCGGGCTTGACCGGACTGGCCGGCCTCTCCGAGCCTGTATTGATAGCACAGTAAACAAACATTTCAAACGGGTATTTCAAATGAGCGTTTGAATCGTTATATTCGACGGAACCGCCCGGCCCGACCAGTGCCGGGACGCCCGTTCTCTCGCTTTGCGGAGGGTGAGAGCCAGGGCAGACCAGACCGCAGGAGGGCAGTCGGCATGATGGCAGAACACGCATTTCTCAAAACCATCAACGAGGAACTGGTGCTGGGCGGCCCATGGCCGGGCATCCAGCTTTATTACCCACCGGTGAAGTACAACCCGGCCCAGGGTATCTACGAAACCATGGAGCAGGCCGCCGAGCGCATGCGCAAATACGCGCGTGAATGCAAGGCGCACACGCTGCTGTTCGACCTCGAAGACGGCTGCCGGCAGAAAGACATGTCGCGCGATCTGCTGCGCCAGGAGCTGGCCTCGTTTGGCGAAGCCAAAGACCGCAACTTCCAGATTGCCCTGCGCATCAACCCGTTCCGCACCGTCGAATACGACAAGGATCTGGAACTCATCAAGGACATGGCGCCGTTCATCGACGTCGTGATCCTGGCGAAAGCCGGCGAAGTCTACGGCGCCGCCGAAATTCGCGACTTGAGCGGTTGGCTGGTCAACGTCAATCCGAAGATCACCATTCAGCCGATTATCGAGCACCCACGCTCGCTGAAAATCGCGCCGGAAATGATGCAGTTCTCCACCGTCAAGCACGTCGTGTTCGGTATCCACGATTTCTCGAAAGCGATGGCGATTCACCTGACGCCGGAGAATTGGATCAACGAACTGCGCACCTATCTGATGATGCTGCTGTTCGAAGCCCGCATCGCCGGTAAAGGCGTCATCGGCGGTGTCGAAGTGTTGCTCAATGCCAGCGCGATGCCGGAAACCTACATCGAGCCGCACGACATCCGCCGCTGGCTCGATCTGCATGGCGATCGCGAAGCGCAAATCGTTTACGCCCACGCTGTTGAAGAAGCGCAAATGGGCCTGACCGGTAAACAGGTCATCCACCCGGGCCATATCCACCTGTGTAAGGTCGCGTTCACGCCATCGCCGATGCGCATCCAGCGCGACGTCAACATTCTCAAAGCCGCGATCGACGCCGACGCCCTGCTCGGCGGCGCCATCCGCTTCGAAGGCGAAATGCTCGATCCGCCGATGTTCGGCAAAGCGCTGCAAACGCTGCTGCGTGCCAACGCGCTGAATGCCTTGCCGGCCGAGCAAAAGCTGTTCGCCATCGAAGTGCTGAAGAAACTGCCAGTGCATACGATTCGCGAAAACTGGCCGTACGGTTTGGTTTGATCCTATTCCCTCCCCTGCGACCTACATGGATGTAGGAAGTGTCGAAGGCAGCAGGGAGCTGCCGAGACCCAAGGGGAGGGCTAGGGTGGGGTCGCGAGCGCAAGCTCGCGTTAGCGTTTCAATTCGTTCTCTCCGAAGGGAAAATCGCGAGAGTCACGGAGCTACACCATGTCCGACTGGCAGTGGAATATCCCGGAACATTTCAATATCGGCGTCGCTTGCACTGACAAGCACGCCACCGGTGCATTGGCGTCGCACTACGCGATGATTGTCGAAGATGCCGAGCGCGGCGAAGAGCGCGTGACCTATGCTCAGCTCGCCGAACAAAGCTCGCAACTGGGTGCGGCGCTGCTCGCGCTTGGCGTGACCCGCGAAAGCCGCGTGCTGATCCGCCTGCCAAACTCGATTCCGTATCCGGTGACGTTCTTCGGCACCATGAAAGCCGGTGGTATTGCGGTGCCCTCCTCGTCACTGCTGACAGCGGCCGAGCTGGCATATCTGGCCAAAGACTCCGGCGCCGAAGTGCTGGTGACTCACGTCAATATGTGGCTGGAGTTGGCTGAACAACTCGGTCAGGTCAGCACGCTCAAACATGTGATTTTGTCGGGCTGCGATCGCCTGCCAAACGGCCTGCCACGCAGCAAAGCCGAACTGCATGCGTTCAATGATTTGCTGCGCAAACACCCGGCGATGAAAAAGCCGGTAGCAACCAAGGCTGATGATCCGGCCTATCTGGTTTACACCTCGGGCACTACCGGTTACCCAAAAGGCGTGTTGCACGCCCACCGTGCACTGCTCGGTCGTGTTCCGGCAGCGACCAATTGGTTTGATTTCAAGGGACAGGACCGCATCCTGCACTCAGGCAAGTTCAACTGGACTTATGTGCTCGGCACTGCGCTGATGGACCCCCTGTATCACGGCCACACCGTCATCGCTTACGAAGGCCCGAACGATCCGGGTCTGTGGACGCGTTTGATTGCCAAGCATCAATGCACGATCTTTATCGGCGTGCCGACCGTGTACCGCCAGATCCTGCAGAAAACGTCTGCCAGCAAAGCCGATGTGCCGACGCTGCGCCATTGCATGTGCGCCGGTGAGCATTTGTCCGATGACGTGCTGACCGCCTGGCAGGAGCGTTTTGGCCAGCCGATTTTTGAAGCGATCGGCATGAGCGAGTTTTCTTATTACATCTCGCATCCGCCAACCAAGACGCCGCGCCCCGGTGCCGCCGGTATCCGTCAGCCGGGCCACAATATTCAACTGCTCGATGAAAACCTGCAGCCGGTAAAGCGCGGTGAAGAAGGGATGATCGGCATTCCGGAAAATGATCCGGGCCTTTTCCTGTCTTACTGGCAACTGCCGGAAGAAAACGCCAAGCTGCGTCGCGGCGGTTACTTCCTGACCGGCGATTACGCCTGGGAAGATGACGAAGGTTATATCTGGTTCATGGGCCGGAAAGATGACGTCATCAAATCGTTCGGCTACCGGGTCAGCCCGCATGAAATCGAACGGGTGCTGAAAAGCCATGACGGCGTCGGCGACTGCGTCGCGCTCGGCCAGCAGATCGATGCCAGCAAAACGCTGGTCGTCGCCTGCGTGATACGCCGCCCCGGCAGCCACGCCACCGAAGCCGAGTTGCTCGCGTTCGCGGAGAAAGAACTCGCCGCTTACAAAGTGCCGAAGCGCATTTTCTTCTTTGACGATTTTCCGCGCACCAAGAACGGCAAGGTGCTGCGCAAAGATTTGCTGAAACAGTTGCCGGCCTGACGGACCAGAGACCGAAACGGAGAGGACCAGACAATGAATAACGTGCCCTACCGCCCGCGCCGCACCATGTTGTACGTGCCGGCCCACGTCGAGCGCCATCTGGAAAAAGCGCGCGGCCTGCAAGCCGACAGCGTGATTTTCGATCTGCAGGAATCGGTGCCATCCAGCCTCAAGGCACAGGCCCGCGAGCAACTCAGAAAAGCCTTCGAAAATCCCAACTTTGGTCACTCGGAAAAAGTAGTCCGGATCAATCCGCTCTATTCGCCATGGGGTCAGGACGATCTCCGCCTCGCTGCCAGCCTGCCGATTGATGCCATTCTGCTGCCGCGCGTCGAAAGCAAGCAGCAGGTGCTGGATACGTTGATCGCCCTCGATGCGCTCGAAGCCAAGCACATCCAGCTGATGTGCAATATCGAAAGCCCGTTCGGTGTGCTGCGCGCCGAGGAAATCGCTGGCGCCTCCGACCGGGTCTGCGCGCTGGTCATGGGGACGACCGATCTCGCCAACGAACTCAAGCTGAACCCGACCCCGGAACGTACCGGCCTGTTGACCTCGCTCGGCCTGGTCATTCTGGCCGCCCGCGCCCACCGCAAATGCGTGGTCGACGGACCGCACTTCGATTTGCGCGATATCAAGGCAGCCGAGTTTGCCTGCAGGCAAGCTCGGGACCTGGGGTTCGATGGCAAGGCCATCATCCATCCGATCCAACTGACCTACGCCAACGATGCGTTCACGCCCAAGCGCGGCGATGTCGACCGCGCCCAGCGCATCATTGCGGCTCTGAACGAAGCGGATGCCAATGGCATGAGTACCGCGGTCATAGATGATCGCTTGATCGAACCGGCGATGATCGAATGGGCCCGCCGCGTGATTGCGGTTTACGAAGCCGTGCATGCGCTCGGCCAGACCGAACTGCTCGGTCAAGCCAAGCGGCGCTGACACAAGCGTTTCCCCTCCCTGTTAAGGAGGGGACAGGGGTGGTTGGGCTCAGCTCGCATTGCAGTATGAGCCGCAACCACCTCGCCCGAGACCCACAACTCACGGACAAGGCGGCAACCATGACCATCGGCCGTTTCTTTGAAGATTTCCAGCTCGGTGAACGCATCCAGCACGCCACCCCGCGCACGCTGACCGAAGGCGATGCGGCGCAGTATCTCGCGCTGTATGGTTCGCGCTTTGCCCAGTACTGCGCTGCGCCCTACGCCAGCGCCTGTGGTTTTGCCAAAACGCCGCTCGACCCGCTGCTGGTGTTTCATGTCGCGTTCGGCAAGACCGTGCCGGATATCTCGCTCAATGCGGTCGCCAATCTGGGTTATGCCGACGTCCGTTTCCTGCAACCGGTAGCTGCCGGCGACACCCTGTTTGTCGACAGCGAAGTGATCGGACTGAAAGAGAACAGCAACGGCAAGACCGGCATTGTCTACGTGCAATCGCGCGCGCAAAACCAGCACGGTGAACCGGCACTGCAATGGCAGCGCTGGGTCATGGTGCACAAGCGCAACGCATCGATTCTGACCGGCCACGACAAGGCACCAGCCACGAAGCCGCAGCTGACTGCTGATGAGCTACCAATCCCGCACGGCCTGAAAGTGCCGGACGAGCAGAATTACTACACCGGCAGCAGCAAAACCGCCCGCGATTATCGCGTTGGCGAGGTTATCAGCCACGGCGGCGGCATCACCATTGGCGACAGCGACCACATGCTGGCGACGCGCCTGTATCAGAACAATGCTCGCGTCCATTTCGATGCCGCTTACATGCAGCAGCAGCCTGCTGGCAATCGGCTGGTGTACGGCGGCCACATCATTTCGCTGGTGCAGGCGCAAAGCTACAACGGTTTCGAAAACGCACTGTGGCTGGCCGGTTTCAATGGCGGCGTACACGCCAACCCGAGCTTCGCCGGCGACACCATTTACGCCGCCAGCGTCATCAAAGCCATCCAACCGTTGCCGAACAAACTGGCCGCCGTACGCGTCGTCAGTTTTGGCATAAAAGGTGAACCGAGCGAGTTGCTCGCGTCGTTGACTGCGCTGGCCGATGGCGCAGCACTGCCGGCCAATGTCGTATTGAAATGGGATTACTGGCTGTTGCTGCCACACTGATGCGTGGGCTGCTTTTACCGGCCTGTTTTACAGCCTCCTAACTTAATATCTGAGCAGACGGCGCTTGCGCCGTCTTTTTTTGCTCGCCTCGTATGCACACTGACGCCAAGGTGGCCCGGTGTCAGTTTGATCCGGAAACAAAGCTGTTTGCACGCGCTGCGACACTTTGCCGCACAACCGTCAACTCGCCGCACTTTAAGATCACTTCATCCTGACTATTCATTGTGATGGAGTGCTGCCTTGTCCGCTTTTGTTTGTAAGCCGCTGTTTGTCAGCCTGTCACTGGCGCTGATGTCATTCAGTTATGTCAGCTCCGCCGCAGAAAACGCGAGCCCCGAAACGCCGGCCGATGGCCACGCCGACGCCGAAACGATCGTGATCACGGGCAGCCGGATGTCGGAACCACTGACAGTTCATACCGACACCAAGAAACCACGGCAGCCTTTGCCGGCACACGATGGCGCCGATTACCTGAAAACCATCGCCGGGTTCGCGGTAACGCGCAAAAGCGGTACCGACGGCGACCCCCTCTTTCGTGGCATGGCCGGCTCGCGGCTCGGCATTCTGGTCGATGGCGGCAATATCCTCGGCGGCTGCAATGCACGGATGGATGCGCCAACTGCCTACATTTTTCCGGAACTCTATGACCGGCTCAGCGTGATCAAAGGCCCGCAAACCGTGTTGTCCGGCCCCGGTGTGTCAGCCGGCGCGGTGCGCTTTGAACGCGACACCAGCGCGTTTACCGAAGCCGATCAGAAGACCTATGCCGGCATGGTTGCCGGCAGCTTTGGTCGCTTCGATGCCATTGGCGATCTGCGTTTTGGCAATGCCAACGGTTACGCGCAAATCACCGGCTCCTACTCGGGATCGGATGATTACGAAGATGGCGACGGCGAGCGCGTGCACTCGGCGTACGAACGCTACAACGGCAATCTGGCATTGGGTTGGACGCCGGATGAAAACACGCTGCTCGAAGCCAGCATCGGCCAAAGCGACGGCGAAGCGGCCTACGCCGACCGCGCGATGGATGGCAGCAAATTCCTGCGCGAAAGCGAGGCGCTGCGTTTTCGCCGCAGCGATTTCAATGCATGGTTCACCCGCTTGGATATCAACCTCTATCGTAACGATGTTGATCATGTGATGGATGATCAGACCCAGCGCACGCCCGGCATGATGGGTTACAGCAACCTGCTGCGGGAAACCGAAGGCGGTCGCGCCGTTGCCACATTCAACCCCTCGGCCAACATTCAGCTTGACGCCGGCATCGATGGCGAACGTAACAGCCACCACTCGCGCTCCGCCGCGCCGATGGGTAGTTACAGCCCGTGGCAGGACGATGCCCGCTTTGAACAGACAGGACTGTTTGCTGAACTCACCTATCAGCACGACGCGCATCGCTACATTGCCGGTCTCCGTCAGGACAACTGGTGGGGCAAAGATGAACGCGCCAGCACCGGGGGCATGATGCCGATGCCCAATCCGAGTTTCGGCGCCACGCGTGACGAGGATTTGCAGAGCGGCTTCCTGCGCTACGAATACCGCGCCGCTCGCAACACTTGGTTTGTCGGGCTCGGCCAGAGCGAACGCTTCCCGGACTATTGGGAATTGATTGCCAAGGAAAGTGCCAGCAGCCGCAGCGCATTCGACACGAAACCTGAAACGACCCGACAACTGGATGTCGGCGTCATCCATCAGGCTGAGGCGCTGCAGCTGTCGGTGTCGCTGTTTGCCAACCGCATCGACGACTACATCCTGATCGACTTCAGCAACCCGATGAAGCGAAGTGGTTTCGCTCGCAACATTGACGCCAGCAGTTGGGGTGGCGAAATCGAAGCTGACTACCGCCTGAGCGAGCACTGGCAAACCACCGGTAGCCTGGCTTATGTTCGTGGAGACAACGACAGCGACGATGTGCCGCTGGCGCAACTGCCGCCGCTCGATGCCCGCATCGGTCTGCAATACGACGACGGAGAATGGAGCATCGGCAGCTTGCTGCGCATGGTCGACAAGCAGGATCGCTATGCGCTGAATCAAGGCAATATCGTCGGTCGCGACCTCGGCGCGAGCGCCGGCTTTGCCGTGTTCTCGCTGAACGGCAGCTGGCGCCCGGATGATGACTGGCTGCTCAGCGCCGGCATCGACAATCTGTTCGACAAGACCTACGCCGAATTCGTCAGCCGCGCCGGTGGCAACGGCATGGGCGGCAGCATTCCGGGCTACGAGCAAACCACGCGGGTCAATGAACCGGGCCGGCTACTGTGGCTGAAAGCCACGCTGCAGTTCTAGTGCAGGCTTTTGCTGCGCAGGCCATCTGGCAACGCCTCGCGACGCCGTTGCCGGCTGGCCTGTGCAAGCAAGTAAGCATCGCCGACCAGGCTGCTTAAATCCGCTTACAGTTCGCCACAGTTGCCGACACCGCAGTATGCTGTGATCACGCCGTCGCCACCTGCGGACGACGGCTCGTTGCTGCGGTAGCCAACCCACCGCCACTGAGGGAGATGCGTTCATGTTGATGACCACCACGCCCAGCTTCGAAGGCAAAACCATCGTCGCGTACAAGGGCATCGTGACGGGGGAAACCATTGTCGGCGCGAACATTTTCCGCGACATCATGGCTTCGGTGCGTGACATCGTCGGCGGCCGCTCCGGCGCTTACGAAAGCGCCTTGCGTGACGCCCGTCAGATGGCACTGGACGAGTTGGCCGACGCCGCTCGCGCGGTCGGCGCCAACGCCATTGTCGGTATCGATCTGGATTACGAAGTCATCGGCCAGGGCGGCTCGATGCTGATGGTGTCGGCAAGCGGCACCGCTGTGGAAGTGCGTTAATCAACTACTGCGCACTGTCAGCAAACTCACCAGCGAACTGGCAAGCAGGGACAGGTCCCCGCTTGCCAGTTGCCGTTTCTGGGCCGCAGAAAGTTGCTTGATTGCATGCTCGGCGCGCGATGCGTTGCCGCGGTCAGCGGCAGCGAACTGCGCCAGTAGCCGTTTTGGCTTGCGTGAACGGGTGTACTTGGCGCCTTTGCCGGCGCAGTGCGCCGCGTAGCGTTTGGCCACATCGACTGCGATGCCCGTATAGATGCTGGCGTCCTCGCATTCGATCAAATACACATGCCAACCCATTTGCCAGGCTCCGGTCTTGGCGCAGAAAACAAAGGCCGCTCGCGCGGCCTTGTTATATCAGTTTGATACCGGTTTGTCCTTGCCCTTGTCCTGCAGCAAAGCACTCAGTTCACGTGCCATGCCTTCGCCTTTGTAGCTGGAAATTTCGTACAACCAGCCGCTATGGCGCTGGTTCAGATCCGCTACGGCTTTCTTGACATCATCGGTCGCGGCAGGGCCCGCTTCCGCATGCAGTGCGACATGGTGTTTGCCGTCGTGCAAGTAGTGGTGCAGCGTGACGATCTGATCATCAAAGCTGACATAGCGGGTGATGGTCGCTTTTGCTTTGGCGAAATCAAACGCGGTTTGCTGGCTGACATCGGCGGCGGTCAGCGCGTTGAGCGCGTCGGTCAGACCGGCCAACAACCAGGCTGCACCGGCTTCCTTGCCTGCCGGAATCGGTGCCAGCGTGAAACTGTTGTCTTCCGGTTTGTCTTTGCTGAGCGCAAACTCCTGATCGCCGGCCACCGGCGGGCATGGCGCCGTCACACACTGCACGGTCTGCGATTTCAGACGTTCCACGCGTTTCAGTTTGCTGGCTGGCAGGTTGATGAGATCGGTGCGCAGCCAGTCGGTTGCGGCGCGGCCGGCGGCAAGTTCGCGATCAATGAGCCAGCTCTGGTTATCGGCTTTCAGCCGGACGAATTGACCGGTAGGACGGTGCACCGTGTTGCCAGCAATGAGCTCAGCCACAACGGTCTCGCCTGCCTGCAAACGCAGCAGCAGCGCTTTGTCGGAGTTTTCATTCAAACCCAGCTTTTCATGACGTGCCGGATCAGCCGTTTTGGCTTCCATTTTCTCGGCTTGGCTGAGGTTATCAAGCAGGCTGCGGATCTTGCCGGCATTGGCGGTATAGCCGTCGCGGTTTGCCACCTGCCATTGCTCGGCGTCGCGTTGCAGCTCGACCAAAAGTTTGCCATTGCTGCTGAGTTGAATGCGGTCAATGTTTGCTCGCGTCGCAGCAAAATCCGGCAATAGTTTGTCCTGGCTACCGCGATCCGGTTGTTGCGGGCCGAGCCAGTTCAGTGCCAGCACGGCAATCACCAACACGGCAGCAGCAGCGCCCAGCAGATTGAAAAGGCGACGATTCATGGGGGCATGGCTCCTGATGATTCGTTGGAATGGGGTGAGAACAACTTTCAAAAACGGGCGTTACGAGGTACCAGCACCTCGCCCGTAGTGAGCGAGGTGCTGGCGAATGCTCAGTCGCGCGCTTTACGGCTACGCAGATTGCGTCGACCCAGGGCAATAAAGGTCGCCAGCGCGATCAGCAGCAACGGCACCAACGCGATGTTGATCAGCTTCAGCTTGGTGCCCAGCGCTTCGATGTCGCGATTGAGCTGGTGCTGGACTTCTCGCAGCTCTTTGCGAATGCGTAGCTTCTCGCTCTGAAAGTCATTCAAGGCCTGCTCTTCCTGCGGGCTCAGTTGCACCACACCGGATTCGTTCATCCGCTTCTGCAGATCGCTGAGCTTTTGTTCGGTTTCACTGAGCCGTTGTTGCAGCACTTCTTCCTGACTGCGGAATTTCACCTCGGCGTCACGGCGCAGCTCATCGAGCTTGTCGAACGGCCGGGCGAAGCGACCGCGGCTGCGCAAGCCAATCAGGTCCGGCGAATCAGCGAACTGCTCAACGCTGTTGAAAACGAAGTTGCCGTTGTCGGCAAATGGCTGAGCAATACGCTGGCCAAAGAAATCCTGCACCTGCACCCAGAATCGGTCGGACAGGACGTCGGTGTCGGCAACCAGCAGCACATGGATACCACCTTCGACGGCTTCTTTGCGCTGCTCGCCGCTGGCACCTTCCGGAGCTTTGTCGAACGCACTGACCGCCGCGCCAGTCAAATGAGCGGCAACGGTCTGCGTTTTGTCGGCGCTGACGAAATCCTTTTGCAGGGCGCTTGGGTCCGGCAGGAACTCGAACTTGCTGCGTTCAGCGAGCATGCTGTGTGTGCCCGACACCAACACCGGAGTGACCGTGGTCTTCGCTTCTGGCAAGGTTTCGATCACCCCGGCACTGCCGATATTGATCATTTCCAAACCAGCCGTCAGGTTGTGACCCGCCGCATTGCCGTCAAGGCCGAGCAGGCCCAAGTGCCGCACCGGGTTACCGCCTTGCGTCACCTGAATCGACAGCGCGTGATCGGCATCCAGCAACACCTGGTTCATATCGATCTTGACGCCCCAGGCTTTCAACAGGCTGTTCAAGTCATCACCCGGCAGCACCTGCGGGAACGGATTCTCCATACCACCAGCCATGCGATCCATTTCAGCGAACGGATCGGTGAACAGCATCAGCTTGCCGCCGTTCAGCACGTACTGATCGATGGCATAACGCATCGCTTCAGACAGACCTTTGGGCTGCACCACAATCAGCAGATTCAAATCTGCTGGCAAGCTGGTTGCTTCCGGCTTGATGTCTTCAATCGTGAACAGCTGCTTGATCTGCTCGAACACCACCCAAGCCGGCCGCGGCTGCCGACTCATCATGTCAAAACCGCCGTTGACCTGCAGACCGCTGAGCAGACCCACTTTCGGTGGTGCGCTGCGATTGAGCTTGGTCAGCATCCGGCTGATGTCGTACTCCAGCGTCTGCTCTTTGTCCGGCTGCAGGAACGGGATGATCTCTTTCTCATCAACACTGTTGCTGCCGACCAGACCGAAGTAGATTTTGCGATCGGCGACCGGCACCGCCTGCAGGCCATACTGGGCTGCGCGATCTTCATCTTCCGAGAAGGGCATCGGGTCGACCAGCGTGAACACGATCTTGCCTTTGCCAATGCGCTCGTATTCCTGCAACAGCTCGCGTACGCGCTGGGCGTAGGTGCGCAGACCTTGCAGCTCCGGTTGCGATTTCGATTCCTCGTCGGAGAAGAACAGATACAGGTGCACCGGCTCGGTGATGCGGCCGACGATGCGTTCGGTACCTTCCGACAGCGAGTACAGCTGGTTCTCGGTCAGATCGATACGCCAACCGCGCATCACGAGCGTGCTCAAAATGGTCAGTGCCACGAAGGCAAGCGCTAGCAACAGCAGGCCGGCGCGGGAAAACAGATTCTTGTTGGTCATGACTGTTCTCTTTTTCAGTTCCGGGCCGGGTTATTCCGCTTTCTTCATATCCAGCACAATCGCCGTGGCAATCAGCCACGTCACGATGAAGCCGATGAAATAGAAAATGTCGCGGATATCCAGCACGCCCTTGCTGATCGCATCGTAGTGAGTCAGGAACGACAGATTGGCGATGCCATCCACCAGCAGCTTCGGCAGCCAATCGGCAAACCAATTCAGCACCAGAGGAAAGCCGGCCAGCACGAACAGGAAACACAGCACGACCGTCAGAATGAAGGCGACCACTTGCGAACGGGTCGCCGCCGACAGACAGGTGCCGACAGCCAGAAACGCCCCCGCCATCAGCAAGCTGCCGATATAGGCAGCGGCGATGACGCCGTTGTCCGGCTCACCGAGGTAGTTGACCGACAACCACATCGGGAAGGTCAATACCAGCGCTACCGCAAGCAGCGCCCAGGCAGCCAGAAATTTCGCCAGCACCGCTTGCCAGAGCGTAACCGGCAGCGTCATCAGCAACTCCAAGGTGCCGCTGCGGCGCTCTTCGGCCCAGGTCCGCATGGCGACAGCCGGCACCAGGAACAAATACAACCACGGATGGAAACTGAAAAAGGCCAACAGATCGGCCTGATTGCGCTCGTAGAACTTGCCGATTTCAAAGGCAAACACACCGCTCATGATCAGAAAAATCACCACGAACACCAGCGCCAACGGGGTGGCGAAGTAGCTGGCAAATTCGCGCTTGAACAGCACTTTGATGGCGTGCGTTTTGGAGAAGTTTGGCGTCATGCTGGCAACACTCGTTTCGGTTGACGACACAGTACGGGCATCCATCATCACACTCCCGCCGTCACGTCACGGAAGACATCGTCAAGCCGGCCGCTTTCAGCAAAAAGCTGCTGCACCGGCAAGGCGTGTTGGCGGACAAACTCGCTGACCGTCGCGAACACGGATTGGCCGTACTGCGGCAGCACCAGCCATTCAGTGGTGCTAAGCGCTTCGACCGCTTTGACACCGCTGAGCGCGGCCAGCGCCTGCTGCTTGCTGTTGTCCGGAACGGCACCTTCAGCAAATACCAGTCGCGCGGCACCGTGGTATTTCGAGCGCGCCAACAGATCTTGTGGCTTGCCATCGGCCAGCAGTTTGCCGCGGGCGATGATGATGGCGCGCGAACAGACGGCGGTGACTTCTTCGAGAATGTGAGTCGAAATGATCAGGATCTTGTCTTTTGCCATGCCGCGAATCAGTTCGCGTACCTGATGCTTCTGATTCGGATCGAGACCGTCGGTGGGCTCATCCAGTATCAGCACTTTCGGATCGTGCAGAATCGCTTGAGCAAGACCGACGCGGCGCTTGAACCCTTTCGACAGCGTGTCGATGGTTTGCTGCAACACTTCGGCAAGCTGCACCTGCTCGACCACGGTTTTGATGCGCTCGGCTTTCTTGCTGGCCGACAGACCACGCATGTCGGCAATGAAATCCAGATAGGCACCGACCGTCATGTCGCCGTAAGCCGGCGCGCCTTCCGGCAGATAACCGATCAGCTGCTTGGCAGCGAGCGGCTCGGTTTCGATATCGTGACCACAGATGCGGATGCGGCCGGCGCTTGGCGTCAGAAAGCCGGTCAGCATTTTCATCGTAGTGGATTTGCCGGCGCCGTTGGGACCGAGGAAGCCGAGCACTTCACCGGCTTGCACGGTAAAGCTCAGGTTGTCGACGGCTTTGAACTCACCAAACTGGCGAGTCAGTGATTGAATTTCAATCATGTCGCGAGGAGCTCCTTGTGGTGTTTCGTGTTGTTGTCATGCGCAGGTCGCACGCAGATCGGCAATCGCCGCAACGGCGCGTACGCTGTTGTATCCAAGGGATGGCGACCAGCGATCTTGAACCATCGCGCCGGGCATCTTAGGGCCGGCGGATGAATTTTCAAGGTCAGCGCTCACAGCGCTGGTGCGAGCGAGCTGCGCGCCCCTTGCATGCCGCCGCTGTGCACCACCAACAACCGGCAGCCGCGTCGGAACATTCCCTGTGCGGCCAGCGTTTGCAGGGCGTAACAGACCCGGCCGGTGTAAACCGGTTCCACCGGCAGTTGGCTTTGTTCGGTGAACTGGCGGCAGAACTGCTGCAGCGCCAACGGACAACGGCCATAGCCGCCGAAATGGAAACCGGTCAGCACCCGCAGCGGTCGCCGTTTGGCGCCGCCGGCATCGGCAAGCAGCTGCTTGGCTGCCGGTAACAAAAAGCCGCCGCCTTTGAGCACCGCGACCGCCCAGACTTCACCATGCGATTGAAGCCGCGCCAAACCCACAGCCAGGCCAGCGGCGGTCGCACCGGTACCGGCGGCGACCAGCACGTAATCCGGCGCGAACTGGCCCACGGCATCGTGTTGCAGCGTTTCGACCAGCCCCTGCACGGCCAGGGCATTGCTGCCGCCTTCCGGCAGCCAATACGGTTGCTCGAACTGCTTCAGCCACGGCTCCGGCTCGTCGCGCAGCGCCCGAAACGCTTCGCGGGTCAGCGGTAACAGCTGCATGCCGGCAGCGACGCAGTCGCTCAGGGTGGGTGAGAGCGGTTCGGCCAGCTCACCACGGACAAAAGCGGCGGTGGCAAAGCCGAAACGGCGGCCGGCTTCGGCCAGCGCATGCAGATGATTGGAATGCGGTCCGCCCATGCTGATCAGTGTTCGGGCGCCACACCGAGCGGCTTCGATCAGGTTGTATTGCAGCTTGCGGGCTTTGTTACCGGCCAGCAGCGGATCGCGCAGATCCTCACGCAGAACCCGCACATCAAGGCCGGCTTGCTGAAAAACAGGGAGAGACAGGGACTGAAGCGGCGCCGGGGCCAGCGCCGCGAAGTAAGCGGCTGGGGTCAGAGGTTGGCGGCCTTGTCGATCGCCGTTTCTGACAGCAACAGCCATGAGGTATCGGCCCGGCGCCGGTCAGGCACCACCCGCCGATTCAGGCCGAAATGGCCGAGCAGCTTCTCGAATTCGTCGTTGCGGACGCTGCGGCGGCGCTCTTCACGCCGCTCCGGACCGACATAGACGAGGTCGCTCTGGTTCTGCTGCACAACCCGGATAAAACTGCTGGTCATCGCGTTGGCCATCCTTTGGGAAATGCGAAGCCGTTCACAGATTTGTGAACGGTGACATTATGCGTCATTTTTTGACCTTGGCAAGCCATCAAGGGTGACCGGCAGCGTCAGACCGATAAAAGGAAGGGGATTTTCGGGAACCAGCGTCGAAACGGACCGCTTTCGGGTCATCGATCGGCTTGCTCAGCCGCCATGGCGGCTGATATGCCAGCGCAGCTGGAAGGCGAACATCGCCAGCGGGATCCAGAACGCCAGCGCAAACGCTTCGCCCTGCAGTGCAGCACGGACAATGCCAGCCATCGCGAACACCAACACCGCATTGGCCCCCCAGCGCACCGACCGGCGCTGTACCCACCAAGGTTTGCCTTGCCACAGCGTCGGATCGACCTCGACGACTTTTTCCCGGGCGATGTCATCGAGCAAGCCGGCTTCGCGCCAGTCGCGCTTGCGCGCCTCGACCAGTGCCGCAGTCGCCGCTTGGCGCTCGGCTTCGTTTTTGCGCCGGTAGTGATCGCTGGGCAGGCTCATTCGACTTGTCCGTTATGGCACCATCGTCGCCACCATTGTACGCGCGCCTGCCCAGGACAGTTTCTGCGATGACGGCTGCCATACCACCTCCCCTGCCCCGTACGGTGCTTGTGCTCGGTTTGGTCAGCCTGTTGATGGACCTGTCCAGCGAAGCCATTCACGCATTGCTGCCGCTATTCATGGTCAATGCGCTCGGCCTCAGCATGGTCGCCATTGGTCTGCTCGATGGCGGCGCCGAAGCGCTGACGCTGGCCATCAAACCCTGGGCCGGGCGCCTGTCTGATCGCTGGCAACGGCGCAAGCCGCTGGCGCTCGCCGGTTATGGCCTGTCGGCCTTGGCGAAGCCGTTGTTCGCGCTGGCCGGCGGATTGTCGCTGGTGGCCAGCGCCCGGTTCATCGACCGGCTCGGCAAAGGTATCCGCGGCGCGCCGCGCGACGCCCTGATCGCCGATGTCACGCCTGCCGCGCAGCGTGGAGCCGCTTATGGCTTGCGGCAAGCACTCGACACCGTTGGCGCACTGCTGGCGCCGCTGCTCGCCGCCGGATTGTTATGGCTGCTCGCTGGCGATTACCGGGCTGTGTTCTGGCTCGCTTCGCTGCCGGCGTTTGCCGCGGTGCTGCTGCTTTGGCTGCTGGTGCAGGACGCGCCGATCAGCACAGCCACCACCAAAAGCCATCACCCCCACACCGATGGCCAGCAACCGGCTCCGTTTCCACCCAGCTATTGGCTGATCCTGGGCTTCGCCGCGCTGCTGACGCTGGCGCGACCCGGCGAAGCATTCTTGATCCTGCGCGGGCAATCGCTGCAGCTGGGCGATTACCTCAGCGCACTGCTGCTGGCGGTGATGAACCTCAGCTACGCGCTCAGCGTCTGGCCGGTCGGCAAGCGCTTTGATCAGATTGGCGCCCCTCGTTTGCTCGCCATCAGCCTGCTCTTGCTGGCCGCATCCCAGGCCATGCTGGCCGTCGCCGAAAGCTGGCGCGGAGCGCTGCTTGGCGCGCTGCTGTGGGGACTGCATCTGGGGTTTTGCCAGGGCGTGCTGGCAGCGCTGATTGCCCGACATGCACCAGCTACGCGACGCGGCGCCGCGTTTGGCTGGTACGCCGTGGCGGTTGGCATCGCGCTGCTGCTGAACGGTGTTGCCTTTGGCGCGCTCTGGCAGCACGCCTCTCCACGCCATGCCTTCTTCACAACGGCCGCGCTAGCCCTATCGGCCTTGCTGCTTGCCGGGCTTACCCGCTATTGGCAGCAGCGACCTCGATCTGCCTGAGTGGTCTGTTTGAGCAGGCCCGGTCTGCGACAACACCGGCAGCAAGGGATTGCGAAGCTCGCAACAGACGCGCCAACCGGGCCTGCGTTAGGGTGTACAAAATGCCGTTGAGGCGGTGCCGGCGCACTGCTACAACGGTTCCGAGCGATAGTCCTGTTGAGTGTTGTCACCCATGAAAGTTGTCCCGCGTCACCGTTCCGGATTTTCGTTTGCGCTGCTCGGCAGTGCCGCCAGCGTCGCGATGCTCGGTCTATTCAGCGTGTTCGGCAATGCTGCCCACGCCCATGGTAGTGGCCACGCGGTTCGCTATGTCGCGGCCGATGGCGTCGACCGCGGCGACTGCGTCAGCCCGAGCGCGCCTTGTCAGACGCTGGCGTATGTGCTGGCCAAATCTGGCAAAGGCGACAGCGTCCATGTCGCCGCTGGCAGCTATCACATTCACGGCGCCCAGCGCGTCAATTTGCTGGCCGGCGTGGTGCCGATTGAAGGCGGTTACAGCCGCACGGATCAGTTCGCCAAAGCCGATCCGAGCCGCAATCCGACCCAGCTGACCGGCATTCCGTTTCAGTACCGCGAGCAGTTGGAAGCAAAGGGTTTTCAGATTGTTCAAGACAGCAAAGGTGGCGACATTGCGCTGACCCAAGCCGAACAAAAACTGCTGAATGCCTGGCAGGAAAGCACCAGCAAAATCGAAGGCCCGGCCGCGTGTTCCGGTGGCCGCGCCGGCAACTACGACTGCAACCAAGTTGATCTGCTGTCACATATTCCGCTCAACGAATTGTCGACCCGGCCGAGCAATGCCAACGACATCTGGGGCTTCATGGATCGCAATGACGGTCGCGAATACGCGCTGATCGGTTTGTCGAACGGCACCGCAGTGGTCGATGTCACCGACCCGACCACACCGCGTGAAGTCGGCACCATCAGTGGCCGCAATTCGCTCTGGCGCGACGTGCATGTTTATCAGGTGTTTGATGACGCCGCCAATCGCTACCGTGCCTATGCCTATGTCACTACCGAAGCCAGCGGCGGTGGCGTGCAAGTGATCGACATGAGCGGTCTGCCGAACAGCATTGCACTGGCCTTCACCATCACCGATGTCTCGTCCTCGCACACGCTGTACGGCAATTTTGATTACGCCGACGGCACGGCCACCGAAGGCCTGATCCCGTCGCTGTACGTCGCCGGCTCTAACATCGTGGTGACCGGCAAAGACGGCAAGCAACAACAAATGAGCCGCGGTTCTTGGCGCGCCTATGACATGAGCAACCCGGCCCAGCCACGCTTTGTTCATCAACCGGTGTCGACCAACAGCTACATGCATGATGGCACCGGCTTCATCCTGACCGATGAGCGCACCGCGCAATGCGCGCCGGGTCATAATCCCTGCGAAATCCTGCTCGACTTCAATGAAGACACGCTCGACATCTGGGACGTTACCGAACGCGCCAATCCAGTGCGCTTGGCGAAAGCACCGTATGGCGGCGCCGGTTACTCCCACTCCGGCTGGTTCACCGCCGACAAGCGCCATCTGATTCTGAACGACGAACTCGATGAACAGAACAGCGGCAACAATTCGCGCTTCCGCACGTTTGATCTGAGCAATCTGCAAAACCCGGTCGTGGTCGCCAATTACTATGGCCCGACGCGCGACATCGATCACAACACCTATATCCGCGGCTCGCGTGCTTATGTCGCCCATTACCGGCGCGGCATGGTGGTGCTCGATGTCAGCAATCCGCTGTCGCTCAGCGAAGCGGGTTTTTTTGATAGCTCGTTGTTATTCGGCCCGGCGCCGCAGTTCAACGGCGCCTGGGGGACTTATCCGTTCTTCCCGAGCGGCACGGTCGTGATCAGCGATATCGAAAACGGTTTGTACGTCGTGCGCGACAACACCGTCGCCGCTGGCAAAGGCCGCTTGGGTTTCGGCGTGGCCCATTATCGTGTCAATGAAAACGGCGGTAGCGTCAGCATTCCGGTTTGGCGCAGCGGTGGCGCCAGCGGCGCAGTCAGTGCCCGCATCGTCAGCCGCAATGGCACCGCCAGCGCCGGCAGCGATTACCAGGCCATCGACACCACGCTGAACTGGGCTGATGGCGAGCGCGGTAGCAAAACCGTGCAGCTTCCGGTGCAGGATGATGGCGAGATCGAAGCGATTGAAACGCTCTGGCTGGATCTGACCGTTGCCGGCGGCGCTGAAGCCGATATGGTCAGCAGCGTCAAACTGAATCTGATCAGCAATGAAAATGCCGGCGCGCTCGCGTTTGCCGGCAACAGCGCCAATGTGCTCGAAACCGCCGGCAGCGTGACGGTCACTGTGCAGCGCAGCGGTGGCAGCAGCGGCGCCGCCAGCATCCGTTATCAAACCAGCGACGGCACGGCGACAGCCGGCAGCGATTACGATGCCGCCAGCGGCACCCTGAACTGGACCGATGGCGATGCCAGCAGCCGCAGCATCAGCATCACGGTGCGCGATGACAGCAGCGCTGAAGCCAGTGAAAGTTTTCTGCTGCAATTGAGCGACGCCACCGGCGCTGCATTGATCAGTCCGAGTCAGGTCAATGTCACGATCACCGACAATGACGGCAACACGGGTGGCGGGAGTAGCGGCGGTGGTGGTGGCGGCGGCAGCGTCGGTTTGTACTTGCTGGCTTTGTTGCCGATGCTGATCGGCGGTCGGCGCTTGCGAAAGCTGCGCCACTCCGCCTGAACCGCGCCCTTGATGAAAGGTTGCATGCGAGCAAGATGGTGAAGACTGGGCCGCACACCGCGGCGCTGCTACACTGCGCGCCGCTCTTCTGATGTCTGCATCATGCCCGTACCTAGCGCACCCGTTCTGATTTTTGACTCCGGTGTCGGCGGCCTCAGCATCTTGGCGGATGTCGCTGCGGCGCTACCGCATTTGCCGCTGGTGTTCGCCTGCGATAACGCCTTCTTTCCGTACGGCACCAAAACCGAAACCGAACTGCTCGATCGGGTCGACGCCGTGTTGCAAGCCTTGATCAGCAAACTGCAACCGCAGCTGGTCGTGGTCGCCTGCAATACCGCCAGCACGGTCGCACTGCCCCGGCTGCGCAGTCGCTACGCAATCCCGATTGTCGGTGTGGTGCCCGCCATCAAACCGGCGGCGCAACAAAGTCACAACAAAGTGATGGGTTTGTTGGCAACGCCGGCAACCGTGCAACGTCCCTACACCGATGAACTGATTCGCGAATTTGCCGGCGACTGTACCGTGATCAAAGTTGGCAGCCGCGAACTGGTGCAACTGGCCGAAGACAAGTTGCGCGGACTGCCGATCCACGTCGAGCAGGTGCGGGCGATTCTGGCGCCGTTCTTTGCCGACCCGGCGCGCACGCCCGACACCATCGTGCTTGGCTGCACCCATTTCCCATTGCTGCGTGACGAGCTGACAGCCGCCGCCGTACAACCGGTGCAATGGGTCGATTCCGGTGCCGCCATTGCCCGGCGTGTCGCCAACCTTACAGAGGCTCCCACCACGGCCAACAGCGCCAGCAAAACCACGACCGGCACCGAAGCCACCGCACTGGGCGATGTCTGGATGACCGCCGATACGCCAGAAGCACGCGCGCTGTGGCCGGCACTGGCCGCGCGTGGCTTTGCTTCGTTGCGGTTCATCACGGTCTGACAACCTGCTGACGGCCCAAGCTTGCATGGTGACGGCAACAGCGCTACAACCCTTGTTACCGAGTTGGTCCTGTTGTTATGAAAAGCCGTAGGAAAGGCTGTAATGACAGACTGTCTCGGCCGCTTGATTCAGCAGATTGCGCCAATGCGCGCGTCAGGAGATTGCCCCATGCGCCGTACCGCTACCGGTTTAGTTTTCACTTGTGCCCTTCTGCTGGCCGGTTGCGCCAGTGCACCACCTGCGGCGGTCGATAGCCATTTTGCCGCCTGGCAAAGCGCACAAGTCAGCGATCTGATTCAAGTCTGGGGCGTGCCACAGCAAAGCCGGGAAGTCGCCGGCAAGCATTACGCCGAATGGACCAAGCAGGAAGTGTCGAGCTCGCCGTCGTTCTCGATTGGTCTGGGCGGTTTTGGCAGCCATTCGGCCGCCGGTGTTGGCACCTCGTTCGGCGGTGGTGACAAACACAATTTCTGCTCGGTGCAAGTCGAGCACGAATCCGATGGCCGCGTGAATGCCATCCGCTGGAATGGCGACACCGATATTTGCATCGAGCAGTTTGCGGCGCGCACACGCTAGGTGTTTGGCAGGCTTTCTTGCATTGTTCTGCCTGAACTGTTCTGCTTGAACGTATCTTCACAAAAGAAAAGAGCGGCCACAGCCGCTCTTTTCTTTTTATGGGCACTCGGTCAATGGTGGCGCTTCCAATAGCACCGGCAACCATTTGCTGCCCGGACATTCCAGTGCATAACGACCGCCATTGCCGTCTGCAAAAACAAAGCGTACGCCACTCGGCAACTGCAGACTCAGCGGCGTCACCCCTTTGACACTGAGCCAGTCGGCAAATACCTGCATCGCGCCACTGGCACCCGACAGGCCGGTGCTCTGGTTGTCATCGCGGCCCAGCCAGACTACTGCCAGATGCTCACCATCAAAACCGGCGAACCAGGAATCGCGCTGATCGTTGGTGGTGCCGGTTTTGCCGGCGAGATTGCTGTCTGGAAAGCGCGCGCCGAGGGAACGGCCGGTGCCTTCGCGCACTGCAGTTTGCAGCGCGTAATCAACCAGAAATACCGTGCTCGGCATCAGCTTGCCGTGAACATCATCCGGTCGCAGCCAGCTCTTGCCATCGTCACGGCGTACCGCGCGAATCGCCGTTGGCCGGCGCACCGTGCTGCCATTGGCCAACCCGGAATACAGCGCCGTGACATCAAACGGACTCAGCTCCAATGCGCCAAGCGCCAGCGACGGCCACAGCCGGATATCGCGCTGCATGCCCATGTCTTTCAGCGTACGCTCCACCGCCGGCAAACCGATTTCCATCGCCAGCCGCGCAGTCGCCAGATTCAGTGACTCAGCCAGTGCTCTTTGCAACGGCACAATGCCGCGGGCAACGCCGTCATAGTTTTTCGGTTGCCAGGTTTCACCATCATCAGCACGCATGATGAAGGCCGAATCCTGCAGCGCGGTGCCGAGATCAAACTGCTGTGATCGTTGCAAAGCGGCGTAGTAAATCATCGGCTTCAGCGTCGAACCGACCGGCCGTTTGGCATCAAGGGCACGATTGAAACCGGCATAGCTGCTATCGCGACCGGCAACAATTGCCCGCAGCCGGCCTTGCTGGCGATCGGTCACCACCATCGCGGCTTGTAGTGGGCCGCTCGGGTCCAGACGCTGCAACGCTTTCTCGACCACCAATTCGGTTTTACGCTGCAACACAGGATCGATGCTGGTGAATACCTGCAAGCCGGAATTGGTGGTATCGACCTGACCCAAATCGGCGCGCAGCTCGCGTTTGATCACATCGAGCACGGCCGGCATCTTGCCTGACAGTGGTCGCGGTTGATGCAATACCCCGAGCGGAGCTTGTTGCCACTGGCTCAGTTCTTCGGCATCGAGCTGGCCGACATGCTGCCGCCGTGCAAGCACATAGTTGCGTCGCTCCTTGGTGCGCTCGGCCTGTTTCCATGGCGAATAGAATGATGGCCCGCGGATCATACCAATCAGCAGTGCGGTTTCAGCGGTATCGAGCTCGCTGACCGGCTTGCCGAAGTAGTAACGACTGGCCAGCGACACGCCATGAATCGCGCGCTGACCATCCTGACCAAAATAGATCTCGTTCAGATAGGCTTCGAGAATTTCATCCTTGCTGTAATTCCATTCCAGCACAATCGCCATCAGCGCTTCGCGGATCTTGCGCCACCAGGTTCGCTCGCTGTTGAGAAAATAATTTTTGACCAGCTGCTGGGTAATGGTTGAAGCGCCCTGCTCGGTTCCGCCGGCGCGCAAATTGGTCCAAGCAGCGCGGGCAATGGCACTGAAGCTGATGCCGATGTGCTCGTAGAAATGCTGGTCTTCCGTCACCAGCAGCGTATCGATCAGTGGTTGCGGTATCGCCGACAGCGGCAACAACTCGCGATCTTCATCTGACTGCGCCGAGAACCGGCCCAGCAACACCGGGTCGAGCCGCACCGTTTCCAGTTCCTGACCACCGGCATCGCGCAGCAAGGCGACATGGCCGGCACGCAAACCGACTTCGATGCTGCGCTCCGGCAACGCGGCTTCAGCAAACTGGAAAGCGCGCGCCCGGATCAGGAAGCCACCGGGTCGATGCGCATATTCGCCGGC
>CAMLNB010000019.1 GCA_946481205.1 uncultured Kangiella sp. | reverse complement strand
CCACCAGGCCCAGAAATTCAGGCCCTGCAAATCGCCGTAAGCATTGGGATTGTCGTAGGCGGCATAAGGCAGCGCGAAGGCCCAGATATTGACGACCAAAATGCCGAGTACTGCGACACCACGTAAGAGATCCAGGACGTCATGGCGCGGCGACAGGTCTGGCGATACAACTGCCGTCATGATGCAACAGTTCCTTTGCTTCGGTCGGCCATTGAACCATTACCGATCGGCCGGAGCAATGCCGCTGCGCCTGGTTTTTCTGCCGCAGGTCATGGCGTGAAACTGGCCAGCGCCGGCAGCAAGAAGCGTTGGCCCTGAAAACTCAGCACCGCGCCTTCCGGCACCACGGCAACCAGCTGAACGCCATCGCTGATCGCCTGACCGGGGCTCAGGCTGACGCCGTTGATCATGACAAAACTGTCGCGGGCGTTGTTGGCGTAAATATGCGAATTCATGCTGAGTGGCGGCAATTGTTGCCGGGTTGCCAGCGGCAATTCGTGCACGCTGATCAGCTCGGCATCGGTACCCGGCGCCGGTTCTGACGAGGCTGCCGTCGTGGTCGGTTCGACGCGGCGATTCTCGTCTTGCGATGTCTGTGCGGCCGGTAACGGGCGTACTGAGCGCGAGTTTTCAGTGGCAAGCCGTGTGCTGGTCGGTTCGCGTTCACGGACGATGACGGCCGGTGCGGATTGCGTCGGCTGTTGCAGAACAATGACAGGCGGCATGGCGCTGGTGGCTGGCGTTGCCGCGGGCAGTGTTGTCGCGGATTGCGCAGGGACTGGCCCGGCAGTCGGCGCCGCCGTGGCGGTTTCCGAACGCGTTGAGGTCGCCGCATTGTCGTTGGCAAAACCAAATCGCCAGACCAGCACGGCCAACAAAATCGTGTTCAGACAGATCGCCAGTACTGCGACCATCAGCCAGGGTGAGCGGGTGCGAGTGTCTTCTCCCGACTCCCATTCAACCGTCGGTGTTTGCAGACCCGGCACCGGCGACTTTTCTTGCCGCTCACGCTCGGATTTGCGCAAGGCTTCCAGTAAATACGACATCTCAGAGTGTCTCCGCAGCAGTTGCCAACAATGGCGCCGCCAGGCGCGGTTGATGGGCATCCTGCGCTTGCACAGCAATCAGGGTTTGCACGCCAGCGACGCCATCCGGCATCAGCCCGCGTTCGCGTTGAAAAGTGCGCACTTGCTCGGCGAGCAGCGCATCAAACCGGGCACTGACCGCACCAGCGGTGCCACCGTTGAAAGTGGCCAGGGCATTGGCCAACCAGATCACTTGTGGACCGCTGGCACCTTCGGCCAATGGTCGGCTGTAGCCACTCGGCGGTTGCCACAGCAGCTGGTATTCGCCGGACCACAGTTGCTGGAATTGCGCCAAAGGCAACTCGGCTTCGCGGTTGCCAAAACGCACGACGGCGCGCTGGGCGTCGAGCGCGATCAACGTAACCCAGAACGGACCGCGCTCGCCGCCATAAAATTTCAGCGCGGCCGGCAAGTTGTAGGTCAACAACAATTGCTGATCGGCAAAGCCGCTTTCGCAGCGCAAACCGAATGCTTCGACATGACTGCAGAACGGACCGTCGCGCAGCGGCTGATAGTCGCCAAGCCACTGGGCGAACAGTTCTTGGGCGGCAGCGTCGCCACGCCGATCCGGTTCAGTGCTGCCGAGCAGCGCGGTGGCCAGCGCTTCAAGACCGGCCATCGCCGGATCGGGCGGCGGTGGCGTCGCGTTATTTGTTGCGGGCGCGGCCGCAGCAGGCTCGCTCACTTTCGCTGTCGCTGCGAGCGGTTCTGTGCCGGATGGCCACCAGAGCGCCAACGCAACTGCCGAGGCGGTCATCAGACAACCAGCAGCCAGCCACGGCCAAGGCGAGCGTTCACCGGAAGCGCGTTTGAAATAGAGCAGATCGCCGAGCACTTCGCGCGCGGCGATTTTCATCATCGCTTCGTCGATGCGATCTTTTTCCCGGGCGTAACCACCGAGCAGCGCCCGTTCGGAAATGGTGTTGATCAACCGCGGAATGCCACCGGAGTAATAATGCAAGGCGCGCAAGGCGTTGCCGGTAAACGGCGAGCGCTGGACACCGGCAACCTGCAAACGGTGCAGAACATAGGCGCCAGTTTCGTCGCGATTGAGCGGCAGCAGGTGATAACGGGCGGTGATGCGCTGGGCGAGCTGACGCAGCTCCGGTTGTGCCAGGCGCTCGAGCAATTCGGGCTGGCCGATCAGGATGATCTGCAGCAGTTTCTTGTCATTGGTTTCGAGATTGGTCAGCAGCCGAACCTGCTCCATCGCTTCCAGTGACAGATGCTGGGCTTCATCGATCATCAGCACCGTGCTGAGACCGCGGCGATGGTTTTCCAGCAAGCGTTCGGCGATCACATCGGTCAGCGCTTTCAGGCTGGTTTTGGCATCCGGTGGCGCAATGCGCAATTCATCGATGATGGTTTGCAGCAACTCCACCGGCGACAAGCGTGGGTTCAGCACATAGGCCAGCCGGACATTTTCCGGCAGCTGTTCCAGCAGGCAGCGGCAGAGCGTGGTCTTGCCGGTGCCGACCTCGCCGGTCAGCAAAATGAAGCCGCCGCCAACGCCAACGCCATATAAAAGATGCGCCAAGGCCTCACGATGACGGCCGCTCAAATACAAGAAACGCGGATCCGGCGCGATCGAGAAGGGGCTTTCTTTGAGTCCGTAATGCCCTTGGTACATCGGTTGGCAAGCCTCTGTCGACAGTTTCGGTTGGCAAATCATGGCTGGCACGGGAGGGCCATGATACCTGCCATGGCAGTCGCGGAATACCCGGCGGTACTGGTCTGCCGAAATCGCTGCGGTAGCGTTCCCGGAACGGCCGCTGCCCGGTACCGCCGCCAGCGGGTACAATGACGGCATGAAGATCTTCCTTGTCGGCGGCGCAGTCCGCGATCAGCTGCTCGGCCGTCCGGTGACCGAACGTGACTACGTCGTGGTCGGCGCCACCCCAGCCGAACTGCTGGCCCAGGGCTATTTGCCGGTGGGTCGCGATTTTCCGGTGTTTCTGCACCCGGACACTCGCGCCGAATACGCGCTGGCGCGCACCGAGCGCAAAACCGGTCACGGCTACCACGGCTTTGCCATGCACGCCGCGCCCGACGTCAGTCTCGAAGCCGATCTGCAACGCCGCGATCTGACCGTCAACGCAATGGCCCTGGACGATGACGGCAACCTGATCGACCCCTACGGCGGTCTCGCCGATCTGCACAACAAGATTCTGCGCCATGTCTCGCCAGCGTTTGCCGACGATCCGCTGCGGGTGCTGCGGGTTGCCCGGTTCGCTGCCCGCTATGCGCCATATGGTTTTACCGTTGCGCCGGAAACGCTGGCATTGATGCAGCAAATGGTCAGCAGCGGCGAGCTCGATCACCTGACGCCGGAGCGGGTTTGGCTGGAAACCGCGAAAGCTTTGGCCGAAGACAAGCCCGGTGTTTACATCGAAACGCTGCGCGCCTGCGGCGCGCTGAAAGTGATATTTCCTGAGATCGATTGCCTTTGGGGCGTGCCGAATCCGGCGCAGTGGCACCCGGAAATCGATACCGGCGTGCACACGCTGATGGTGCTCGATGTCGCCTGCCGGATCAGCACGAGTGTGCGGGTTCGCTTTGCCGCGCTGGTGCACGATCTCGGCAAAGGCGTGACGCCATCACAGTTTTGGCCGAGCCATCGCGGCCATGAAGAGGCCGGCGTACCGATCATCAACAGCCTGGCCGATCGGTTGAAACTACCGAATGATTTTCGGGAATTGGCGGTGTTGACCTCGCGTTTTCATCTACACTTCCACCGTGGCTTTCAGTTGCGGCCCGGCACCGTGGTGAAAGTGCTGATGCAAAGCGATGCACTGCGCCGGCCGGAGCGATTCCAGGAATTGCTGCTCGCTTGTGAAGCCGATTACCGCGGCCGTGAAGGCTGGCTGGAACGCGCCTATCCACAGCGCGCCTACTGGCAACACGCACTCGATACCGTGCGCGCCGTGCCCGTACAACCCTTGCTTGATCAAGGTTTACAAGGCCAGAAGCTGGCCGACCACCTGACCGAACATCGCGCCCAAGCCGTTGCCGATCTGCGTGCGCGGCTGGCCCATGACAGTACGGAACTGGCGTAACGCTTCGTGCTGAAACGCCACACTGAATCGGTTCGCGCAGAACCGATTCCCTGGCAACTGACTTGCTTTTACGAATTCGCGCCGCGCACTGCAGCGCCTTGGCAACGACCGCTGATGACCGATGATCGGATACGGCTCGCGCTGGAGCGAACCGGTTGAGACTGCAACGTAATGGAGATGCCCGCACAGGCGGGCGTGCTCGCGACG
The DNA here is from genome assembly GCA_946481205.1 of uncultured Kangiella sp. The sequence continues at coordinate 20,237 of CAMLNB010000019.1, read as the reverse complement.
ACTACGCGAAGCACATTCCTCTTTGTTTTCCCCTTTTTTGCGTGCCGCGCCGCCAGCGCGCACGCCACGAGCAACACAGCATGGAGCTGGCATGAAACCAAGCAAACCCCGTTCGTCTGGCCCGCATCGCAGCGGCAGTTCGGATCGCCCGCGTCGTCATGAACACGATGATCGGCCACGCACCCGTTTTGATGAAGAGCGCGCCGCCGAGCGCAAAGCCCGCGGCGAAGCGCCTCGCAGCGACCGACCGCGCAGTGATCGGCCGCGTCGCGACGAAGGCCTGACCGCACGGCGTGGTCGTGATGATCAACGGGGCGGTTTTGGCCGCGATGGCGAGCGCAGTGAGCGCGGCCCGGGTCGCGGTGTGGGGGATCGCGATCGCAGCCGTAGCGAAGGCGGTGAACGCAGCTTCCGTGACCGCAATGATCGCGGTGCCGATCGTGGGCCGGGTCGCGGTCCGGAACGCGGTGGCTATGGTGGTGATCGCGGTGAACGCAGCTATCGGCCGCGTGGCCCGGGCAAAGACCCGACCATTCAAGTCTGGCGGCCGGAAGATGACGATATCGGCAATCGCGATCCGGGTTTTGGCCAGGATCGTGGTGGTCGCGATCGCGGCGAGCGCAATGATCGGTCGCGCGATTTTGGCGACCGTCCGCGTGCTGACCGACCCCGTGATGATCGCCCTCGTGACGACCGTCCACGTAGCGATCGCCCCCGCGATGATCGTCCGCGTTCGGAGCGTCCGCGTCGCGACGATGGCGATCGGCCACGCCGCGATTTCGATCGCCCGCGGCGGGAATTTGAAGACCGTGACACCCCGCGACGGCCACGTTTCGAGCAGGAAGCGCCGAGCCTGGACGACAATGCGGAAGGTGCACCAGCAAAGCCGGAAAACGCGCAGCGTCGCGACGAAACCCGCATCCATGGCGTCAACGCCTGCAAAGCTTTTTTTGCCGTGCGACCACAGGATTTGATTCGGGTTTATCTGACCCAAGCTCGCGCGCCGCAGTTTGCCGAGGTGATGAAACATTGCGTCAATGAGCGGCTGGCCTACCACATCATTCCGGATGACGAACTCGCCCGCGCTGCCGAAACCGAGCACCACGAGGGTGTCTGTTTCCTGATCCGCAAGCGCACCACGATGACGCTCGACGAATGGTTGGCAACGGTGCCGGCGAAAGGTTCGCGTCGGGTTTTGGCGCTGGAAAACGTCGGCAATCCGCACAATCTCGGCGCGATTTTGCGCACCGCCGCCCACTTCGGTGTCGACGCGGTATTGGTCAACGCCGGCGCACCGGTGCACAGCGGCGCCGTCGCCCGCACCGCCGAAGGCGGCTTCGAAGCACTGACCCTGGTCGAGTACCGCGATCTGCCGGCAGCGTTCGAAAAGCTCAGCGAAGCAGGCTTTGAATTGCTCGCCACCAGTGGCGAAGGTGAAGCCGGTTTGTTCGATCAAAAACTGCCGAAACGCGCTGTGATCTGGTTTGGCGAAGAGCACAGCGGCTTGTCCGATTACGTGCTGGAACATGCCGATTTAGCGATCAAAATCCCCGGCAGCGGCGCGGTTGAAAGCTTGAACGTCAGCTGCGCCGTAGCTGTCGTTTTGGCGGAATGGTCGCGCACCAGCAGCAAATAATTTTCTCATCCCCTACACCGTCATCTCGGCATCCGCTGAGATGACGGTACACCTGCTTCAATCACATCACTTGCAACGGGAATCCGTCCTGATGTCCAGCTCAAAAAAGTCGTCCGACACGCAACAACCCAAGTTTGCCCGTACCCGTTTTCGCCAAGCCAGCGAGCTCCTTGCCAGCATTCTGCCGCTGACTGACCCGGCCGATACCATGATGGATCGCTACTTCAAGGCGCATCGCGAAATGGGCTCGCAGGATCGCGGTTTCGCGGCCGAAACAACTTATGCCTGTCTGCGCCGTTTGCGGGAATTGCGCGCGCTTTGCCGTGGCGCCGGCCCGTTCCCCGGTCTGCGTTTTGAAGCCGAGGCGCTGGTCGCGACTTACCTGATTACGGTCGGCGGCTGGAGCATGCGTGGGCTGGAAGAAACTGACTTCAAAGATCGCGCCGAAGCGCTGATCAAAGCGGTACGCAGCTTCGATAAAAGCACGCTGAGCTTCGCAGAAAAATTCAATCTGCCGGATTGGCTATGCGAGCCGCTGCGCCAACAACTGGGCGATGCCGAAACGGAAAAACTGGCGCGGGCGCTGAACGAGCCCGCTCCCGTCGATCTGCGAGTCAGCACCCGCCGGATCAGCATCGACGATCTGCAGCAACAGCTCACCGACCATGGCTTTGATTGCAAGCCGATGCCGCTGTCGCCGTGGGGCTTGCGCCGCGATCAGCGCGGGCCGCTATTCAACACCACGCAGTTCAAGGAAGGCTTGTTTGAAATGCAGGACGAAGCGAGTCAGCTGGTCGGCTGGCTGGTGAGTCCGCGGCCACGGCAAACGGTCGTCGATTTCTGCGCAGGCGCCGGTGGCAAAACGTTGCATCTGGCCGATCTGATGAACAACAAAGGCAGCATCATTGCCTGCGATGTCGCCCAGCACCGGCTCGACAAAATGAAACCACGGCTGATTCGCGCCAAGCTCGACAACGTTCGCTTGCTGCCGCTCAGCACCGAAAACGACGATGCGCTCCGGCCGCTATTGGGCGAAGCCGACGCAGTTTTGGTCGACGCCCCCTGCTCCGGTTCTGGCACGTTGCGCCGCAACCCGGACATGAAATGGCGTGACATGGACATCGCCTCGCTGCACGAACAACAGCTGTCGATTCTGAGTTCGGCTGCGCGGCTGGTGAAGCCGGGTGGCCGGTTGGTTTACGCCACCTGCTCGTTGCTGGCGCAGGAAAATCAGGCCGTGGTTGATGCCTTTCTCGCTGCGAACCCGGATTTTGTTCGGTCCGGCATTGATGGCGCCGATCACCAGGACGCGAAAATCATGGCCGCATTCGACGCACTGGACCCGGTTTTGGCGCAGCAATTGCGCGAACGCGGCGAGCTGGTGTTGCTGCCGCACCAGCACCACACCGACGGCTTTTTTGGTCAGCGCTTGCAACGCAAACACTGAGTGCTCCAGTTTCAGCACAACAAAAAGCCAAAGCACCAAGCAAGAACAGCAAGGCTCAGTCACTACACTGACTGAGCCTTGCGCGCCGCCTGCAGCACCAGCAAATCAGCCATTCCAATTCAGGGCACTCCTGCCATAATCAAACCAGTCACTGGCCACCTGTTGCGCGCATGACCGTCACTGCCACATCGGAATTGGATTGCGATTTGCTGGTCATTGGCGCCGGTATTCATGGCGCCGCCGTGGCACGTGAAGCCGCTGCACGCGGCTGGACGGTGATTGTGCTGGAGCAGTACGCGCAGCCGGCGGCGGCCACCTCGTCTCGCTCCAGCAAGCTCATTCACGGCGGTCTGCGTTACCTCGAAACCGGCCAGCTCAAACTGGTTCATGAATGCCTGCGCGAACAGCGCATCCTGCTCCAGACCGCACCACAGCTGGTGCACCGGCAACGGTTCTTCATCCCCATCCGCGATGGCATGCGCCGGCCCGGTTGGCTGGTCCAGCTCGGTCTGTATCTGTACTGGTTGCTCGGCGGCCAGCGGCCAAAGCGCTACAAGTCCCGTTATGCCGATGCCGACGGCCTGCTGACCCATCGTGGCCAGTACCTGTTGGCCTATCACGACGCCCAGACCGACGATGGCCCGCTGACCGCCGCTGTGCTCAAAAGCGCCGAGCTGATGGGTGCCCGCTTGTGTTACCAGCGGACGGTCTCCGGACTGGCGCTGGACGCATCTGGCGCCACCGCCACCGCGCGCAATGGCGACGGTCAGACCGAGACCTTCCGGGCGCGTGCGGTCGCGAATTTGAGCGGCCCATGGGTGCCGGAATTGCTGGCCAAGGTCACGCCGGCGCAGACCATACCGGGCATTGAGTTGGTCAAGGGCAGCCATATCGTGCTGCCACAGGCGCCGCAGCTGGGGTGTTATTACCTGGAGGCCGAGGACGGCCGCGCGGTCTTTGTCATGCCTTGGCGCGGCCAGCGGCTGGTCGGCACCACCGAGGCGCCATTCAGCGGTGACCCCGCCCAGGTCCGCCCCGATGACAGCGAAATCGAGTACCTGCTGCGCACCCATAACCACTACTTCAGCCATGCGTTCCGCCGCGAGCACGTGCTGGATGCTTGGGCCGGTCTGCGAGTGCTGCCAAAAGGCGAAGGTGCGGCCTTCAAGCGACCGCGCGAATCGGTGCTGCTGACCAATAGCGCGTCAGCGCCGCGGCTGCTGAGTCTGATCGGCGGCAAACTCACCTCGCATCGGGCAACAGCCGAACAGATCTGCGACAAGCTCGCGGCGGTGTTGCCGCCGATACGCAGCAGCAGCGATACCCGGCGGCAATTGCTGCCCGCGGTCGAACTGCCAGGCTGAGTTGGCAGGCAACACGCGCAGCGAAATGCGCTGCAACCGATGCCATACCGCGCGGGTGACGACTACCGCAGCACTCGGGTAGGCTGCGTGCGCCTGTTTTGCCTTTCTCGCCGGAGTCGATCGATGAGCAGCCCGTTCTTTGCTTACCTTGCCCGTTTGCGCTTCATCGAGCGCTGGGGACTCAAGCGCAATGCCATGCGGGAAAACGTCATGGAGCATTCGTTCGAGGTGGCGGCGATTGCCCACGCCTTGGCCAGCATTCGCAATCAGCTGTTCGGCGGTCAGGTCGATGCCAACCAAATTGCCGTGGCGGCACTGTTCCATGATGCCAGCGAAGTGTTCACCGGCGATCTGCCGTCACCGGTCAAGTACCACTCGCCAGCCATTCGCGATGCCTACAAAGCTATCGAAGCGCAGGCCCAGATCGATCTGCTGACCATGTTGCCGGCGCCATTGCAGGCCACGTATCGTGAACTGCTGCTCGACACCGCCATGCCGGCAGTACAACACGAACTGATCAAAGCCGCTGACACCATCGCCGCCTGTCTGAAGTGCCGCAGTGAGCTGTTGGCCGGCAATGGCGAGTTCAAAGTCGCTGCCGAAGACATCGAAGCACGGCTGCAGGCGCTCAACTTGCCGGAGGTGGATTACTTCATGCGCGAGTTCGCCCCGGCCTTTGAACTGACGCTGGACGAGATCTGCGTCTCCAAACCGCACACGCCTTAAGCCGTTCAGCGGCACCAGAGCAGGCCCACGCAGAGCACGGGCACTCGTCAGCCACGCTCGTCTGTGGCGCTCGCCAAACGCGTCTTGCCCGCTCAATCGCATCGTCAAAAAGGGTTTTGCAAACGATATCTGCGCGCCAGCGCAGCACGCGGGTGAAAGCCAATCGGAATAAGTCAGCCGGTGTTGATACCCAAGCACTCAGGTACTGCGACCCGTGTTCGCGTCAGTGCGACGCCGGAAAAATGCCGGAACCGAACCGGATCAGAATCATCGTGAGCAGACGCAGCAGTGCCAAACGCGATCAAACCGAGTCGCGATGCGGGCAAACGGAATGCGATAGAAAGAGAACAACGACAGGGGATACAGCGGGAGAAAGGAGAGTGGCGAGCCGCAGAGGAGGACCTCGATGCGGCTCGCCAAGACGCCTGAGGTCGGCTTAGGCAGCAGCAGCGGCCTTACGACGACGACGACGCTTCTTCGGCTTGTCAACAGCAGCCATGGCCTTCGACTCGAACTTGGCAAATGCCTTCTCGAGCTTGGCTTTGAACTTGGCCAGTTGCTTGGCCTGACGCTCTTTCAGCTTGGCCACTTTCTTCTTGGCAGCAGCCAGGCGACGGGCACGGGCAGCAGCTTCACGCTTCGCTGCACGCTCTTCCTTGCTCACCTTCGGGGCTGCTTTCTTGGCCTTGACGGCCTTCACTTTGCGCGGGGCTTTCGCCTTCGCAGCTTTTGCTTTACGCGGGGCTTTAGCCTTGACAGCTTTAGCCGGTTTCTTTGCCTTTGCTTTGGTCGCTTTTGCCATTTTTGATTTCTCCAGTCAGGTAGCGGTTAACGCTACGGCGCTGAGTATATACAAGTTTTTTTCTTTGGTGAAATTTTGGGCAGCGTTTTTTGTGCAAAAAGGCAATTTTTTTGTCCATTGCGGCCCATTTTTGGATCAAAAACCGGTTTGTGATCCGGCAAACGCGTTCGACAACATCGTTCGGCAAAGAAAATCGCCAGCGCGACGCGCACTGCAAACCGGATCCGGATCGCGTTTTCGGATCGGTCGACGGCATTCATGCGAACGCCGCAACCGATCCGGAATGGCGATTGCGTTACCCGAAAAAACATCCCGCACAGACCTGCTGCCGCCCCCAAAACCGATCTGAAACCGGATTCGGATCGCCGTTTGGACTGACCAAGCAAGCTCGAAACGGCGGACATGATCGGACCAGCAGTGACAATTTTGGTCAGTTGGCGACGGCGCAGTTGGCGCGACGCAACGAGCGGGCGCAGGCCATCATCGGCAGTTGGATTTGTCGAGTCAATGCCAGTTATTGATTCCACCACCGATCCGCAAACGGCCGAACGGGTCATAATTGCAACCAGTCATCTTGTCCCCACCGTCAGAAGGAGCGTAGTCATGGAGATCAATATCGGCATCAGCAGCACGCAACGGGAAGCCATTGCCCACGGTTTGTCGCGGCTGTTGGCGGATAGCTACACGCTGTACCTGAAGACCCACAACTACCACTGGAACGTCACCGGGCCGATGTTCAACACCCTGCATCTGATGTTCGAAGGCCAGTACAACGAGCTGGCGCTGGCGGTGGATTCGATTGCTGAACGCATTCGCGCACTCGGCTTCCCGGCACCCGGCACCTACCGCGAATTCGCCGCGCTGACCAAAATCACCGAGGACACCGACAAGCCGGATGCCAAGGAAATGATCCGTCGCTTGGTGCTTGGCCAGGAACAAGTGGTGCGCACGGCCCGGGAATTGTTCCCATTGGTCGATGAAGCCAGCGATGAACCGACCGCTGACCTGCTAACCCAACGGATGAACCTGCACGAGAAGAACGCCTGGATGCTGCGGGCACTGCTTGAGTAAACACGGTCGTGAGAGCGGCTAAAGCTGCTCTCACGACATCACTACCAAACAAAACGGGGCCGCTTGGCCCCGTTTTGTTTGCTGCGATTGCGCTCAGACCGCTTCGGTCCAATCAATCCAACCGAACCAGGCCGTTGCCAGAATCAGGATGCCGAACGCGATCCGGTACCAGGCAAAGCCGACAAAGGTGTGGCTGGAGACGAACTTGATCAGCGCCCGCACCGCGACGATGGCGCTCAGGAACGCGGCAATGAAACCGACCGCCAGCATCGGAATGTCGCCGGCATCGAACAGCTCGCGGCTCTTCCAGCCGTCGTAAACGGTGGCGCCAAAGATGGTCGGCATGGCCAGGAAGAACGAAAACTCGGTCGCGGCCTTGCGCGAATAGCCGAACAGCAGACCGCCGATGATGGTCGCACCCGAGCGCGAGGTACCCGGAATCAATGCCAGGCATTGGGCACAGCCGACCTTGAACGCATCAAGCAGCGTCATGTCGTCAACCTCTTGCACCCGGACCACGTGCTCGCGCTTCTCGGCCCAGAGAATCAACACGCCGCCGACGATGAACGCGCCGGCAACGGTCAGCGGATTGAACAGGTTGGCCTTGATGTCGCTGGCGAAGATCAGCGCCAACACCACTGCCGGCAGGAACGCGACCAGCAGATTGAGCGTGAAGCGCTGCGCCGTCGGGTCGCTGAACAGGCCACCGACGGTATCGGTGATCCGGCGCCGGTATTCAAAGCACACCGCCAGAATCGCCCCGGACTGGATAACGATATTGAAGACCTTGGCCTTCTCGCCGTTGAAGCCGATCAACGCGCCCGACACGATCAAGTGACCAGTGCTGGAGACCGGCAGGAATTCCGTCAATCCTTCGACGATGCCCTGTATCAAGGCCTGTACCAACAACCACCATTCCATTTACGTGAAATCCTTGTTCAAGGTCTGAGTGAGGGAAAGCAAGAAAACTGCGGCGCGCCGACCTTACTTGGTCAGCGCATAAATGACCATCAGCACACCCATCTGGGCAAAGGCCAGAATCCAGAAATAGACACTGAAACCGACAATCCGCAGGTGAATGTTATCGAGCATCTTGGTCCGCTTGGCCCAAATCCAGGCCAGCACCGTGCTGGTGATCGTCACGCCAATCAGCCACGGCACCCAATCGAACCGGCGACTACTGGCCTGCGCTTCCGATGGCAGTAACAGGAACAAGAGCACTACCAACAACAGAGCCATCACAGGCGCTCCCGCATGTCATGAAGGGCAAAACCGGTCAGCGCCAGATCGAGTCCTTTGCCGAGCGCGATCACCTTGAACAGCTCGCCCATCTCATGCGGCATCAGCAGCTTCTTCAGTGCCTGGGCGGCGAGAATTTGTTCCTGCTCATCGTCGATTGCCATGGCCATATCCAGCACGCCAAGTGATTGCAGGAACCCGGCCTGATGACAGTAACCGAGCACCTCCATGCCCGCGCTCAGTGCCTGCTCGGCCACGGCGGTGAAATCGACATGGGCGGTGACATCTTGCAGACCCGGTAGCAGCAACGGATCCGGGTGGGAATGGTGGCGGTAATGGCACATCAGCGTGCCGCGACTGCGATCCGGGTGATAGAACTCGTGCTGCGGAAAACCGTAATCGATCAGCAGCACCAAACCGCACTGCAACATGCGACCCAGGCTCTGCAACCAGCCGGCTTGTAGCGGATGAAATTCGGACAGGTAGTCGTCAGGCCAATCGGCTTTGAGCTCGTCCGGCAACGCGTCATACCAGCGTTGCAAGGCCTCGTCGGCTGGCAACTCGGCCCAGCGAAAATCGCCGTTATCGGCCACCGTCACCGCCATTTCGCTGAGCGTATCGACCTGCGTGCGAAACAACGTTACCGGCATCGCATCGAGGACTTCGTTGGCCAAGACAACGCCGCTGAACGCGGCCGGCAGCGCATCAAGCCACACCACTTTTGCGGCCAGGTCGGCCGGCAAAGCCGCCAGCGTTTCCTGTTGGCGCTGGCGCAGATCGGCCGAGACTTCGACGATCAGATAGCGGCTCGGCAGCGCATCCAGTGCGGCCAGTTCGCGCAGGATATCGCGCGCCATGACACCGCGGCCGGCACCGAATTCGAGCAGCTCGCCACCGCCGATCGCCGCCAGCACTTCAGCGCATTGCCGGGCCAGACAACGGGCAAACAGCGGCGAGATTTCCGGCGCGGTGACGAAATCGCCAGCAGCGCCAAGCTTGGTCGCTCCGGCGCTGTAATAACCCAGGCCGGGGGCATACAAGAGGTCAGCCATGAACGCCGAAAACGGCAACGCCTGCGTTTGCATCTGGCTGACGAGATGCGCCTGCAGCCGTTCGCTGTGGGCGATCGCCTCGGCCGACGGCAGGGGCAGACGCGGATTCAATTGCTGCAGTTGACGCTGCAGACGCTCGCTGTGGGACATGAAAAACCGCTTTGCTAAGGACGCGGCATTTTACGTTTCCCGACCGCCGGCTGCACGCAGAACCGCTCGGCAGCATGCCGCATGGCAGGACTCAGATCGCGCTTGCTGCCGCTTGGGCGAACACCGAGAATGGCGCGCCATGCCTGAACAAGCCACCCGCATCACCACCGAGACACGCCCTTCTCTGCTGCGCCGACTCTGGCGCGGCCTGCTTTGGTTCAGCGCCAGTTTTATCGTGTTGTCGATCTTGTTGGTGCTGGTGTTCCGGTTTGTGCCGGTGCCGTATTCGGGTGTCATGCTCGAACGCCAGCTGAGCGCCTGGTGGAACGGCGACGACAACTACCGCGCGCGCAAGAAATGGGTGTCGTATGACGAGATCGCCGCCGCCGCACCGCTGGCGCTGATCGCCGGCGAGGATCAGAAATTCCCGGCGCACTATGGCTTCGACACCGAGCAAATGGAGAAAGCCTGGGAAGCTCACCAGCGCGGCAAACGGCTGCGCGGTGCCAGCACGATCAGCCAACAGGTCGCCAAGAATCTGTTTCTTTGGTCGGGTCGCAGCTATGTGCGCAAGGCGCTGGAAGTCTGGTTCACGCTGCTGATCGAAACCTTCTGGTCGAAAGAACGCATCCTCGAAGTGCACCTGAACATCGTCGAATACGGCAAAGGCCTGTATGGCATCGAAGCCGCCAGCCGGGTTTATTTCGGCCGCAACGCCAAGCAACTCAGCTGGTCACAAGCGGCGATGCTCGCGGCGGTATTGCCGAATCCGCACCGATTCAAAGTCGATAAACCCTCTGCTTACGTCTATCGCCGGCAAGCATGGATCCTGAGTCAGATGCGCGGACTCGGCGGCACCGATTACCTGAAGCAGCTCGACTGAATCACGCGCATTGCATGGCAAAACCTGCTGCCGATGCGCGTGACACCGCCTATATATAGGAAGAGAAAACGACGATTTGGCTGACGTCCGCTCTTCCTATATATATAAAGGAAGAGAAAAAGGGGCCCGCATGGACGTTCTGATCTACAGCAGTCAGGCATTTGAACAGCCCTTTCTGGATGCCGCCGCCACGGCGCGCGGCCATCGCTGCGTGCATCAAAACGTGGCGCTGTCAGCCGCCACCGCCGCACTTGCACACGGGTTTCCGGCGGTCAGTTTGTTCGTCAACGACGATGCCTCAGCGCCCGTTTTGCAGCAGCTCGCTGCCGGCGGCACGCGCTTGCTGGCGCTGCGCAGTGCCGGTTTCAATCATGTTGATCTGACGGCGGCGAAAGCACTTGGGCTGGCCGTGGCACGCGTGCCGGCGTACTCACCGTACTCGGTTGCCGAGCATACGATCGGCTTGATCCTGACGCTCAATCGCAAGCTGCACCGCGCTTACGCCCGGGTACGCGAGCAGAATTTTTCCCTCAATGGCCTGCTCGGTTTCGATCTGCATGGCAAGACGGTCGGCATCATCGGCACCGGCAAAATTGGTGCGGTGTTGGCGCGCATTCTGACCGGTTTCGGTTGCCGGATTCTGGCCTGCGACCCGGTGACGAACCCCGACTGTGTGGCATTGGGTGTGCGCTATGTGCCGCTGCCGGAGCTGTTGCGAGACAGCCAAATCATCAGCCTGCACTGCCCACTGACCAGCGAGACCAAGCATCTGATCAACGATCAGACATTGGCGCAAATGCAGCCCGGCGTCATGCTGATCAACACCGGTCGCGGCGCGCTGATCGACAGCAAAGCGGTGATCCGCGCCATCAAATCCGGCCACCTTGGCTCGCTCGGCATGGACGTTTATGAGGAGGAAGCCGGCCTGTTCTTTGCCGATCACTCCGGCGATATTTTGACCGATGACGTGCTGGCCCGGCTGATGACTTTCCCGAATGTTTTCATCACCGGCCACCAGGGATTTTTTACCAGGGAAGCGCTGCAGAACATTGCCGATACCACCATGGCAAACGTATCGACGTTCGTCGCCGGCACGCCAAATGAGAACTGGCTCGGCTAAACGATTGGCTGAAAGATTGGCCGAACGACATGCACTTTTAGTCGGCAACCACTGACCAAAACTGCCATGTCATCGCAAATTCAGGCGCTGAATATTCAGTAGGAATAGTCGTAGCCATTTCGATAAAAGCGGCCGCAACGATCTGTCTTTTATCGCTACCAAATTAAAGGAAGCATCATGCAAGACGCCATTTTTATTACCGGTGCCGGCCGCCGCGTTGGCCATGCGCTGGCGTTGCATCTGCGCGCGCAAGGCTATCCGGTAATCGGGCATTATCATCAGGACAATGCTGAATTGGCAGCGCTGCGCGCGGCCGGCGTGGTGTTGCTGCAAGCCGATTTCACTGACGAAAGCAGCGTGCGTAAACTGGCCGAAGCCGTGCGGGCACAAAGCCCCGCTTTACGCGCGATCATTCACAACGCCTCGGCGTTTGCTGTCACCGCCGATGCGCTGGATGATGCGCTAGATCAGGCCGATCAGTTTTACCAAGTGCATGTGCGCAGCCCGTACTTGCTTACCCGTGCACTGAGCGATTGCCTGCACGCCTGCAGCGCAGCATATGCCGATCTGGTTCATATCACCGACATCTACGCCGACACACCGAACCCGCGCTTTGATGTCTATTGCGCCAGCAAAGCGGCTGCGCAGAATCTGGCACTGAGCTTTGCCCAGTCACTGGCACCGAAAGTGAAAGTCAACGTGATTCAACCGGGCCCGATCCTGTTCAAGGACTGGCACAGCGAGGCAATGAAGACGCAGGTGCTGAGCGAGACGCTGCTCGGCGTGGAAGGCGGTACCGAACCGATTTGCCTGGCGGTCTCTGCGCTGTTGGCCAACCCCTACCAGACCGGTGCGGTGATCGCCGTCGATGGGGGTCGCCGGCTCAGTTAACGCCGGCCCAGTTAACGTCGCATCGGTTCGATATCATTAGTTTGGCAATTCGCCGAGCCGAATCTGGCCGGTCTGGCCGTCGCAATAAATGGCGGCGGGCATGTCGCCCAGCTTGAGCGCATCGAGTTGAATCGGTGTGACAACGCCGCTGGGCGCCCGCAACGGCCGCTGCTGCAAATAATCCAACAACTCCTCGGCAAGCGGCCGCAGGTAGTTCTCCTTGATCATCGGCAGCGTACTTTTGCGGGCAGTGCTGATCGGCGTCAGCAGATCGATATCGGCCGGGCGGTCGCGCACTTTGCGATCCGGCGCGCTGCGGTCGCGACCGAGGCTTTCTTCAATCCGATTGGTCGCCGCTTTCAGCTCGGCTGCCGACAGCTCGGTGGCCACCAGCACCACCAGATTGAGAAAATCATGCGTGGATTGCATACCTTCCGGTGGTGTCTGGACCACCCGGCTAAGGTACAACTGCGGCGACAGCGCCAGCAGCGCCTTCAACACCGCCGGCACATTGCGCTCTGGCGCAACATTGCTGCCGATGCCCAGCAAATACCCGGTCGGCAATTATCGCGCCCTCTCAATCACCACACCGATGCGCGGCACCTGCGGGAAGATAAACACCTTGGCCAAATCCACCGTCACCGCCTGCACTTTGCTGAATTCAGCCAAGATGGCGTTGGCAAAGCGCTCGGCCAACGTTTCGATCAGCTGCACCGGCCGCTCCGGGCCGAGCTCGGCGGCAATCGCCTGCACCCGCGCCAACACGGCGCCATAATCGAGCGCATCGCTGAGCTGGTCACTGGCCGCCGCCGGCCGGGTATCCACCCGCAGACTCAGGCTCAGCAGCAGCTTCTGGCTGATTTTCTGCTCCCAGGCAAACGCGCCTATGGTCACAGACAATTCGATGTCGCGCAGATAAATGGTGTCCATCCGGTGTGCTTCTGAAAATGCGGCCTAGGCCGGCATTGTCGGCCTTCATGGCCTCGCTGTCACGGTAGCAAGCGCGCAACAGGGCGCTGAACTGGTCGCACTGGACCCCACTCGACTGGTCGGTATACTGCCGACTTCGCTGCGCCAACAAGGCGCGATTCCTGCTGAAACGTGAGCAGCGGTTTCACCTTCACTCCAACCTTCGCCCCTTGCGGGAGAAGGGCCGGGAATGAGAGGCGCCCATTAACACGCTCAGCAAACCAATCCCTGACACCATGACCACCGACCTGCTGATCAACCTCGCCTTTGTCCTGCTCTCCTACCTCGCCGGCTCGGTTTCGGCCGCGATCCTCACCTGCCGGCTGCTCGGCCTGCCCGACCCGCGCTCACAAGGCTCACGCAACCCCGGCGCCACCAATGTGCTGCGCATCGGCGGCAAAAAAGCCGCACTGATTACGCTGGCCGGCGATTCGATCAAGGGCGTCATCCCGGTCGTGCTGGCGCAACTGTTCGGTGTTGAAGGGCTCTGGCTCGCCGCGGTCGCGCTTGCCGCGTTCATGGGCCATCTGTTTCCGATTTTCTTCGGCTTTGAAGGTGGCAAAGGTGTCGCGACCGGTTTTGGTGTCGTGTTCGCACTGGAATGGCGGCTCGGCCTCTGCCTCGTCGGCATCTGGGTGGTGATGGCCTTCCTGTTCCGCTATTCATCACTGGCAGCGCTGACCGCATTCGCCGCCGCGCCGGTGATCGCCTGGTTCTATTGGCCGGCGTACACCTGGCCGCTCGCGATTTTGGGTGCGCTGCTGATTTGGCGGCATCAGGAGAATATTCGGAAGTTGTTGAGTGGGCGGGAAAGCAAGATTGGGCAGAAAAAAGTAAAGCAGGATTAATTAGAAAGTCCGGCTTTCCATCGCTTTTCTAAGCAAAACTGGTGGGGTGCAACATCCGAAGGGCTTTGTGCCACATTGTTTGCATCCAATCAGTACTGGATGCTACCTACCACGCGTTCAGTTTGTAGTTTGAGTCCCGTTTTCTCTTAGACCACCACTCGTAATTCAAGGCCGCTGCCGGGTCCCGCCCCGGCGGGCGGGTAACTTTCTTTGGCGCAAAGAAAGTTACCAAAGAAACATGCCCGATTCCTCGCCGCGCAAACGACGCGCGGTTCCCTGCGCGACTCCACTCCAGCTGGAGCTTTTGTGACAGTGCATCCTTGCACAGTCACAAAAGGCGTCGGCATCCTGCCTTGCCCCTTCGTTTTACTGCGGGCTGTTTACCCAGCTTCCGCTACGTTGCTCGGCTCGTCAGACGGGCGCTAGGAAAACACATCGAGGTAGGTCCGAATCGTATAGCGCTCCGGACGCATGTGAGTTAAACAACGACGCAAACCAGCCCGTAAGATGTGTAGAGGCGTTTAGCCAAAACCCATCAATATCATTGAGACTGGCGATGGGTTTCGCTGGCGCTCTACCCATCCTACAAAGCGTCACGCGGCGACAAGTTCCAAATACTTCCTGCTGACCCATAACGCGGCCTTCGGATCGATCTTCGCCCAGCCATCTTTTTCGCTGTAAACGCCAACCAAGGTCCCGGCTGCCAGGGATTTGATTTTCTTGCCAGAGGCGGCCGCGGTATCGCGCACGTTCAAGGATTCGGTGTTGATCACGCGGCCGCGCCAGAGCGGATCTTTGACCGCTTTTGGCGCCGCCATGGCGTCGAGTGCGGCGCGGATTGGCGGCAGGAAGTTGGCTTCGGCATCGGCGACTTTGTTGCCGCCGAAGAACGCCGAGCCGGGGCAGCTTTTGGTGCTGCCGGCGCCGTTCAGGCGTTTGCCGGAGTTCAAGTCATACCAATGGTGGTAAACGATATGGTCGGTGTCGGCCGGTAGGCGGAACTTGTGGCAGAGCCAGGCGTTGAGGTTGATGGCGAGCGCGCGCTGAGCATCGGTTATCTTGTCACCGCCTTTGTCGAAATTGCCGAGATGTTCGATGCAGATGCCGGTGGCGTTCGCACCTTTGATACCGGCGGGCACCGTTTCCAACGAGCGACCGGTGATCACGGTGCCATCGGGAAAGGTAGTGAAGTGCTGGGCGATCTCGGCAAAGCCGCGCTCGCGGTGGGAGGCCTCCATGCTGGCCTGCAAGGCAAAATGATTGTCGCCTTTGAAATGCAGGTAGCCGGGAATATAGGTGTGGTGATTTTGCACCAGCGTGATCTGCCGACTGACCGTTTGCTTTGCCAGCCAGCTTTTGAAACCGGCTTCATCAAACAGCGTGAACTTGCCTTGCTTCCGTTCCATGGTAAGGCTCCTGCTCAGTGGACTCAGGCGCCAGCGGGCACCTGAGGAAAATCCAGCCACGTTCGCCGTGTACGTTTACTCCAAACCCGGATCAATCAGCCGCTCAATGACACAACACATGTGGATGCCGGACTGCTCACCCAGTTTGCGATAGCTTTCCCACTGCACTTCATCGAAGAATTGATCCATCGTGGTCTGCTGCGGGAAATCCGGGTTCTCGCTGCGGTAGTGCTGCAAGTCCACCGGCTCATCCCCGACCATGGCCGGTTTGACGTACAGAATCCAGACATCGGGTTGGCTTTCGTGATCGTCATTGTCGTTGTACCAGCCGACCGCCAGCGCAGCACGGCCACCGTTCTTTCGCACCCCGTCTTCAATCTTGCCGCGCAAGGCTTCCAAGGAAACCAGCGGCGAATGTTCGGCGAAGCGTTTCTTGCGCTCGTCATCATCGAGCACGCGGATTTCACAACCGAAATCCATTCTCGCCTTGTGCACCAGATTGCCGAAGCCCTGGTATTGGTAATTGCCATCGCATTCGGCATCGAGGATCACGATGACCGGTACCCGCCGCCGTATCAGCTCGTAAGCGCCCATGTTTTCGAAATGGCCGCCGTCGCTCAGATACCAGTAGGGCGCATTGGTGCCGCGGAAATAGCCGAGCAACTCCTGCACCATGTAGCGGTACAAACGCGGGCAGTAATAACCCCAGAACGGCAGTTTGCGCGTGCGCCACCAATAACCCAACCTGACATTGGCGACTGCACAGATCACGCTGCTCCACCAGTTAGTCAGCGAACCGAGCCCGGTCGAAAACGCCGCACCGGAAATGCCAACCCAGCGCCCGACGGTCAGCTCTTCATGCGTTTCGCAACCGGCAAACAACCGGCCGGTCGGCGAACGATTGATGGCTTTCGGTTGTTGCTTGGTCGGGAACGACGGCCCCAGTGGGGTCCAGCCATTTTGATCGCGGAGCAAATGATGGCGGGCACCCACGCTGTACAACCAATGCGATACCGCCAGGCTGACGCCTTTGCGATCACTGCGCCACAGTTTGGTATCGGCTTCGACGGTCTCATTGATGGTGCAATTGATCAAATGCAGTGGCCCGCCAGTTTTGTCCGGCTGGTATTCCGAGATCGGCAGGTCGCCCGGCGTGGTGCCACCGGCGCCGCAACTGGCGCCACGCATGACATCGCGCGAACGGATCAATGCCGCGGTCAGAAAGCTGCGCGCGAGTCGCGCATAGTAGAACGGATGCAGCGAGGTGGAGTTGATCAGGTTGACCCAGCAAGCGATCAGAAACAGCATGCCGATCTGCACGGCGAGCCACATCCAATCGGTTTGGCTGAACTGGTTGTACTGCGGCCAGTTGAATTGATGCAGCACGTGCGACGCCAACGCAAAACCAAACACGGCAAGGCTCAGCAGCACCAAGGCCGCTGCCGCAGCACCGAGCAGTGACAGTGGAATCCGCAGCTTGCCGCCGCCATCCGCTTTATCACCGAGCAATACCGCGACGATGCGCCGGCCAAACAGCAATACCGTTTCGGCGCCGGCAATGGCGCCGGCAAACCACAGCGCAAATTCATCCAGAAATTGCGCGCGCATACCGGGATTGGCGAACACCGTGCCAAGTCCCTGCAGTAGCGCCAACACCAACAGCAACACCAGCAGCGTCAACGCCCGGCCCTGCCACAAGGTCAGGCAGTAACGATGCCGGCGCAACCATTCATCATCACTACTGGTTGACCCTAGCCCGACTGCGCTGAGCCAGGGTTTGGCAACACGCGCTTCCTCACCACCATCAGCGAACAGCGCATAAAAGTAATAGACGATGCCGAGCAGCAGAAACGCGACAATCGGGATCACGGTGAAGCTGAGCCAAGGGCCGCTGAACTCCTGAATCATCGCCAGCCAACTGATGCCCACCGTCGCTTCGGTTCCATAGCGTGCCAGTGGCTCCAGCAAAGGCGACACCAGCAGCGTCAGCAAACCAACCGTGTACGCCAACGTCGCAAACAGGAACTGCATCATCAGCAGGCTGCGCAGCATGTAAGCAAACGCCAACCAGCCATCATCCTTGCCGCCCGGAGCTAGGTAGCGTCCGTGCCGACGCAGATGCTCGATCGGCCCGCTATGCGGTTGCAGCAGTTGCTCGGTTACCTGATCGACACCACCCGCGCTCTGATACAGCCGGCCAAGGAAACTGCCGAAATAGCCACCGCCGGACACAGTCGAGATCCAATCCACGCGTGGCAGCAAATTGCCCGAATGACCATCACCGCGCGCCAGGCCTTGAAAGAATCCCAACGCAAACGTCGCCGAGCGAATTCCGCCCCCGGAAACGGCAATGCCAAACTCGGTCTGTTTGAGATCGACATTGGCAGCGGCACGACGCCGCTGCAGCAACTCCTGCTCGGTCAGTCGAACCGCGGCAGGATGATGAAAGTCGCGAGTTGTTTCGCTAGCCAAGATGCATCCCTTGTGTGTCGGGCTGGCTGAAATCGATAGAGTATCAATCGCATTGACGGCACAGCGCAGTGCAGCAAAGCCACAACAAAAAATGCTGAAGGAATGCCCGTAAGACTAGTCCGACGATGCTGATCATGACAAGTCAGTAGATGGCAGGCACACAATCAGACTCCCACTGGTTCATTATGTCGCTGGCACAGACATATTGTTGTACCGGGTAAGTGGATGCATGCGTCGTCGTAGTCAGGCATCAGGAGCACTCATTCGCTCAATTACACAGCAGAGTCCAATACCCGTTTGCTCACCCAGTTTACGATAACTTTCCCACTGCACCTCATCGAAAAATTGATCCATCGTAGTTTGCTGAGGAAAGTCTGGGTTTTCGCTGCGGTAGTGCTGCAGGTCAACTGTCTCATCCCCAATAATTGCTGGTTTGACGTATAGAATCCAGACATCGGGTTGGCTTTCGTGATCCTCATTGTCGTTGTACCAGCCGACCGCCAGCGCAGCACGGCCGCCGTTCTTTCGCACCCCGTCTTCAATCTTGCCACGCAAGACTTCCAAGGAAACCAGCGGCGAATGTTCGGCGAAGCGTTTCTTGCGCTCGTCATCATCGAGCACGCGGATTTCACAACCGAAATCCATTCTCGCCTTGTGCACCAGATTGCCGAAGCCCTGGTATTGGTAATTGGGGTCGCATTCAGTGTCGAGCACCACAATTATAGGAACGCGACGTCGAATCAGCTCGTAAGCCCCCATGTTTTCGAAATGGCCGCCATCACCCAGGTACCAGTACGACGCCTTGGTACCACGAAAATAACCGAGCAGCTCTTGCATCATGAAGCTAAAAAGCCGTGGACTAAAGTAACCCCAGAACGGTGGCACGCGTGTGCGCCACCAATAGCCAAGACGAACATTGCCGACGGCGCAGATGACATTGCTCCACCAATGAGTCAATGAGCCTAGACCGGTCGAAAATGCTGCACCTGAAATGCTAATCCAGCGACCGACTGTCAACTCCTCATGTGCTTCACATCCGGAAAATAGCTGCTTATTGTAAGATTCCTTAACCCCTTTCGCTCGTTGCCTTGTCGGGAAAGACGGACCGAGCGGCATCCAGCCGTTTTCATCACGAAGCAGATGATGGCGAGCACCGACACTGTACAACCAATGTGAAACCGCGAGGTTGACCCCTTTGCGATCATTTCGCCAGAGGCCGGTATCAGCTTCGACTGTTTCGTTGATAGTGCAATTGATCAGATGCAGCGGTCCACCGTTTTTTTCAGGCTGATACTCCGAGATAGGCAAGTCGCCTGGCGTGCTGCCTCTGGCGCCACAACCCTGACCGAGCAGCTCATCACGGGCACGGCACAGCGCGGCCTCAAGATATGTTTGCGCATAGCGTGCGTAATAAAAAGAATGCAATGACGTAGCGTTCAATAAGTAAATCAATCCGGAAATACTTGATATGAGCATTAGCTCAGCCAAAACAAAGAGCCAATTTGTCGCATTAAAATTATTATAGTGAGGCCAGCCAGCTAGTTGTAACCTATGTGCAGACAATGCAAAACCAATCACCAGCAACAAACCAAGAATCAAACCTGCTGATAGCGTTGCCACGGTGGAAAGAGCCAGCTTCAATTCGTTCGGCTTTGCAATGCTTTTATCGCCAGTCAAAAAGCTAATAACACGATTGCCTATCACAGCTATCAGAACGGGAATGAACAATGGAATCCCCAAATGACTGGTCTCATTTCGCCAATTGCTGTTTATCAATGCCGCGATTAGACGGCGACCGAACAACAACACAATTTCTGCAACGGCCACTGCGGACACGCTCCACAGCGCAAACTCATTGAGAAATTGCTCGCGCATACCCGAGTTGGCGAGGACGTTTCCGAACCCCTGCAAGAGAGTTAGCGCCAACAACAATACCAGGAGGCTGAGCGCACGCCCTTGCCACAATGTTAGACAGTAAAGGTGTCGGCGCCGCTGTTGGTCACTGACAAGAACGCTCCGAAACCCAGACCTGTAAATGAATGCCTCGTTACCACCTCCGGCCGCCAGCAGCACGTGAACGAAAACATAAAAGTAGTAAGCGATGCAGAGCAGCAGAAACGCGACAATCGGGATCACGGTGAAGCTGAGCCAAGGGCCGCTG
>CAMLNB010000018.1 GCA_946481205.1 uncultured Kangiella sp. | reverse complement strand
AGCAACGGACTGTTAATCCGTGTGTCCCTGGTTCAAATCCAGGTCAGGGCGCCAATAAAATACAAAAAGGGCCGCACAATGCGGCCCTTTTTGTTTGCCGGCTGTCTCATCGACGCGTTGTTTGTGATGAGTCGATGAGACAGTCAACGGTTATGCAGCAAGCTCGTTTAGTAAACTGATGCTGCGGCAGAGCTACAAACAACTGGCGCTTGTGTGCAAAGTTGCAATTCATTATTGTTACGCTAGCTTTGCAGTGGCTTATTGCCGGCCTTGATGGTCCACTCAAGCAAACATTGAGCTTTGCGAACATCAGTTGCCTCAGCTGATCATTCACCCGGTTAAGAAGGCGTTATGCCCTGTTGCGTCGATGAGAACTGGTAGCCAAGGAAGATCATGAAGGCACAAATTCGCCAGCTTGAAGAACAATCATTTTTTGCTGCCTTGCTATCAGCACCACGACCAATCAAGCGTTTCATTTCTGTCGCTGTTGACTGCCTTTTGCTTCCATTGACTATTTTGGCAGCGGCGACGCTTCGACTCGGTAGTCTTTATTTACCGCAAACTTTTGGTGAAGCCTCAGCAATCCTGCTCACCACATTGGTCACCGTTTTTATCTTTGCGCGCGTAGGATTGTATCGCGCGATTCTCCGTTATCTCAGTACGCGTGCTATGGGCACCGTAATCTTGGCAGTTAGCATCTCTGCACTTTTGCTTGCAGCACTACAGTTCGTTTTTAGAACTGACATGCCTCGCTCCATTCCCTTCATATACTGGGCTCTGGCAACAATTGCTATCGGCGGAAGTCGTTTCATTGTCCGAGCTTATATTCAACGACTGACGCGTAAACTGAAAACCCCTGTCTTAATTTATGGCGCAGGTGCGGCAGGATCGCAATTAGCAATGGCACTTTCGATAGGCCACGAATACGACCCGATCGCGTTTATTGATGACAACACAGAGCTTCATAACAGCACAGTTCAGGGACTGAGTATCTATTCGGCCAAAAAAATCCCCTCGCTGATCCGTCGCCATCATGTAAGTGCTGTTCTGCTGGCATTGCCCTCCATCTCGGCTTCCCATCGTCGCAATATCATCCTTAGCCTTGAACCGTTTAATGTAAAAGTTCAAACCATTGCGGGAATGTCTGATTTGGTAAGCGGCAAGGCTCGCATTGAAGAAGTGCGTGACATTGATATTGAAGACCTTCTATCACGAGACCCAGTGCAGCCAAACGTCACCTTACTATCTCGCTGTATTTCTGCGAAAACCGTTCTTGTAACGGGGGCCGGCGGGTCGATTGGTTCTGAAATTTGCCGCCAAGTACTTGCTCAGGGCCCAAGCCAGTTAATCTTGCTTGAACAATCTGAGTACGCGTTGTATAGCATTCACATGGCCTTGGAGGAGATGTGCTCGCACTTGAAAATTAATGTGGAGTTCATCCCGCTGTTGGGTTCGGTGCAGAATAGAAAACTCATGCATTCCATTATGAAATCGTTCGGCGTGCACACGGTCTATCATGCTGCAGCATACAAGCATGTCCCGATGGTTGAATACAACATGATTGAGGGCGTTCAGAACAACGTTTTCGGCACGTGGAACACAGCGATGGCGGCAATCGAAGCTGGTGTTGAATCGTTCGTCTTAATCTCAACAGACAAAGCGGTCCACCCCACCAATTTGATGGGCGCCTCAAAAAGACTTGCAGAACTGTGCCTTCAAGCATTAGCGGACCATCAAAAGAATACTCGATTTACGATGGTGCGCTTCGGGAATGTCCTTGGTTCGTCTGGCTCCGTGGTTCCACTATTTAAAGATCAAATTCGCGCGGGTGGGCCCGTGACAGTTACACATCCAGAAGTTCGTCGATACTTCATGACCATTCCAGAGGCAGCTCAGCTGGTGATTCAAGCCGGCTCAATGGGGCTTGGTGGTGATGTGTACGTTCTCGATATGGGCGAACCAATCAAGATTGCCGATCTCGCCAAACAGATGATTCATTTGATGGGATTAACCGTCCGAGATGACAAGAATAAGAACGGCGATATAGAAGTTCAGTACACAGGCTTACGACCTGGTGAAAAGATGCATGAAGGCCTGCTCATCGGCGACGACGTAACTGGTACCGATCATCCGCGTATCCTGCGGGCATCAGAAGTTTTCTTGCCATACAACGAACTAATGAAAATCCTGGAAAACTTACGCCATGCTTGTGCTATAGCCGATTGCGACAGAGTCCGAGAGATTATGCGCGAAGCCCCGACGGGATATAGTCCGAATACCGACATTTGTGATCATCTATGTATGATACAAAAACGGGTATCGAATCTACATCGCCTTAGCACTAGGCAACAGGTATCCCAACTTTCTGTCAACTAGTCGCGTCGGGAGAGAAGCTAAAATTGCTGTGTTTGTGGTGCAGATCGCGACTTTGCTACTGATGATTGTACTGCGAGCATTGATGGCAATTGCTCATAGAAGGTCGTTGTTGGATGCCAGCTCAATTGTGCACGAAGAAGTGTGGCTGAGCATGTTGCAGTCTTCGTGAGCTTTGCCAATCGGGCCCCGTCAAAACCAATGTCCATTCCAGCACCAGCTGCAATATCTCCAACTCTCGCAGCAAGTCTCCAGACCCATGGCAATTGAATCGGCGAGTAACGAAGCCCCCCCCCCCTTCTGATCGCCGAGTCAATCTCTGAAATGGAGTAACTAACTCCATCTGAGACATAGAATCGTTTGTTCGCAGCATTAGGATGGGTACATCCGAGACCGATTGCAGTTGCCAAATCAGCAACCGATACCATTGACCGATAGCCAGCGGAAGGGAAACGCGGCAGCAGAGGATTTCTAGCACGTCTGAACCAAGCCGAGAGGTTGCCTTTTACCCCGATACCGTAGACCAGCGCCGGACGGAAAATGACCCACTCAACTCGAGCCATTTCGGCGAGAGCAACAAGCATTTGTTCAAGTTCGAGCTTCACCTTTCCATAAATATCTCCTGGCCTATCAATATCTGACTCTGATACGCCCTCACCAAACTCATAACCAGCTTTGCAGCTGCTGACCAGTACGATACGTTTAACGCCAGCAGCGACGGCTTTCTCAAACAACCAACGCCCCCCATCAATAGTTTCGATACGAAATCGTCTCTCTTCCGGCAAAGATGTATGTGCAGGTCCTGCCGCATGCACGAGAACCTGGGCACCATCAAGAAATCCATGCGCAACTAACTTGCGCCCGAGATCAATCTTGAACGAATTGTGTCGAGCAGCAACCTCATTTCGGTAACCATTGCGAACACACAAACCACTCTGACTCAACTCGCTGGAAACCATTGAGCCAATAAACCCACTGGCGCCTGTCACAGCAACTGATGGACATGTCAACGTCACCGTATTCACCAACGCCACCCGTGCTTGGAAAAAAAACGCAATGCCGAGCGTAAAAACAGCATACGATGACGCCACCCCTTACCGGCAACGCCGCCACCATGATGGCGAATCTGCATTTGTGGCATGAACAGACATCGCCCCACCCCACGCAAACGCAAGGTCAAATCATAATCCTCAAAATACAGAAAGAAGTTCTCATCAAAACCGCCAACAGTTCGTAGCGCCTCGGTACGGCAAAGCATGAAACAGCCACTCGCGACTACAAAATCTTCCCGAGGCACAGTCCAGTTTTTATTGCCTAACTCATAGGTCTGGTTATCGATCCCAAACTGTGGCCAACGAACCGCCCTGTTCCAAAGTACACGGACACTTGGATAGTTTCGGCACAGATAACTTGGCATATTGTTTGCGTCAACCACAGCTGGGACCCCCATTACGATATCGGGTTCCGAATCAAGGCTAGCCAGCCCCCTGAGCAGACAATCCCGGTTAAGCTCGACATCGGGATTTAATAGCAATAAATACTTGCTTATGCATCGAGCAATTACAATGTTATTCGCCGCTCCAAAACCAATGTTCCCATGACCTGAGATAACTTCAATTAGGCCTGGCCCCAACGTGCGATTTGCCAACGCAGTTAGCTCTGACGACCGATCGCCATTATCGATCAAGTAGATCCGAGGAAACATTGGCATCGCGACTACAGCAAGCGCCTCCTGCAAAGTCTTAAGCGTAGTTTCAAGAACCCCAATTGGAGTGGAATAGTCAACAATACAAATATCAAGCTCACTCATAGCCATAACATGCAAACATCTTTAACATGATGGTTATGCCCCGACGCGCACGAATTAGGACTCAACCGATTGCTTACAAAAACACTGAATAAGCTCTTCAACAATAAGTTACCTAACATGATATATACCCCCTCAGCAGAGAGAGCCCGAATTTACAAGGAACAGTTTGAATCTATGCTTTTAATGAGCTCGAAGTAACAAATCTTCCGCTATCACTTGGAAAATACTTATCACGTAAAGAGAGCATACGACGCTCGAAGAAATGATATGTCCCAGCAGAGATTGCCAACGTACCAATTATAAAGATCACCCATTTCAAAATTCCGAAATCGCCGCCAGCTGGCGTGGCAAAAATAGCATTGATGATAAAAAGAACAGGTAGATTACATAGATATGCAGAATATGAACATTTTGCAAGATACGAAACACATATGGAGAGATATCGTGGTAATGTGTAATTAACCCCGACGAGAATAAGGCCAGCACAGCCAAATGATGTAATCGTGAACAGGAAGACCCTGCAGAAAAAGCTGGAATCTAACAGCTCGTTTGGCCGCATCGCGGTCATGCTGCCCCAAAATAGCAAAGGCAACAAAGCAAAACCTGCAATTCTCATTTTCTTGTTTATGCTGCCGCGTCTATCTTGCAACCAAGCAAGTAAAAACCCAACCATGATCGCATCGAGGCGAAATAACACAACTTTCCTAACCCCCTCATCCCATACAGGATTATAATTGAAAACATGAATCGCTCGATAAGCATGTGAAAACACGAACATCGTAAGAATCACTAGGAAGAGCGTATTCTTACCTTTGCCAATTAATAGCGTAGCGAGCAGAGTCATGATAGGTACAATTAAGTAGAACATTTCCTCAACTGATAGACTCCACGCCTCTGGAAAGAATGAAGGATGTGGAGATAGAAAATTTTGTGTGAAAGTAAGATACTGAAGATATGAATCTGCTACGCCGCTTCTTACTCCCAGAATGAGCAGGATAATATTAACAGTAAAAAACATCAGATAGTTTGGGATCGTTCTAAACCAACGCCGGATCAGAAATGTGTAAATCCAAGACGTTGATGATTTAGCGTTGCAGTAATCTCTAATTAAGATCCCACCAACGAGATAGCCGCTCAAAACAAAAAAAAGTTCTACACCAAGAAATCCACCAAATTTAAGTTGCTCAGTCCAAGCTAGCGTAGGTTTAAGGTAGTGCCTACCATGGGAAAGCAGTACCAGCAATATCGCCAGAGCACGGCAAAGGTCTAACCACGGTATATTCCCATTAGTGTGGGAGACACAACTATCTTTAACGGACAATAAATAAATCCTCAGAATAAAATCGCCCTAGCCAAGACAAATACCCCCCCTCCGACATCACCTCTCCTGCAACGACTATTTGATACCAATCGCAGCGTGAGTTTGCCGTTGTTCCAGGCCCGACTGAGCGGGCGTTCTGTTACACAGCGAGGAATATGGCCATCCATGGCCGGCCCACAGAGGGGACCTCCTCCGGGGCGTACAACTATTACACGAGCGGAAAAAGGTCTGCTCGTTGATGTTCTATTTCCGGCACTACCCCCAGATCACCACCCCGTCCTGCTCGTCTTCCCGCAATACACAGATGATCTGTTCTTCGGTGAATCATTTCTTCATGTTTTGGCCTGCTGGGTTACATGTACCGGCAGACTCACTTTTGGCTGGTATCAATATCTAGACCATATTTCTCACTTAATAATAAAATGTCGAAGTCAAACCAATTCCGCTATTAGTTCTAACAGTCTGCCGGCTACTATCTATGTAATTAAAGTAGTGAGGCCTCAAACCAGACGGACAGTAGTGGGTGACTAATGACTTACGAGACAGCTCAGGTTTAGAAATTTCTGCGCCACCATGTGCAAGGTCCGCAGACCAAATCAGCACATCTCCTTTTTTTGGCAGAAAATGCTTAAGTGGCAGTCCACGTCGTTCTGACTCCGAGCGCAAGAATTCCAAATGGCGCAGATGCTGCTCATGTGGATCGCGCTCGTGATTAAAGTGTTTGAACTTCCCTGAGTACTTCCAATCCGGAAGTTTGTGACTCCCCTCATAATAGATTAACTCGCCAGCTCCCTCGGCAACATCCTCGAGAGCAACCCAGCTAGCAGCAAGTGCTAACGGCTTCTCAGAAACAACATAAGCAGTATCTTGATGTATTGCTTGTGTCGATCCAGTCTCGAAATGCAATCCTTGAAACGCCAGAGGTTCTCTTTCAAATATGAGCGACAAAAACCGACTAATGTTGGTGGAAAAAATAATGGGCAAGGCCGACGAAATTAACCAATATGTGTCAAGGTATTTGGTCAAGGGGGCCCTTCTGTTTGAACCTGTCGCAGAAATAATCCCTTTGTCCTGAGGCCCATGTGCAGGAACCGAAGCCAAGAGTCCAATGTCTTTGGTAAGCGCATTATCAAAGTCATGCAAATACTGATCAATCACTTGATGAGGTACTTCAGATTCAAAAATTACATACCCATTCTTGATAAAAAAATCAATCTTACTCCGAAAATCCTGAAAATTCACATTACTCAATAACTTGCTCTCCACCAACTGAAGAGCGTCAGCCCGATCAATCCATAGCGAGCCAAATTCACTTGTAAACATGCTAACCTCCGACAATAGGAATTGAAACAGCATTCTTTCTGCCAAACTCAACTGTAATAATTTTATTCACATCATGAAAATCGGGATAGAGTGTAAAAACTCCCATTTTAGCACTGTGGACACCGATTGCTGTATGTGACATATACTTGATGGAAAATGGCGTTAGCTCATCAGAGCCAGTTCCCTGGTACGGAATTACAAATGAAATGTCTGCAAAACCTTCAGCGTTTGAATTCTTTAAATCCACCTGGAATTTCGAATTGAACCATAGGCCAACAGTGTCCCTACCATCTCCGTCCCAATCACCAGCAATAGGGAAAGCCGCCCCCCCAACCGGCCCGTACTGGAAAGAAGCCGACTCTAAAGCACCATCATTCCTATTGAATAGAGTGAAAACGCTCAAATCCCTATCATATATTCCTACGGTATCAACCCCATCGCCATTCCAATCCCCAGAAACTACCGCCAGTGACTTATTGGAACAATCAACCGTGAAATGCGAAACTTGCTTTTCGAGCGAGAGGTCTGAGTAAAAAACAAGTGCGCAGCTATTGCGGTCAAAAGTAGCCAACTTCACATCGCTTCCATCCCATCTTCCGAGCAATGTGAGCATTTGTGGCGCATTTGGAATCGTAATTACTTTTTCAGAGAACCCTGATTCAAAGGAGGTTCGAAGATGCAGCTCCTTCTCATTCAGAAAAAGCGCGCCCCAATACAAATCTGATTTAGCGCTCGGCTCATGAGTTGCTTTCGTCGCATTCACTGGATTTTCGCTAGGCCTACAGCCTGCCAGCAAGACCAAAAAGCAGGCGAATACAGCATTAGGCATTTTCATTTTTAAGAATCCTTGGAGCCAACGTTGCTTTAAGAAAGCGCAGCGATGGAGCCTCAACAAATTTTGCAGAGAAGTATGCAAAGACTGTAATTGGAAGAATACAAGCAATGAAAAGAAACGGCGGACTAATAGAGGGAAACATGAAAACTATTAATTGCTGTATGGGAAATGAATAGAGATAAACCCCATATGACATATCAAGCTTCAATGGGCTTAGCCTTACAAAATCCTGAAACCCTAAAGTGAGTATTGCAAATGAAAAAAAGAACAGTATTGAAAAATCAGGCCTTCTCAGCCAATAGAAGACAATAGATAGCACTAGCAAAAAAAGACTTGCAAAATGAAGCTTTCCTGGCCGAAAGTTGACAGCAATAAACGACCCTGTTAGGAAGGCCGTTAGCATCAAAGGGACTTCTTTATTTTCAGTAAAAGGGTGGTAATTAAGTCCAGTGAAAACGACATATAAGAGCAACAAGAAAAGCAAGTTAAAACAATCCCTTCTTTCGAGAATCCCAAGCAATCCGATCAACAACAGAAAAAGGTAGCATCTTACTTCCCACGGCAGCGTCCATAATGAGCCATTTACAGAGGTTGTAGACTGGTTAGAAAATGCGCCAATCAGCTCATACTGAACACCACCAAAAAGGGTAAGGCCATGAGCCATGTATCCTGCCGCGGAAGAAATAAATTCCCAAACGGTAGCAGATGAGGTCAACGCCGCACAAAGCACACTAAATAAGAGTGCAAGAATGAGCGCAGGCCAGATTCGCATAATCCTCGAAACTGTAAATAGAACAGGATTGGGCCTGTTCATCCAACTCACTGCGACCAAATACCCACTAATCAAAAAAAAACCATTGACGGCTAAGCCCCCGCCGGATTGGTGTACCAAAATTTTCGAGATAGGTTCGGTGGAGTTAGTTAAAGGATAGCAGTGCGAAAATGTAACTAGCCATGCCAAAAATAACCTTACGACATCAAGATTGTCTAATTTCGCCTTCATAATGTCTTTTGCTATCCACTATTTTATTTGATGGATCGGCATCGAGGATAGAGAACGCTTTATCCAACGCTTGAATCGATATGGCAAAAATCCGGCAAGGACAGAACCAAACTTGGAATGCGTTACTCTCCAAAGTACTTTAAGCACGTCCATTTTCCAGTCGTCAGACGTATTTACTGGTGCCATTTTATTTGCATAATCCCAAAACAGAACAGATTCAATGGGCGGCGCAGCATTCTTTAGATACTCAGTATAGATATTGAAATAGAAGTTATTTGAGTCAACCCTTTCAAAATTTTCATAACGCTCTGAGTATATTGTCTCCCCGCGTCTAAATTTTTCGATAAAACTCAAAAACTCCGTGAATATATCGCTGGTGTCTTTTTCGTGATCAAAAAGATAGGTATTCCTCCTTCCGCTGAGCCGCTCAATAAATGCACCAGTTCGGGGCGCAAATATCGGTAGATTTGTAGCAATTGCGTGACTCAATGTATAACTAAAAGTTTCTGGCCATCTAGCAGGAAACACAAATATGTGCACGTCTTTTTCTTTAATGATCTCTTGACAGTCAACGTCTGAATACGGTCCGGTCGCCTCAACACCTGACAAACTTCGGTACGCATAGCCCACAAGTATAAATTTGAGCGAATGGCT
This sequence comes from uncultured Kangiella sp., assembly GCA_946481205.1. The sequence goes on along the minus strand of CAMLNB010000018.1, from coordinate 16,075 downwards.
TGCTGAGGACTGTGCAAAGTATTCTAGAAGGTCTGCCCCCTTCTCCTTTCCCAGTGCACCCAGAACTCCAACGTTGATCTGTGCGTGCTTTGTGGGGGCTGTTTCAATGTCAGCATTTATCGGCTTGCGAGCATCGTCAAGATGCCAAACAATATAAATTTTCTTAAACTCATAAAATTTCGCATAGATTCTGGCAGTGAACGCAGATGGAAATATCACAAAATCAGCCCCTTCCAGCAACGCGCGCAATGAGTCTCGCCATTCTGAGGCAGTGACTCCATTTGGCAGTGGATAGAGCGGATTTACAACACTATCGTCATCTATTCGTGCAAGCCTTGCTACGCCATCGGTGTCGGTCAGCGTTGGATTAGCGTTTATCCAGTAGTAATCATGGGCGGTGGCACAATACGGAATTTTTAGGTCCGATGGCAGACTCCAAATCTTGGGGTGAAGTCCATGCGTGTGATGAAAATGTATCATTCCAACGCAAAAGGCTCTCAACAGTTCAAGCAAGCTTGAATACTCACTTTGAACTTCAAATTGAAGCTGGTCGCCTTCGGAAAGATCGGAAAACGTGACCGCAACCCGATCTGCCCCCCGGCAGGGTTGGATGAGGATGCTAGTCGCATGCCCAATCAACGCCGATGTAAGCTCGTCAATGTGCTGCTTTACGCCACCGCCAAGTTCATGGCAAACATGTACCACGACAGGACGTCTTTGAAGAGAAACAAGCTCAGCTAACCTACGAATTCTTGTTATCTTTAGTGGATTATTCTGTATGAATTGAGCCACATCAGAATGGTAGTTTGGGTGCAGCTTTGCCAGTTTCTCCATTGCATTCTTGATCAAACTTGACTTTTCCGTCGAGAAGCTCACGCTTCCAACATGATGTGCGAATACGTTCGGGCTAATGACATTTTTCCAGCCTTGCTTTATGGCCCTCTGACAAAAATCATTTTCTTCACCATACCCTCTACCAAAACTCTCTTCGTCCAGTTTCCCAACATCATGAAAGCATGCATTTCTAATATACATGCAGAAACCGACCCCTGTAGGAGCTTCAATGACTGGTAATTTTACTTTGGAGAAGCCTTTATCAATTTGCTCAACAGACAAACCCCAAAGTAACTCATTTTCAGAAAGGTTTTTGGGGAAACTACATATCGTTCCATTATTTGTCATTGGCGTTGCGGTGCCGATCCGCTCTTCACCATAACAATCATGCTGCAACCTGGTTAGCCACCCTGGAGGGAGTATCACGTCACTATTAAGCAAGACAACATCTTCGCTCGCAATCATTGAGAGCGCACGATTGACTGATTTAACGAAACCGACATTCAATGAATTCTCAACAACCTCTATCAAATTATTGTATGTTGATTGCAGGCTTTTAAGCGCCGGAAGCATATCAGATTCAGGCCCCTTGTCATGAATAACAATAAGCCTGTTCCCCGGGTTACCCAACAGATCGGGAATCGCAGACTTAATGCATTTAAGAGTTAGTGCCACATCCCTATAAACAGGAACAACCACAGCAACTGATATTTTGTTAAACGTATTCATTTGGGTATCCAGAAATTTTAGCGGGACCTTCACTTCCGCAGGAGTAAAAATCAGTCTAGTCTTTCATCCCGAAATGGACATTTGCCTCTAAAAATCCGGCCCTATTTCCACAGTCGAATCGCCTACCATGAAACGGAAATCCGACAATTCTTTGCTCATTAACAACAATCTTTATTGCATCTGTCAGTTGAACCTCCCCAGACTTGCCTGGAGCCAAGTCGGAAAGTCTTGACATTATACTGCCGGGGAGGAGGTATCTACCAACGACACACCAGTTCGATGGCGCCTCCCCAACACTTGGCTTTTCAACAATCTCCTTGATAGTAAAATCATTTTGATCTCTGATGCCAAATCCCACCACCCCGTACTTATGAGTCTCGTTTTCTGGAACCTGTTCAATAGCGATTACACCCTCAACCCGCTTCGCTCTCCACTCTTCCACCATTTGCTTCAAACAAAAATTAGGGGATGCATCAATTAGGTCATCCGGCAGAAGCACCGCAAAAGTTTCACTATCATCAATTAAATGAGACGCACAGGATATTGCGTGACCGAGTCCAAGTGCTTGGGGCTGTATCACAAAAGTGCATTTCACATGCTTAGGAAGCACATTTCGAATTAGCTCTAGCTCTCTAATTTTCCCTTTTTGTTCGAGTTCAAACTCAAGCTCCGGATGTCTATCAAAATAGTCAGAAATCGCACGTTTATTTCGACCAGTTACAAATATCAAATGATCACAACCTGCAGCAACTGCCTCATCGACAGCATATTGAATAATCGGTCTGTCAACGATGGTAAGCATTTCTTTAGGTATGCTTTTTGTCGCAGGTAGAAATCGAGTACCCATCCCTGCCACAGGGAAAATTGCCTTTCTGATACGCTTCGTAGTTTCCATTAACCGCCTCAATTTACGAATTGCAAAATGCTGTAGATCATAGGAACATGCTGGCCAGATCGAAGGAATTGAAATACAACGGACATGCCTCTATAGCTGACCAGCAACCTTAAGGACCATTCAAAGAAATCACTTTTAAATACACATATCTGCCAAGACGAACTGATGTATTTTATCAGAAAGACAGATACAGCCAAAACCACCATTCGGGTAGAGTTTATATCGACTTAAAGCATTTTCCCCTACCCAATCACGTGATTTTAAATTGGAACTCTTACACATTCACTTCTGAGATCCCGTTTCAACTAATGCTCCATAAGGCTTTAAGTAGCATTATTTCATCCAAAGCCTTGTAAAATACAATACAGGTTCAATTATCGGAGGTGCTATTATCGTCGGAGTTTACCCGCCTGGTAACGAGTGCAAGATCATCTGACGTTGAGATAGCGCTCGAAGTCAAGGAACCTAAATGTCCATCGACCGAATCGCAATCTAACATTGCAGCCCCCTTCAAACTCTGTGACTCTAAATTGGCTGGCATTTCTGTTTTGTTAAGGCGCAGAATCCTTAGCACTGGCCCAAGTGCTTCTTTGAAATCCCCTCCCAACAAACGGCCCAAGAACCGGACCGGTTTAGTGAGCCGCCAAGATCTTGAATTGATAAGTTGGTTGAAACTGCGGTCTCGTTCGGTCAGCATACGACTAAGATCCGCGATATGAGAATCACGCTCCATAATGACCCGGTCAAGATCGACAAGTCGAGAGTCTCTCTCAGCAACTACCTGACTAAGGCTGGAGAGTTGGGACTCTCGTTCACCAATCGCCTGAGCAAGACCTGAGTAGTGAGCATCTAGCTTAGCAAGGGAATTACCAAGATCGGCAAGACGAGCCTCTCTGTCAGCGACTACCTGACTAAGGTGGGAAAGTTGAGAGTCTCGTTGGCCAATCGCCAAGGAAAGCTCGGAGCGTTGAGCCTCTAGCCTAGCAAGGGTATCACCAAGCTCAGCAAGACGAGCCTCTCTCTCATCGACGACCTGACTAATGCAGGAGAGTTGGGAGTCTCGCTCAACGACCGTCTGGCCGAGGTCGAAAAGTTGTGCATCTTTTTCTGCTACCCTCTGACTTAGCGTCGCAAGTAAGATATCTCGTGCTGCAATCGTTTCAGTAAGTTCAGTGAGCTGCGTGTCTCGCTCTGCAATGATTTGATTGACATGTGCGAGCTGATCATCGCGTTTGATAATATCCCTATTGAGACGAGCTAATTGAATATCTCCATCGACGAGGAGTTTACTAGTTAACTCTCCATACTTTTTTAGGTGTCTAATTGCAATATCGCGGTCGTCGGGAAAACTGAGACGGAAACGCAGGTACCATGGCTCAAATACCAGATCCATGGGAACCAAGTAAGCTAGTAAATAGAAGGAAATGCGCCGGAGAAATTCGCCGGAATCCCCGGCGTCCAATATGAAGCGATATGAACAGTCTCCAACAACTGTAACAGGTACTCGATGTAACATTGCCTCGAAACCGACACTCGAATTGACTGTCAAAACATGCTTACATCTTTTAAAGAACTCTACTGTATTACAGGACCTATCGACATCGTAACGAACATTCCTTGCATCAAAAGCACTTCCTGGATGGGTACGCACGAGCAAACTCTTCACATCAAAGTTAAGAGCCGCGTAATTCAGTAAGTCTTGATTACTATACCCATTTCCGAACGCAACCAAGTTTGAGTCGTCATCAACCTGCAAAACAACGCCAATGCTATCACCCCGAGTCACATTATTGTCACTTTCATTACGTTGCTGCAGTAATGCCTTCAAGTCATCTACATCCCATTTATCATCCGCACTCCAGGAAGCATTTAGATAGCGCTCTTTAAACTCGGTATTGCCGTTTACTCCTCTAAAATCGAAGTATGCGGTCGCATGGTACAGAGGAGCACGCAATGGACCTAACTCAATGTGCACAACGGGGACACCAAATTCTTTTGCTACAGATGTCAATGATGGGCAATTACATAGTGTTAGAATTGCTTCTAAACCTCCCACATCTCTTAGAGCAGACGAAAGCTCTTTCTCCAAACTCGGAATTCTATCGCATAACAAGCGCCGAAAAGCAGCCGTTGGATTCCCTCCACATTCGGCAAGGAGGTCAACAAATATCTTTTCACTTAGATCAAAATATGAATGACAAGAAAAAGTCGACTCAGATGGCAAAGAATACCCAAGTCTATTGCAGGCATCCGCAGTAACTTCCCAACGTTCATCTGCGCTCCATTCTTTCGGACTTTTTCTGTATTCTTGACTGGATATAAAGAGCATTGGCTCTTTGTAGGCAGTAAGTAGGCGATAGAAAAACCAAAGATAGGGCGCACTAACTCCACGAACTGGGAAAGGCAGCAAATAAGCAGCGATCATTGCATACCCCTTTCGAGTAGAGTGAATTGCTCAGACTTACTTTTTGCACGATGCGTTTCACCTGTGAGCACCGTTATGGGAGCAAACACGACACCAACTTGTTCGCGTGTTGACAGGAAGACTATTTTTGCAACGGGTCTGCGCTGATCTAGCTCATCACGTTGGTCGCCGTCGAAGCAAGCTAACCCGCAGTGCAACAGGTACTCGCCGGATGCAAGTGGTAAGCGGACACGATATTCTAAGTAATTTTCACCTAAATCTAGGCGAATCGGATGACCGGCAAAAACATTATTGTCGCCCCAAACGTCCCCTCCTTGGGCTTTCGATAATGAAATACCTAAAACAACGTTCTCCATTCGCTCAGATGAAAGCAATCGAAACTTGAAAGTTAATTCGTCGCCACACTTGAAAGCAGGCGAATCAGAATCTGATTTTGCGCCTGTTCTAAAGACCCTAACACTTTCGATTATCGCCCTAGATGAACCAAAGCGCTTTTCATTGAGATCGAAATTTCTAAAATTGGACTGAATGGTACGAAGCTGCTGCACATCAAAGCTCTTTCCGTTAAAATGCAATTCACTTTTTTCAGGAAGATATTCAGCAGGACTCAGCATACCCTTCTCGTAGGTTAATACTGCAGCTAGCACATCGTTTGAATCATTGGTCATTTCGCCACTATCCAATACGATGCAGCGATCAGCGTACTCTAATACACTACTGGTACTATGAGTCACCATTAAAATGGTGACTCCTTTTCTTTTAAGTGCCTCCATCCTCTGAAAGCATTTATACTGAAAGCCAATATCGCCAACAGCCAGCGCCTCATCAACAATAAGAATCTCAGGGTCAACACTTGCTTGAACAGAAAAAGCCAAGCGGACAACCATACCACTTGAATATGTTTTAATCGGTTGATCAATGAACGCCCCTATGTCGGCAAAGGACACAATTTCATCAAACTTGGAGTTAATTTCTTCAAGACTTAAGCCAAGCACAGACGCATTTAAATAGACATTCTCGCGACCAGTGAATTCTGGATTGAATCCGGAACCAAGCTCAAGAAGGGCGGCTATACGACCATTCGTTCGAATTATTCCACTTGAAGAATTCAGGGTCCCACATATAATTTGCAAAAGCGTAGACTTACCGCTTCCATTACGGCCTACAATTGCAACAGACTCCCCCTTTCTAACAGTGAAGGATATATTTTTTAGCGCCCAAAACTCTCTGAAATATGCACGTTTAGGCAGACTAAAAATTTTTTGAACTCTTGGAAAGAAAAATTGTTTTAGCCGATCTCGAGGATGCTCATAAATCTGGAAGCATTTGCTTACACCTTCAACGCATATCGCGATTTCAGACGACATTGAACACCCTCACATATAGATAATCTGGTTACTGCCAATTGAAGGTTCATATTAGTACGGCACATAGAGTTCAGGCGCCAGAACTAGTTTGTTTAGCCACGCTTTTCATTCGTTTTGAAAAAGAAAGAACGACTAACCAGTCGCGAATAGTTTGGCAAGTTCATAAATGGATCTAGTCAAACATAATTTCGCTCATACCTTTGAATCCTATTGACGTTCGCCTTTTTGCGGCGACCTCAAAGAACATCAGAAAAGCCCTTACGCGTTTTCTGAAACCACGCGAAGCCAAACCAAGCGAATAGCAAGGAAAGAAGAGTACTAATTAGAATCTCGAAAAAGTCTGGTAAATTCCCCCAATAGAGTACATTTCTTACTTGCTCAATAATGTTCGTAAGGGGGTTCAAGTACAGAAAGTACTGGTACTCTTCAGGTAGCGCACTAACAGGATAAAATATCGGCGACAAAAACATAAGAACGGTGGAAATTACAGCGACAAATTGCGACAGATCACGCAAGTAAACACCGAGGGATGCCAATAGCCATGAAATCCCGAGTGTAAATAGAATCAATGGCATCAATACGATTGGTAAAAGACAAGCTGTTATAGGTGGACGACCAAATAAAAGGGCAAATGCAATGGCCCACACCATTAAACTTATCAGCATATGAAACAACGCCGCCCCTAAAGCAACAATTGGTAAAATTTCGAGTGGAAAAACTACCTTTTTTACATAATTCACGTTATCCAAAATCAGTCTTGGAGATCTGTTCAGCATTTCAGAAAAAAGACTGAATACAATTAGTCCCGCAAATAAAACTAATGCGAACTCAGTCTTAGAGTCCCCTCCCCCACCCCAACGAGCCTGAAAGATGACGCTGAACACGAATGTATAAACAAGAAGCATGAGAACGGGATTGAAGAACGACCACAACAAGCCCAACATCGAGCCACGATAACGCCCAATGATCTCACGCTTTACAAGCGACTTAGTAAGATGTCTGTTGTTCAGAAAGCTAGCAAACAATGACATCGGGGAGAGAGAAAAATCTTGCATCAGTCATATATCTCCGCATTCTTCAGTAAAGTAGCAGCAGCGTCTTTTTGTGAAAGAATGGGTAACGAGTTTATCGGCCAATTCACTGACAAATCAGGGTCATTCCATAACAAACTTCGTTCAAATTTTGGTGCGTAATAATTTGTCGTTTTATACAAAAACTCAGCGTACTCGCTAAGCACAACAAAGCCATGCGCGAATCCTTCAGGAACCCAAAGTTGTTTTCTATTTTCCGCACTCAAATGCTCGCCGACCCATTTCCCAAATGTCGGGGATTTTTTCCGAAGGTCGACAGCGACATCAAAAACCTCACCAACTACCACACGCACTAGTTTTCCTTGAGGCTGGCTTATCTGATAGTGAAGTCCACGGAGAACACCTTTCGTTGACTTTGAATGATTGTCTTGGACAAATTTTCGCTCTGGGCCGACGACATCATCAAAGGCACTTTTGTTGAAACTCTCGAAAAAAAAACCTCTGTCATCACCGAAAATTTTGGGTTCAAAGAGCACCACATCGGGTATTTCAAGACGCGTGAATTTCATCAGAAAACCTTTTCATTTAGTATTTGCTTAAGATACTGACCGTACCCATTTTTCAACATCGGGGTAGCAAGAGCAGAAAGCTCACTGGCATCTATCCAACCATTCCTGAACGAGATTTCTTCAGGACACGCAATTTTCAAGCCCTGCCGCTTTTCCAAAGTCGCAATAAAATGGCTTGCCTCAAGCAGTGAGTCATGCGTCCCGGTATCCAACCAAGCATATCCACGCCCCATAATCTCTACCTGCAACTGATTGCGTTCGAGATAAATCAAGTTCAGGTCCGTAATCTCAAGCTCTCCACGCGGTGACGGTTTGAGAGACTTTGCTATATCAACCACTTGATTGTCGTAAAAATAGAGGCCAGTAACGGCGTAGTTTGATTTTGGCTGTTTCGGCTTTTCCTCCAGCGAAAGCACTTTACCCTGAGAATCAAACTCGGCAACTCCATAACGTTCGGGGTCATGAACGTGGTATGCAAATACGGTCGAGCCACTGACTCTCGCATCGGCGTTTGCCAACAGACGATGAAAATCATGGCCGTAGAAAATATTGTCGCCAAGCACCAATGCACTTGGGTCATTTCCGATGAATGACTCACCGATAAGAAATGCCTGGGCAAGTCCATCGGGGCTTGGCTGAATGGCATAAGTCAGGTTGAGGCCCCACTGCGAACCATCACCCAACAGCTGTTGATAGCGGGGCGTGTCCTGTGGGGTCGAGATGATCAGAATGTCGCGAATGCCCGCCAACATCAGGGTGCTGAGTGGGTAATACACCATTGGTTTGTCGTAGACCGGCAATAGCTGCTTACTGATTGCCAAAGTGGCAGGGTGCAGTCTTGTACCAGAACCACCAGCCAGAATAATGCCCTTCCGCATACGAATCTCCATTACAATATTTGCTTAAGCACGTGGTCCAGCCCCTGTTGCCAAGGTGGCAGTGCGAGATCAAAAGTGGCACGCAGCTTGTTCGTCGACAATCGAGAATTCTTTGGGCGCGGGGCTTGTACTGGATAGTCCTCAGTGCGTATTGCTCCGATATCCATCGCCCTCACTTTCAATGCCCTCCCATTTTGTTCCGCCGCTGTAATAACGTACTTGGCAAAGTCATGCCAAGTTGTGGTCCCATCAGCGACCAAGTGATAGGTGCCATACGGAAACGTGGCTCCATTAGCTTTCTTATATTGCCCAATCACTTGCGCGGTCACATCGGCGATAAGAGCGGCAGACGTTGGAGCGCCATACTGATCAGCCACGACATTGAGAGTGTCACGCTCTGTAGCCAGCCGTAGCATCGTTTTGGCGAAATTGGCCCCATGTGCACCAAAGACCCAGCTAGTGCGAAAAATAAGATGCTTATTGTTGCTCTCACGAAGACCGACTTCTCCAGCATGCTTAGTCTTGCCGTAAATGCTTAATGGTGCTGGAGTGTCGTACTCTGTAAATGCTTTGTCGCCCGTGCCGTCAAAAACGTAATCAGTGGAGTAATGAACAACAAGAGCGCCAATCTTTGTGGCCTCTTCGCCTATGATTCTGGGTGCTAATGCGTTGAGGCGATTGGCAGTCTCCATATCCGACTCGGCCTTGTCTACCGCGGTATAGGCTGCGGGATTGACTATAACATCCGGGCGAACCTTTCGAATGAGAGCTCGAATTGCCTCAGCATCATTCAGATCACAATCCTTCTGCCCAACAGATGTAAGCTCGCCGAGTGGTGCAAGTGCGCGCTGGAGTTCGAACCCCACTTGCCCATTCTTGCCGGTTAGCAAAATCTTCACCGTCATGCTCCGTACTGTTTACCTACCCACTCACGGTAAGCACCGCTGGTCACGTTTCTGACCCATGCTTGGTTATCCAGATACCACTGAACTGTTTTCCGAATGCCGGTTTCAAAGGTTTCGGCCGGCCTCCAGCCTAGCTCGCGTTCCAGCTTGGTAGCATCAATGGCATAGCGGCGATCATGCCCGGGCCTGTCTGCGACATAAGTGATTTGCGTCATATACGAACCACCATCGGTACGTGGTTGTAACTCATCAAGAATTGAACACAGAGTCTTCACCACTTCGATATTGGGCTTTTCGTTCCAACCGCCGACGTTATAGGTCTCCCCAATCTTCCCCGCAGCAAGCACACGACGGACCGCACTACAGTGATCTTTCACGTACAACCAATCACGGATTTGCTGACCATCACCATAGATTGGTAATGGTTTTCCGGATAGCGCATTCAAAATACACAGTGGTATAAGTTTTTCTGGGAAATGATAGGGACCGTAGTTATTGGAACAATTGGTCGTCAGCACCGGCAAACCATAGGTATGATGATATGCGCGCACCAGATGGTCAGAGGCGGCCTTACTTGCGGAGTATGGACTGTTGGGCTCGTACCGATTGGTTTCGGTAAACGCGGGGTCCGACTTACTCAATGACCCGTAAACTTCATCGGTGGAAACATGAAGGAAGCGAAAACCAGCTTTACTCGGCTCGTCCAGTTTCGACCAGTAGCTACGAACTGACTCCAACAGATTAAATGTTCCAACGATGTTGGTCTGAATAAACGCTCCAGGACCGTGAATGGAGCGGTCAACATGGCTTTCTGCTGCGAAATTCAGAACTGCGCGAGGCTTATGCTCCGCCAACAGCTGCGAGACAAGTTCAGTATCACCGATGTCGCCTCTCACAAACATATGTGAGGTATTGCCTTTAACGCTGGCAAGATTGTCGAGATTTCCGGCATAGGTGAGATTATCCAAGTTAACAACCATCTCGCTGGATTGAGCTAACCAATCCAGAACAAAATTGCTACCGATAAATCCTGCACCACCAGTCACCAAAATTGTCATATTCAGATTCTCACTATCGTAGGATCAATGTTCTTTAGCAAAGACTCTAGCGTAGCCACTTGCTGATGGACGACACCAACCGAATCAAGTGCTTCCACATTAAGTCGCAGCAGAGGTTCTGTATTGGATGAGCGGATGTTGAATCGCCAATGTTTAAACGATAGGCTCAGTCCATCAGTTTTATCGATGCCAATGGCATCTTTCTCAAACGCTGACGCAACCTCGGCAACAACAGAACCGGCATCACGTACCCTGTAATTGATTTCGCCACTGCAAGGGAACGCAGCAATGCGCTCATTAACCAGTGCAGAGAGGGGTAGGTCCTGCTTTGACATCAACCCGACCACCAGCATCCAGGGGATCATGCCGCTGTCACAGTAAGCGAAGTCACGGAAATAGTGGTGCGCGCTCATCTCGCCGCCATAGACAGCATTCTCGGCACGCATGCGCTCCTTTATGAAGGCATGCCCCGTCTTGCTCTGGATTGCAAGACCGTCGTACTTTTGAGCAATCGATTGAGTGTTCCAAATCAATCTTGGATCATGAATTACCCGTTCGCCGGCATGCTGGGACAGAAATGCTTCGGCCAGCAGACCGACGATATAATAGCCCTCAATAAAAGCTCCTGTTTCATCGAACAGGAAGCAACGGTCAAAGTCGCCATCCCATGCCAAACCGAGATCTGCTTTGTGCTCTATCACGGCGTTAATGGTGTCGGCTCGTTTATCAACCATGATGGGGTTTGGAATGCCATGCGGAAAATTTCCATCCGGCTCATGGTGCACTTTGATAAACGTTATCGGAACAGACATCTCGCGGAAACGAGCCTCAAGCGCGTCAATTACGTGACCAGCGGCGCCATTGCCCGAGTTGGCCACGATCGTCAAAGGCCGAATGGCTTTTGCATCGATATAGCCCAATAAATGCTCAACGTACGGCGCGAGGATAGATTTCTCGGTTAGCTTTCCTCTTGCGGCAGGTAATGCAAACTGGCCCGTCTCAGCAATTTCACGAATCTGCCTCAAACCACTGTCGTTGCTGATTGGTTTGGCGCCGCGACCCACCAATTTCATCCCGTTGTAATCCAGCGGATTGTGACTGGCAGTCACTTCGATAGCACCATCCACGTCGAGATGGAAGGCAGCGAAGTACACTTCTTCGGTACCAGTCATGCCAAGATCAATAACGTCAGCGCCAGAATCCATCAGACCGCTTGCCACTGCCGCTTTGAGCAAAGGAGAACTCAGGCGAACGTCGCATCCAATTGCAACTCGTTTTGCACCAAGAAACTCACCGAATGCTCGCCCAATACGGTAAGCAACATCTTCGTTGATCTCTTCACCAAGGCGGCCGCGAATGTCGTAAGCTTTAAAACAAGTCATATTCATCACTGCTGAATTTCTACCTTAGCCTGATCTCTGGAAGAGCATTGAGTTTTTGTTTAGCAGTTGACTACGCCGCACCAGAAAAACCACTGCTAAAGTTTGTGGCTGGCAGCAATAGAAGGATCACAATAAAGTTTAGTGCAGAACCTTCAAAAGCTTTTCAACAATGCGCTCGGAAGAAGCGCCGTCCCATAGCATTGGACGTTGTCCGGCCTTGCCTTTACCCGCCAAGACTGATAACGCTGCAGCAATGATTGCGTCGATATCCGTGCCAACTAGTAGATTGGAACCTTGCTCAACCGTTATTGGTCGTTCCGTATTTTCACGGAGGGTGAGGCAAGGTATGCCAAGTCCGGTTGTCTCTTCCTGAAGCCCGCCGCTATCGGTCATCACGAATGCAGCGTCTTTCCAGAGATTCAGGAAATCCATGTAGGAGAGAGGCTTGGTGAAATGGATGTTCTCGCTGACAACAAGCCCGCTCTTATCCAGTGCTTGACGTGTTCTTGGGTGCACAGGGAAAACCAGCGGAATCGATTCGGCGACAGTGTTCAACGCGTTCATGATGCGAGAAAAAAGCACCGGGTCATCGACGTTAGAAGGGCGGTGCAAGGTGACAACACCATACCGCACTAAACGTTTCTTTATCGGTTCGCTAATGAACTGGGATTTATCGGCTTGCTCTAGCTGCTCATTTTGGTACAAGAGGTTATCGATCATAACGTGACCGACATTGGACACCGCGTCAGGAGACTTTCCTTCCTTGATCAGGTTTTCGTACCCTGATGGTTCAGTGACAAAGAACCAGTCACTGATAGAGTCCGTGACTAGTCGATTGATCTCTTCAGGCATGGTCATGTCGCCACTGCGCAAACCGGCCTCAACATGAGCAACACGGATACCCATCTTTTTGGCGACGATCGAGCACGCCAAGGTCGAATTTACATCACCAACAACCATTACACAGTCTGGTCGCTCTTTCTGGCATGTCTCCTCGAAGGCAACCATTATTTTGGCGGTTTGTTGGGCGTGAGTGCCCCCACCACAGCCAAGATGATAGTCCGGAGCGGGAATGCCGAGTTCCTCAAAAAAAACATCACTCATCTCATGATCAAAATGCTGACCTGTATGAATGATTCGGAACTGGAAAACATCCGATCGTGCTTTCAACACACGGACAATTGGTGCGATTTTCATGAAATTGGGTCGCGCACCTGCAACCAGAAATATCAACGACATTGGGGCCTATCCTTATGCCTGTCTACCATACACATCGGAGAATCGAACAATGTCGTCCTCGCCGAGGTAAGCGCCTGACTGCACCTCAATCATTTCCAAAGGTACCTTGCCGGGGTTGCGTAACCGATGTGTTTTTCCCAAAGGAATAAAGGTCGACTGATTTTCAGTCAACAGGAATACCTTGTCATCGCAAGTAACTTCTGCGGTGCCAGTTACCACTACCCAATGCTCGGCTCGGTGGTAATGCATCTGTAACGATAATGAGGCTCCAGGGTTGACACTGATCCGCTTAACCTGAAAGCGAGCGCCCTCATCTATCCCTTCGTAACTCCCCCAGGGCCGGAAGACTTGGCGATGGCTAAGTGCTTCGCCACGGCCGCGCTGATTTAACTGTTGCACGATGTCTTTCACGGATTGTGCGTGCTCGCGGCTGGCCACGAGGACGGCATCGGCGGTTTCGACCACGACCAAATTTTCCACGCCAACCAGAGCGACGAGTCTGCGCTCGGCAAGTGCAAGGTTATTCTTGGATTTGACGCTCAGTACATCGCCACGCACGTGGTTGCCATTTTCATCAGCAGGTAACTGCTCAGCAACCGACGGCCAGGAGCCCAAATCCGACCAGCCTGCAGCTAGCGGCACAACTGCAGCCTTCGGCGCCTGCGGAATCTCGTGCAAACGCTCCATCACGGCATAGTCAATGGAGTCAGATGGCGAACGCTCAAACGCAGCTTTGTCCAATCGAACAAAATCGAGGTCTTGGCTGGCATGTTGATGCGCGGCTTTGCACGCCTCCAGCATCGCTGGTTGCAGCGCTGCCATTGCATTCAGCCAAACGTCGGCTCTGACCAGGAAAATTCCACCATTCCAGTAGTAACCACCTGAACGCAGGAATTGTTCAGCAGTTTCGCGATTCGGTTTTTCGACAAACGCCGCCAGCGAGACAACACCCGTTGCGAGTTCAGAGCCCGTACGCAGATACCCGTAACCGGTATGCGGCTCCGTCGGCACAATGCCAAACGTTACGACGACGCCTTCCGCCGCGGCCGGCAGCGCTTTGCTGACAGCTTCGTGAAATGCTGCGCTGTCGCGAATCACATGATCAGCAGGCATCACCAGCAACAATGTCTGTGCAGCTTGCTCTGCCAGCAGCGCAGCAACAGTCATCGCCGGAGCCGTGTTACGGCCTACCGGCTCCAGCACAATGCGCGCCGATTGACCGATGGCACGGCATTGTTCCGCAATCAGAAAACGGTGTTCCTGATTGGCGACAATAACGGGCTCAGCAACCGTGATCGGCCACATTGGCTTTTGGATACGTTGCAGGGTTTGTTGCAGCAGGCTGGTCTCGCCAATCAATGGCAGCAACTGCTTGGGGTACAACTCACGGGAAAGTGGCCAGAGCCGTGTTCCGGCACCGCCGGATAGGATGACTGGCAATAACGTCTTGCTTGCTAATGTGGACATCCGTGCCCTCTCTTCCAAGCCAATGAAATCCGGGCGCGACTATAGCAAAGTCCTTGAAAAATTGGAAAATTTTCTGACACGCCGATTGTATGGCGCACGTAAAAGAACGTTATAGTTTGTGAAGGTTTTGCCCGAACCTGTGAAAAAGAAAGGGCATCTTGCGATGCCCTTTCTCGATGCGCTTGAGTGGTTACTTTACCGCCAGCTTCGCGGCATTTTTCTGCAGAGTGGCCGGACCAACGCCTTTGACCTTCAGCAGGTCTTCGACCGACTTGAACGGGCCGTTGGCTTCGCGGTGGGCGACGATGGCTTCCGCTTTCTTGATGCCAATGCCTTTCATGCCTTTGGCCAAGTCCTTGGCCGAGGCGGTATTGATGTTCAACCGGGCTTCCGCTTTGGCTTCGGCGGTGACCTCTTCGGTCGGCTTGGCAGTCACGCTGTTGGCGTGGGCCGGGGCGATCAGGGTCAGCAGGGCAAGCGAGGCAGCGGCAATCAGGTAACGCATTTTGGAAGTCTCCGTATCCATGTGGTTGGTGCCGTCCGGGCACGGAACGCATGGTAGGAGACCGGCCTGAGCCGCTCCAGAGCGGCTTACAGCGATTCAGCGATCTCGCACAAAGCCTTGAGCGGATCCGACGCGCCGGTGATCGGTCGACCAATGACCAAGTAGCTACTGCCGGCCTGCAGCGCTTCTTTTGGCGTCAAGGTGCGGACTTGGTCGCCCGCCTCGCTGCCGGCCGGCCGGATGCCTGGCGTCACCAAGCAGAAGCCGGCTCGCGATTGCGCCCGCAGTGCTGCAGCCTCACGGGCCGAACAGACGACGCCATCCAGACCAGCGGTTTCGGTCAGCTTGGCTAACGCCAGAACCTGCTCATCAAGGCTGCGGGTAATGCCGATGGCAGCGAGCTGCTCGGCATCGAAAGAAGTCAGCACAGTCACCGCGATCAGTAAGGGCCGCTTTGCACCGTAACCTTGCAAGGCGTCACGCGCCGCCATCATCATTTTCGGACCGCCGCTGGCGTGGACATTGACCATCCAGACACCGAGATCAGCTGCCGATTTGACCGCGCCCGCGACCGTATTCGGAATGTCGTGAAATTTCAGATCCAGGAACACCTGAAAACCGCGCTGCTGGATCGCGTGGACCAAATCCGGACCGAACTTGGTGAACATCTCTTTGCCGATTTTCAATCGACATTGTGACGGGTCGAGTTGATCTGCCAGTGCCAAAGCTTTGGCCTGCTGATCGTAATCAAGGGCAACAATGATTTTCGGGTCAGTCATGATTCGGAACTC